>NZ_JALTCZ010000212.1 GCF_027008145.1 Thermococcus sp. | reverse complement strand
TAGGATGCACTCTGAGCCTTTCACTTATACTGGTCATGGTGGTTATGAAGCACGCGGCCAACGCAGCGGGGAGCAACTGCTCGGGCCAGGTCACGTTTTCTGGCGCCCCCATCGGCGGGACTGAGAGGGGGTTGTCAACCTCGATCTCCCTTTTACCTATCGTCGTCTTCGTCCTTCCATCACCAATCCACTCTGAAGTTGAGGAAAGAAGTTTAGCAGCGGCCTTGAAGTCTATCTCCTCCATGTTGTCACCCCCAATATTTCAGCGTTCATTTTAACTTAGCGAATAAAAATTTATCCTTTCGATATATGTCTACTACTTGGACTTCAGCATTTCCCGTTCGTGACCGAGCTCATCAGCCTCGTCGTAACGGGAACCGGAAAGACCTTCCTTGGAGCCTTACTGAGAAGCCACTCCTCGATTTCCTTAGCCCTCGCCTTGCCTTCTCTCATGGCAGTTCCTATGTTTCTTGGAGCAACAACATCGCCGGCGAAGAATATGCCCGCCTCCTTCAGTATCTTCTCGTTGGCACAGACGACCTCCCTTATGGGGTTCGTCGGGAGCTGACCGATGGCGTAGGCAACTACATCTGCGTCGAGGATGAAGCGCTCGTCAGTGGTCACAACGCTCCCCTCAACAATCTTCGTCCTCGCGAACTCAACCCCTTGGACTTTCCCCTCTCCAAGTATTCTAACTGGGGAAGCGTACTCTATGAACTCCAGTCCCCCGCCAATCAGCTTCCTTATCTCGGTCTCAGCGTAGCTGTGCTCAAGGGAGCGGCGGTAGGCCATAGTAACCTTCTCAGCGCCGAGGAGCCTCGCTTCAATGGCAACGTCAACCGCCGTGTAACCAGCTCCGATTATTACGATGTGCCTCCCCTTAAGGTCGGGAATCCTTTCCCAGGAGTAGTAGCCTATCCTCGCCATCTTTATATGATGGAGCAAAGTTAGGGCATCATAGACACCGGGTAGCTCAACGCCGGCAGTCCTGAGCTTTCTGGGCTTCCAGGCCCCGGTCGCTATGAGGAGGGCATCGAATTCACCCAAAAGCCTCTCAAGGGAGACGAAGTGCTCCGCCCACTCGTCGCCGAGCTCTCTCGGTGAGTCGTAGACAACCTTCGTCCTGAAATGGAAGTGGACGCCGAGCCTTCCAAGGTCTTTAACCCCCTCCCTGACCGATCTTATTGGTATCCTAGCCTCCGGGATGGCAAAGGCCACCATCCCTCCACCTTCGGGCATCTTCTCGTAGACGTGAACATCGTAGCCCTTACAGGCGAGGTAGCCAGCAGCCGTTAGTCCAGCGGGCCCGGCGCCTATAATAGCTATCTTGAAGGGCTTTGGCTCGGCCTTTTCCCTGCAGATGTAAAACTTCACGCCATCACCCCCAAAGTTTTTCGAGAAATCTATCTAAAACCGAAGGTTTTACATATTAATATTCTTTCGCTAGGAAGATTATCAGAACGACGAATTAGGCTACCCAAAACTGCGGAATGGTTGACCATTCTCCAATCGGCACGCTTATTAACTACCCCTACCAAGGTGGGGACATGGGGGTTGGAATAGACCTCGACGGGCTCGGCGTCCTTGTGACGGCTTCCTCAAGGGGAATAGGTTTCAACGTCGCGAAGGAACTCCTAAAGAGGAACGCGAGGGTTGTTGTAAGCTCTTCCAGCGGGGAGAACCTTGAAAAGGCATACGGAGAGCTTTCCAGCTTTGGGGAAGTCCACGCCGTAAAGGCCGACCTTCGACTGAGGGAAGAACTGGAGAGCCTCATTAGGGAGTCCTGGGATGCTCTGAGGGGAGTTGATGCCCTCGTCTGGAACGCGCCCAACGTCTCCTGCGAGCCTTGTCTTCTCCACGAGGCCGACTATGAGGACTGGCTTGAGGCTTCCCTCTTTCACACGGTCGCCCCGGGCTATCTAACCGATCTCCTTGTCAGAAGGTGGCTGAGAGAGGGCAGAAAAGGGGTTCTGGTGTATCTCAACTCGGTCTCGGTGAAGGAACCCATGCCTCCGCTGGTTCTGGCTGACGTTTCAAGGGCGGGTCTTATCCAGCTCGCGAAGAGCGTTTCGAGAACCTACGGGAAGTTCGGGATAAGGGCCCATTCAGTCCTTCTGGGGAGCTTTGATACGCCCGGCGCGAGGGAGAACCTGAAAAAGGTGGCCGATGAGAGAGGAGAGCCCCTTGAGGAGACATGGGAAAAGGAAGTGCTGAAGAGAACGCCACTCCACAGGACGGGGAAGTGGGACGAGCTGGGGTCTCTTATAGCGTTCCTGCTGAGCGAGGAAGCTGAATACATGCTCGGCTCGACGGTCGTTATTGACGGCGCAATGACGAGGGGAGTAGATATCTAGGGGATTGTCTTTTCTTTGACCTCTATTTTTAGTCTCACAATAGGAAAGCTCCTGAAGGAGGACAGCTAATATACCAGCCCGAACAGGAACAGCGGAACCCTTCCCTTTCCGGTAATGAGGCCATCGACCGCTATGTAGTCAGGTTTCTGATATCTTCCCTTCGATTCACCGCCGATCTCGATAATCCATTCGCCAACTTTAAAGTCCGCCGTTTTCTCCCCCCTCTTTCCCTTTAGGTAGCAGAGGTCGAAGTTCCTCAGGTGGTTCACAAAGAACTCCTCTCTTAAGGCACCTCTGTGCGTGTCAAAGCCCTTCCTGGCAAAGAACTCCCTCAGCGGAACGGTGAGGTACAGTTTAGGCTCCTTCCTCCCGCTGTCGCAGGGGTGAAGGGCAATTAAGAGGCCGGCCTTTGATATGTCCTCCACAAGCCGTATCGCCATGTTCTTGGAGACTTCGAGGGCCCTGGCTATCCGCGAGTAGTTGGCTTCGAACGGGGCAGATTTGGCGACGGTATAGAGGAGCTTGAACGCGTCTGTTTCGTACTTGACGCTGACCTCCCGCAGGGCGGAGAGGTCTTCAAGGATTACCTTCCTTATCGAATTGTCGAGTGCATCGTAGAAGCCGCTCTTTGGGTACAGCACTCCACCCTCACGCATGTATTCCCTCCAGAGCGGATGGAGTTCAGCGTACATCTCTGTCAGGTCGAATGCTCTTAAAAGGATTTTTTTCAGTGAATACTTTGGAACGTCGAAGTCCCTTTTTATGTTGAGCCACTCCCTGAAGGAAGCAGGCGAAAGTTCCTTGAGGACAACCCTCCTTGATAGGTCGGCCCCGGAGTGAACCAAATCAATTGCTGATGAGCCAGAGAAAAACACCCTGACCTCGTGCTCGTCGTAGATTGTCTTTAAGTCCTCGGCCCAGCCAGCTTTCCGGTGAATCTCGTCAATGAAAACGTTCCTGTAGCCCATCTCCGCGAGAGACTTAACCACCTCGTAGAGGGAGAGGGGTTTTATGAGGGTTGAATCTGCCGAAAAATAGACGCTTTTTCCTACCTCATTTGCCAGCTGGAGCAGGAGGACAGTTTTACCGACACCTCTAATGCCCTTAACACCGACGTAGTATTCCTCATCAATGGCTTTAAGTTCGTCGAAGAGAAAGCGTTTTTTTGGGAACTTCCTCGCCCACGCCATCACCCGCCGGCTCGTGGCGATGAGTGAAGTGAGTATCCTCCCGTCCATATTTTGGAGTTGAATCCCCGTATTTATAAATCTTGTCCTTGTGTGAGGACGATATGCACGCATTTTGTTCACAAGAAAGGACGAAGTGTAAAGCAAGCAAAGCTGAGAAGATAATGGAATTCTCTATGTGAGGTTGTACAGGAACTTCGGAACCTCGGAGCCCTTAAGAACTCTAACGTCCCTCGGATAGCGCCCCTCTTCTCTTCCAGA
>NZ_JALTCZ010000211.1 GCF_027008145.1 Thermococcus sp. | reverse complement strand
GAGGGCTGGGTGAGAATCAGCTATGCAACGGAAAAGGAGAAGCTCATCGAGGCAATGGAGCGCATGAAGGAGGCCCTTTCAAAGCTCTGAGGTGGTGACGCATGGAGAACAGGTGGAGGACGGTAATACTAAACACACTCCTACTGGCCTCTGGCTTTGGGACAATGCACATGCTTGAAAAGTTTAAGGGGACCGTTATAGCGCACTACGGCATAACAGGGGGAGCAATGGGGTACCAGCAGACTGCCTTTGTCGTCGGTCTCTTCGTGGCCTTCCTCCTTGGAGGCACTAGCCTCTTTAAGGGCTCCTTCAAGAGGAGCGTAGCTTTGATAGTCAGCTTCGCGGCGATACCTCAGTTTATAATTCCCTTTGTGGGCAACTGGTGGGTGGTCGTTGCCCTCCGCTTCTTTCAGGGGTTCATAGTTGCCCTTATAGCTGTCTTCAGCAACCAGATTGGGAGGCTCTTTTTAGCGGAGAGGCCCTTTGCGAAGGGCATAATCCTCTCAGGAATATTCTGGGGTGGCATGTACGGTATAAACCTGGCCAGCTGGGCCTCCCACAGCTATACCGGCTGGGAGTCGGTTAAGGTGGCCTTCCTAATCTCGGCGGCCATCATGTACGCGATGCTCGGTCTCTGGTGGCTCCTTGTTGAAGACTTCGAGATACCAAAGGAGAAGCGCTCGTCAAGTGCAAACGTCTGGAAGATGCCCTTCACGTGGGTCTTCGGCTTCACCTTTTTCCCAGCTCTGTGGATAATATTCACCTTGGGTTCCTTCACCCTCCACCATACAGAGTTCTCGGGTTCAGAGACTGCAAACCTTGTCATGGCCCTTGAGGTCTCGATGGGCCTGTGGTCAATAATAATGGGCTACCTGGGTTACCGCCTCTCGCTGAAGAACACGAGCAACCGCGGCCTCTTCAGGGCGATAGTCAGCGTCATGACAATCTCCTACGCCGTGACCTTCGCAGGACTCTTCATAGTATGGAAGAGCATCCTAGGGAGCGACTACACACTGGCCCTTCTCGGCTTTGCAGTGACAGGCATAATACAGGGAACTGGCCCGGCCTTCTGGACGACGGCGCCGGCAACTTATCCGAAGGAAATTTACCCGGAGGCCAGCTTCGCCCTCGGGCTCATATCGAACTCCGCCAACGCCATAGCCCCGAACGTCATGTTCCTCCTCGTGCAGGGGGTAACCCAGGGCATGCTGGTCTTCCTCGCGATGCCGCTCCTCGGGATGGTTCTCCTCCTAGCCTCAAGCAGGATGAAGCTCCCCGTTGAGGAGCCCGGCTGACGGCTTTCCCTTTTATCCATCCCAACGTTTATAAGCATCGACGCTCAACTTCGAACAGTGTCCGCAAAATTTTCGGGGTGGTGTTATGAGGCCTCTCGACCTTACCGAGAAGAACCCTTCTAAGAAGGTTACAATCTATTTTGATGGAAAACCCTACGAAGCCTATGAAGGCGAAAAGTTTCCAGTCGCTATGCTCGCCAACGGCCTCTACTGGCTCACCACGAGCACAGAGGGGAGGCGCAGGGGAGCCTTCACCTTCGGCCCGGTTCCGGTGAAGGTCAATGGAGTGAAAAACATCAACGGAAGGAAGTTAGTTGTAAAGGACAGCATGAGAGTCGAGAGACAACGCTACGACGAGTTTCAGGAGCAGATTGAGATAGACGAGGGCAAACCCATTCTCCGCTACGTCGTTGATGTCGCCGTAATAGGTGCCGGTCCCGCTGGATTGGGAGCGGTTGAGGAAATAGGGGGAAAGCTCACCGTTGCACTCATCGAGGAGCGCTCATGGTTAGGTGGCGACATGTGGCTTAAAGGAGTGGAGCAGGAAGGCTTCGGAAACCCGAGGGAGGCCATAGAAAAGCTCACGAACTTCCCTAAAAACGTCCGCGTCTTCCTCAAGACGACGACTTTGGGGGTCTTCGACAAGGGCGAGTACTTCCTCGTTCCGGCTGTGAGAAATGACCAGCTCATAGAGTTCATGGCCAAGCGCGTTGTTTTAGCCACAGGAGCAGTTGACTCCATAATGCTCTTCGAGAACAACGACTGGCCCGGGGTCTTCAGAAGGAGCGATGCCCTCGAAGTCATAAACGTCTGGAACGTTGCACCGGGAAAGAGGGTTGCCGTAACCGGCGCGTTTCCGGAGGAGATAACTCCAGAGCTAGACCGCTGGGGCATAGAGTACGTCGTGGTTCCCAACCCGAGGAGGGTTGAAGGGGAGGACAGGATTGAGCGCCTCATAGATGAGAACGGCAACGTCTACGAGGTCGATGCAGTCATAATGGCCGACGGCAGGATTCCGGACATAAATCCAATAACCCAGGCCGGAGGGAAGGTTTACTTCAAGCGCGGTTACTACAGGCCCGTTTTAGATGCCAACCACAGGATAAGGGATGGAATCTTTGTGGCTGGAAGCGCAGTGAGCATAAAACCCCACTATGCAAACTACCTTGAGGGGAAGCTTGTAGGGGCTTACATCCTCAGGGAGTTCGGCCTCGAAGCTGAGCCCTGCATCTACGAGGAGAAGCTGAGGGACTACGAGCCTGTCGCGAGACCCATTTCAAAGCTCCCGCTCGACGGCTTCAGCAGCGAGGACGTCCAGATATGTGGCTGCGGTGTGACGCTGAAGAAGGTTGATGACGTCGTTAAGAGCGGGATAACCGACCTGCAGATAATCAAGCGCCTAACCCATCTCGCGATGGGATTCTGCCAAGGGCGCTTCTGCCTCTTCAACGGGGCTTTGCTCGTCTCCCAGAGAAGCGGAACTCCGATGGACAGACTCGACATACCGGTCGCGAGGCCACCGATAAAGAACGTCAAGATGAAGGTCGTCGCCGGGAGGGATTGAAATGCCGACGAAGAAGCTTCCTGAGAGGAGCGAAATAACGGTCATCGGTGGCGGAATAGTTGGAGTTACCATCGCCCACGAGCTGGCCAAGCGCGGGGAAGAGGTCACCGTCATAGAGAAGCGCTTCATAGGTTCCGGCTCAACCTTCCGCTGTGGCACGGGGATAAGACAGCAGTTCAACGACGAGGCGAACGTCCAGACAATGAAGCGCTCAGTTGAGCTGTGGAAGCGCTATAGCGAAGAATATGACTTCCCATTCGAGCAGACCGGCTACCTCTTCCTGCTCTACGACGACGATGAAGTTAAGGCCTTCAAGAGGAACATAGCGATACAGAACCGCTTTGGAATCCCGACGAGACTTATAACGCCGGAGGAGGCCAAGGAGATAGTTCCGCTCTTGGATATCAGTGAGGTCGTTGCCGCTTCGTGGAATCCAACCGATGGGAAGGCCAGCCCCTTCCACTCAACTGCGAAGTTTGCCCTTCATGCCGAGGAGTTTGGAGCGAAGCTGGTGGAATACACCGAGGTCAAGGACTTCATCGTCGAGAACGGGGAAATAAAAGGCCTCAAAACGAGCAGGGGGACTATAAAGACCGGCATTGTCATCAACGCTACCAACGCCTGGACCAAGCTCATCAACGCGATGGCAGGAATAAGGACGAAGATACCGATAGAGCCCTACAAGCACCAGGCGGTAATAACCCAGCCCATAAAGCAAGGTTCGGTAAAGCCGATGGTCATCTCCTTCCGCTACGGTCACGCTTACCTTACCCAGACGGCCCATGGCGGGATAATCGGCGGTGTCGGCTATGAAGAAGGGCCAACCTACGACCTCACTCCAACGTACGAGTTCATGCGCGAGGTCAGCTACTACTTCACTAGGATAATTCCAGCCCTCAGGGAGCTCCTCATACTGAGGACGTGGGCGGGCTACTATGCCAAGACACCGGACAGCAACCCTGTTATAGGCAAAATCGAGGAGCTGAGCGACTACTACATAGCTGCGGGCTTCTCCGGCCACGGCTTCATGATGGCTCTTGCAGTGGCGGAGATGGTGGCCGACCTCGTTACAAAAGGCAGAACTGACCTTCCCGCCTGGTGGTATGATCCCTATCGCTTCGAGAGGGGTGAGCTGAGAGGCAGGGCACTGCAGATGGGGTGATTTAGCCATCTTCAAAATTTTTCAGTTTTCTTTTGACAGACCATTCCAAGCCACCCTCGAGTACTGCAAAGTCGAACTTTTCATACGTGCACTGGCAAGGCTCGGGCGCTTGTTAAGGAGAGAGACTGTGGGGGGAAATCACCCGGATAGAAAATAATATTAAATGGCAGAAAGACCAGCTAGACAAGAGAAAAACTTCACAGCACTTTTGTAGAGATCTTTTTAGTGGCAGTTGCTGTTGCAATGATGTCATTTCTATTTGCCTCAGGAGGAGAGGGGGCTACTGGAGTCGTCGCAGCAGTAATAGGGGTTATTAGTGCAAGTTCTGCAGCTATGTTTGGGGGTATTATTGTTAATTTCTCCAACAGAAGATCAATAATAAACGAAATCAACGAAATTAAAAAAGAAAAAGAAAGAACTTGAAATAAAATATTGGGGAACCTCTATCGAGAAACTTGCAAGAGAAAAACTAGGTGACAATTTATTAGAGGAGTGCAGGAAGAGGTTCAGAGGATACTCCTCGAAAAACAATGGTGATTGGAAAATACTCTCAGCCCTCTCTCCATCCTCGAAAAGGCTTTAGGGGCACTATCGGAAGGAGACTTTACAATATCTAAAGACGAATTCGACAGAGCAGAAGAGGAACTTAGGGCAATTGTAGAGGAAATATATAGCCCACTCAACGATTACAAAGCCGGTGAACTCTTTCAAGATGTTTTTGAACTTGAAGAGGAAATACCTTGTATAGTCCAAGAACCAGAGGCAAAGTTCAACAAGAAAGGTACCCTCGTGGAATCTCCGCCCTGAAGTTCGCCTCCAACGTCTGTCACGTCCTTCACTACGGGGACATGGAAGAGGCGAGGGAACTTCTGGAAGAAGCTCAAAAAAGCCTAAGACTCATGCGGGAAGAGAAATGGGACTACTCCTGTGGTGACCTAAAATTTTTCCAGTACCTCTTCGAGTTCCACTACTTCCTGCTCAAAACGGTAGTTGAAGCCTACGAGGCCGAGAGTGGAGCTGTGGCAAAGCTCACCGAGGAGCAGACAAAGCGCCTCGCCGGGGCTAAGCCCGTTGAGGCTCCTCAGATTGAAAAGGCTACCACCCCAGCAGAAGAACCTGAGAGAGAGCTTTACAGGGGCGAGGTAAGGTTCAAGATTGGTGCAATAAGCCAGGAGCGCGTTGGAACGCTCGTCATAACCAATAAGAGGCTGAAGCTCACGGGGAAGTACAGGCTGAGAGGAACCGTTGCAACCGTTGCCGTTAAAGCCGCTCTCAGAGCCGCGGGTATAGGTGAGGTCTACGAGGACATTCCATTGAAGGAGATAAGTTGGCTTGAGCTGAAGAAGGCCATACTTGGAGGTTACTACCTTGAGTTTCGCGCGAGGGGCAAGAAGTTCACTCTCTACACAGATGCCGCCCAGCACATATACAACATCCTAAAGCAGTACGGCAGTGCTTGATTTTTCAATCCTCCTCTCATCATTTCGACGGAAATTTTATAAGAGGTCCGCCCTTCTCCCCACCGATGCCGAGGAGAGAGCAGACTACCATCCAGGGCAAGCGGGAGAGAGCTTTAAAGCTCAAAAAGCTCCGGGTTAAACGGAGGAATACCCTCATACTAGCGGTGGCCATGTTCATCGCCAACGTTGCCTTCGGCATGGCCTTCCCCTACCTGAGCGTCTACATGAGAGTCCTCGGTGCGAGCATGCTCATGGTCGGCTTCCTCAGCGTCGCCTTCAACCTAACTTCTACGGTTTTTCAGTACCCCTTCGGCTGGCTTTCAGACTCAACCGGCAACAGAAAAGCCTTCATAGCCTTCGGCACAGCTTCGCTGGGTCTCTTCTACTCGCTGATGGCCTTCGCTGTCACCCCGACCCAGGTTCTCATCCTGAGGACGCTCCAGGGGGTCTTCGGCTCGGCCCTGACGCCGGCCCACTCCGCCCTGATTTCAGAGCTCTCAACCAGGGCCGGCTCGATATTCGGCCTATTCAACTCGGTGGAAAATGCTGGCTTCATGGCGGGCAACTTCCTCGGCTCGGCGGTTGTAGAATATCTCGGTGTAGAGAGCGTTTTCTTCATTGCGGGCTTTCTGCTCTCTGCTTCAACAGGCCTAGCTCTCCTGATACGGGAAGGGCAGCGCGGAAAGCACTCCCTCCTCGGGATAATACTAGTCAGGGAAGGAAGGGAGGGCTGGAGGGCAACAATCGGGGGGTCAGCCTTTAAAAGGTTCATGCGCAGTTATCTCGGGCTTTTCTACCTCACAGTCTTCCTCGTGATGGTGGCCAGCGGGCAGTTCTACAGCGTTTCCTCGGTTTACTTCAAGGAAACCTTCGGGGAATGGAGTGTTGGGGTAATCTTTGGGATAGAGAGCCTCGCCGCGGCTTTAACCGGCTACCTCATTGGCAGGCTGATAGACCGGTACGGTGCGAGAAGGTTCTACCTGCTGGCCATAGTCGGCTACGCTCTGGCCTTCCTCCTATATGCTCTCGTGAGAAACGTCTGGCTGGTCTTCGGTGTCGCATTCCTCTCGGGGATTAAGTGGGTGATGACTATAAACTCGACTTCTGCCTACGTTGCCGGGAAAGTTGGCCCTAACGAGAGGGCCCAGGGGATGGGTTTGCTGAACACCATGATGAGCCTCGGCTGGGTCGTTGGGCCCCTAGTTGGAGGTTACCTGTCCGGGATAAGCTTCACCCTAGACTTCGTGAGCACCCTCATCCCCCTCGGGCTGGCATTCATTCTAACACTCAGACTGCCAGAGTGATGCACTCCGGGGGAACCAACTTAACAATCCTCACGTTCTTTCCGGCTTTGTAGACCTTCAGCCCCCTCCGCCTTAGGCAGTTGGCGTCTATGACGAGCAGTACAACGTTCCTCCCGTGCCTTCTGCCCGTTTCGAGAGCCTCGCCTTTGCTCGTGCTCAGGTGAACGAACTGCCTTCTCATTGGTTTCAGGCCCTCCCTCATGATGGAGGGAAGATTACTCCTCGGGGTTCCGTGGTAGAGAAAGCGACTTTCGGCATCTTCCCCGTGGTTTAGAGAGACCGGAAAGCTGTGGCCGTAGCGGGCGCGGATTTTTCCTGCCCTTATCTCGTAGCGCCCCTTTGGGTCATTCTCGACAACCTCCCTCACGAGTCCCTCGGTTACTTCAGGGTAGACCTCTCTAAGCGCCCTGATGAGCCCGCTTAGAGGAACGAAGCCTTCCTTATCGGGTTTTAGGCCGAACTCCTCAGGGGAGTGCCTCAGGATGTAGGCCATGAGCTTGCTTACCCTCTTGCGCTCCATCAAAGAGAAGTTGGAGGAAGGAATAAAAAGCTCACGCGTGGAACGCTGACGGCGCCTCAACCTTTTTCTTGACGTTTACGTCGGTGATTATGAACTCGTCGTAGACGAAGCCCTTCTCATAGACATTTACCCTCTGCCCGAGCCTCTCGCCCCATATGTGGGTGCTGACCCTGTAACCGGCCCTCCCACCTATCAGAGTGATTCCTCTGAACCTGAGCTCGAGAATTCCGTTGGTCAGGTTGGTAGTCATGTTCGGGGCCCTCCCCAGAAGTCCCTCGAAGATGGTCTTCAGATCATCGTAAGTGATGTTGTAGTAGAGGAACTGGGTGCCGTTCCTGAACTCCACCTTAACGGGTTTCCTGGTGAGGTATTTCATCGTGAAGTTGACTACGTTGTACTTCCACGTCATGTTGAGCACGAGGGACGGGGGTAAGCCAAGGCTCTCGTTGGTCAGCTTGAACCAACTGCCGCCGATGGAGACGTAAACATCGTTCCCTATGATAACCTCCCTGCTTGAGGTTGAGGTCCCACCCGGAAAGACAAGGGTGGTTATGTTGATCTCAGCCTTTCTCTCGGTGAAGTCGAGGTAGCCCTTTCTATTGTAGACTATGGTAATATTCTGGCTCCGGGTTAGGTTTCCCTGCCTGATGGTCATGTTGAGCCTTACGCTCGTATTCTCTATGAACGTGAACTGCCTTATCTCCCCCAACCCATCCAAAAGTTCTTCCCTGGATGGATGCCTCGGCTTTAGGGTGACCTTTGGGGAAGTGGAACTCCCTGGACTCTCCCCGATGTACATGGCGATTACACTCATAAAGAGCAGGAGGAGAACAATGAGCGAGAGCCTTTTCATCCCGATTCCCCCAAGTCCATTGAGAGCTATTTAAACTCTGGGAACTTAAACTTTTCCACGGACAGAGAAGAAGGTAGAAAAAGTCAGATGTCGAAGTACTTCATGAACTCCCAGGGTGTCACGTAGAGGGAGTACTGGTTCCACTCCTCTGTCTTCAGCTCCATGAAGGCATCGTAGATGTGGCTTCCCAGAATCCTCTGGATGACCTCGTCGCTCGCGAGGGCCTCAAGGGCCTCCTTAAGGCTTGTGGGCAGTTCTCCAATACCGAGCTCCCTTTTCTCCCTATCGGTGAGCTTGTAGATGTCCTTCATCACCGGATCGCCGGGGTCTATCTTCTTCCTTATGCCGTTCAGCCCCGCGGCGAGTTGGGCCGCTATACCCAGATACGGGTTCTGGCTCGGGTCAGCGCCCCTGTACTCGACCCTTATTGCTGAAGGCTTCTTGAAGTAGGCCGGAACCCTTACAAGGGCAGACCTGTTCCTCGGGCTCCAGGCTATAAAAATCGGGGCCTCGAAGCCTGGAACGAGCCTCTTGTAGGAGTTGACCGTCGGAGCGTTCAGAGCTGTTAAAGCTGGAGCGTGCTCAAGGAGGCCACCAATGTAGTACCTCGCCAGCTGGCTCAGGCCGAACTCGTCGTCCGGGTCAGAGAAGAGGTTCTTACCCCTGAAGGGCTCGCCCTCCCAGAGGCTCTGGTGGACGTGCATCCCGCTGGCGTTGTCGAGGTAGAGGGGCTTCGGCATGAAGGTCGCCAGAAGGCCGTGCATCCTCGCGACGTTCTTGGCGACGAACTTGTAGATGTAGAAGGCATCACCAACGTCAACGAGGCCGAAGGGCTTGAAATCAAACTCAACCTGACCGGCTGTGGCAACTTCATGGTGGTGGTACTCGACGATGATACCCATCTTTTCGAGATAATAGACGAGTTCGTTCCTGTATTCGAGCGTCCTGTCCTCGGGAGGGGCCCTGAAGTAACCTTCCTTGGGCCTTATTATCGGCAACTCCTCAAGCTCTCTGCTCTTAGGGATGACCCTCGGGGCACCCCAGGAGTCGCCCTCGCCTCCATTTGGCGTGACGAAAAGATCCCATGCAAGGCTCCTTGCGTCGATGCCGTCGAAGACGAAGAACTCTATCTCAGGCCCGAATATGGCTGACCTGCCCTCCTCCCCGAGCTCCTTCTTAAGTCTTTTTGCAACAAAGCCCCTTGGGTCGCAATCAGCTTGATCCCTGCCTCCAGCCTCGTAGACGTCGCCGAACATTACCGCGCTCGCGTGTATCCCCTCGGCCCATGGGATAACCCTGAGCGTCGAGGGGTCGGGCTTCCAGACCATGTCGCTCTGCTCGATGCTCTTAAAACCCCTCACCGAAGAGCCGTCGAAACCTATGCCGTCCTCGAAGGCGCTACCTTCGATGAACTCTCTAGCGGGTATCGAGAACGTCAGCAGGTAGCCTCTGACGTCGGTGAAGGCACACAGAACCTGCCTTATTCCCTTCTCGGCCAGCACCTTCTTTGCCCATTCAACCGCCTCTATGTTCATCTTTACCACCAGATTTAGATTATCCGTTCATTAAAAACACGATAGTTTTGAGCAGATTTCTAAAATATAAGCTTTTTGCTTGAAAGGTCATCATTTTGACAAAGATCCAAGGGGCTAAACTCAGAACCAGTGAGAAAAATAGGGTTCAGGCAAAACGACGAGAGTAGGGGACTAGAACCCCTAAGGCCCGGGCTTTTGGAGGATTATTTTACCGTCCTTAACGTTCATGGTGTAGAAGCCCGTGCTCCCCTTGGGCGACTTCTTGACCCTGAGAAGGTGAACCACGCGGGAGTCGGTTATCCTCTCCATGGTGTCCACCACGTGGGTGGAAAGGTTCTCGAACATTGCCATCTGCCTTGAGGAGACGTTCCTCTTGTCGATGGTCATTAACAGAATCAGGTTCTTCTCTTGAACGAGGCTCGCCAAATCCTCAAGAAACAGGTAAACGCTCTTCTCGTCGCGTTTCAGGAAAAGGGAGTCCAGGCGTATTGTGACTATGAGGGCCCCTTCGGAAAGGTTTCTGATGGTGCGAAGGAGCTCGTAGAGCCTGTCTGTGTCGATGTCCTTCCCGAGGATAAGCAGTTGGACGTCCTTCTGGCTTTTCAGAGGGTTCCTGACCTCGGGAGCTCCCTTTGGGACTACGAAGAGCAGTTGAGCCTTGCCTCTGTTCTCTTCCACGGTCCGGAGCAGGAAGTCCGCCGTCACCTCACCCTCAGTCTCGACGAGCACAACATCCCCCTCACTGATCGGGCCGAGGAGGTTTCCAAGCTGAGAGAGGGGGATCTCCATAACAATCACCTCACCTCGTGGACTTCTCATACATCCTCTCGGAGGCGTAGACTTCGATACCAGTGTCTGTGAAGGCATAAGGCCTTACATCTTCGTCGAAGGGGCTCCCCCTGAACTTCGTCACCCTGATGCCCTTGAGGGCCTTTCCCCCAACATCATACCTCCTGAGTTCTATGACACCGCTTGTCAGGTAGTCCTCGATTCCAAAGCTATACGAAGACCCTATATCAGAGGTTATTACCACAGTGGCCTCATAATCTGCAAAGAGTTTAATAAGATCTATAAAGAGACGACGATAAGTTAGTTCGTCATTTACCGTGAGACGGAGCATCGTTATTGGGTCCACTGCAACCCTTGAGATTTGATATTCTTTCAGTCTCTTTTCAACGGCCGGTATAAACTTCTCAAGGCTTTCGGCGAATTCTGCATAGTGAATATCTTCAAAGAGATAAGTTTTTCTGCTAACAGGGGTTGCGTCTATACCGTGAAACTTGGGATTTTTTAAGTCAAACCCAAAAGATTTCATATCCTCATGAACCATCTCAAGAGACTCTTCTAAGGTGATATAGAGAACGTCCTCCCCGTTCCTCACGCCTTCCATAAGGAACTGGATTGCGAGGGTAGTTTTTCCAAGACCGGGACCCCCTTTTACAAGGTACACCCTACCGGGTATTAACCCATCATGGATCATCTTATCCAACCCAGGAACTCCCGTTGGGATTCTCTTCTTAACATCCATGGTACCTCCCCATCGCGTTTTTTTTTCTGTGGTTAAATAGTTTTGCGTAAAGTTCAGAGCATTTGCGCTTTCATAGATACAAGCTTGCTCGAAGAATTTCGACATTAACCATATGTATAAAAATTAGAAGAAATAATAACTAAACATACTGAAAGTTTTAAGTTAATTTCCTAATTGCCATCTCACCGGCAACGGTTATGGGGTCAATGGTTGGGCTTATTGGAGGTGCGTAGGCAGTCTCAAGGTAAGCGACATCTTCCACCGTTGCACCCTTCTGGGCTAAAGCGGAGAGCGTCATTATCCTGCCCCATACCCTCTCACCGCCGACTATCTGCCCACCGATGAGCTTTCTATCTGACTTCCGGAACACCAGCTTGACCGTTATCGGCTTCCCTCCGGGGTAGTACTCCGGCTTGGTTGAGCCCCTGAACCTGCCGACCGCTGTTTCGATGCCCTCCCTCTTAGCTCCCTCCTCGGTGATTCCAAAGACCCCTATCTCAAGGCCGAAGAGCCCGGTTATTGCCGTGTTAAAGACGGGTCTGAAGGCAACATCCTTCCCAGCTATGTGCTCGGCCGCGACTTTGGCCATCCTAACCGCGCTCGTCCCGAGCTGGCTGAGGGTTCTCTTCCCCGTTACCGCATCCACAACCTCGGCGCAGTCGCCTATCGCGTAGATATCTGGATCGCTCGTCTGGAGGTGCTCGTTCACCACTATGCCCCTGCTGACTTCGAGGCCGACCTTTTTGGCCAGATCAACGTTCGCCCTGACGCCCGTGGCGACTAAAACAAGGTCTGCCTTGACTTCCTCCTCACCTATCTTAACGGCTTTGACCGGGCTCCCTATTATCTCACTAACACCGACGCCGAAGCGGAAGGAAACACCGTGTCTCTCCATCTCGGCCTGAACGAGCTTTGCCATGTCCCTGTCAAGCATCGTCGGCATTAGGCGATCCATCAGCTCCACCACGAGAACCTCCATGCCGAGCTTCGCGAATGCTTCAGCGCCTTCAAGGCCTATCAGGCCGGCGCCGATTACGACCGCTTTCTTCGGCTTCCTCTCGGCTATGTAGGCCTTTATTTTCCTCACGTCGCCGAGGCTCTTGAGCGTAAAGACCCCTTCGTTCTCAACGCCCCGTATCGGAGGAATGAAGGCCCTAGAGCCGACCGCTAAAACCAACTTGTCATAGGGGATCTCGCCCTTGTCGGTGATGACTACCTTCCTCTCGCGGTCTATTACCCTAGCTTCCACTCCGAGGAGCATTTTAATTCTCTGCCTTTCGTAGAACTCGTTGGGGAAAACGATAACATCTTCCGGCTTCTCTATGGTTCCGCTTATGACATGGGGCAACGCGCACGGTGAGTACTGCATCGTTGGCTCCTTCCCGATGACGGTGATTTCCGCCTTCCTGTCGGCCTTCCTGAGAAAGAGGGCGAAGTTGCTTCCCGCTGTACCAGAACCGATGACGACGACCTTCATGGACACCACCGGGGGGGAGAAGGGAAATGGGGTATAAAAGGGTTAGCTCAGCGGTAGGCTCTCTCACGTGGACCCGATAGTTACCAAGCCTAACTCTGTATGCCCGCCCCGAACCGCGTATCTTTTTAACGTTGAAGCTTTCCACGGGCACCGGGTTGAGTTTCAACGTCTCCACAAGCTCGGCAAAGGCGCTTTAAGTTGGCAGGAGGGAGGTTTCTTATTTTTTTCAGCCCGCTTGCTGACCACAATCCTGAAGGTCATAGTTCCAGCTCCTTCTTGAGCTCCTCCCAGCAGGTCCCGTTTTTAAGAGCTTCCTCCTCAAGGGCTTCAATCTCCTCCAGGCTTTCCCCCGCTTCCTCTTCGACGAGCTTTGCATTGAGCTTCAGAAGTTCTTTCTCCACCTCATCCAGGCGCTTCTTCATCTCGCGTACCTCGTAGAGGAGAACGTTTATAGGGTTGGCTTCTATCACTCCCATCATTGGGATGAAGGTTAATTACCTTTCCGCTCACCTCGTATAGTCCAGAAAAGCTAAAACTCCAAGTACC
>NZ_JALTCZ010000210.1 GCF_027008145.1 Thermococcus sp. | reverse complement strand
TGGCGAGCTTGTTCATTCACACCACCTCCCTTCAGTTAGATGAACGTCTCAGTGGATTATAAGCCTTGCCACAACTACATCGAGGTTGGTGTGAAAAAAGTTCGAAAAAACCTGTGAAAACCGAATGGCCTCATAACTCTCCGGTGATTTCCAGGCTCAGGTCAAAGTTTCTGACCGAGTGGGTCAGGTAGCCGAGGCTTATGACGTCTACGTCGAGCTTCGCGTATTCCATTATGTTCTCCGGGATTATCCCGCCGGAGACCTCGATTTTGACATTATCGCGGAGCCCCTCGCGCCTTAAGGCCTCTATGGTCTCCGCTATTTCCTCCGGAGACATGTTGTCGAGCATGACAACGTCTGCCCCGGCTTTGGCAGCTTTAACCGCGTCCTCAAGGCTCTCAACTTCAACCTCAACGACCTTGTAGACGCTGAAGGCCTTTGCGCGCTTTACTGCCTCTTCCAAAGGAACTAAAGCGAGGTGATTGTCCTTTATGAGTATCGCATCGCTTAGTGAGAAGCGGTGTGGCTCACCTCCCCCGATGAGAATTGCTTTTTTGTCTATCTGTCTGAGAAGGCTCTTCCTCGTTCCAGCAACGTGCACCTTTGGATTGACAACCTTAACTTTCTCGACGAGTTTTCTGACTTCCGTCGCTATCCCACTCATCCTGCCCATGACGTTTAGAGCCGTTCTCTCGACGAGGAGAATTGCCCTCGCGTCCCCTTCGAGTTCAAGGATAATGTCACCCCTTCCCACCTCCTCGCCGTCGTGCTTTTTGACCTTAACGACAACGCCGAAGTGCTCGAAGAGGCCCCTGGCTTCCTCAACTCCAGCAACAACCCCCCTCTGCTTCGCTATGATGACGGCCCTAGCTTTGATCCCCTCGGGAATAACCGCCTCGCTCGTAACGTCGCCGAAGGGGGCGTCTTCCCTGATAAACCCGAGCAGGTACTCAAGCGAAACCATGCTTTCACCCCAACTCCCCCTGGGAACTGAGCTTTATTTCGCTTTCCATGATCTGCACCACTCCCCGTGAAAGAATGTCTTTTATTCTCCAAAGACGATGTTAAATGGGGAAGGCTATGATCAAGAAGGCTGTAATTCCCATAGGTGGGGAAGCGACCCGTCTGAGGCCCCTGACTATAGAGACATCGAAGGGGCTCGTAAGGCTCCTTAACCGGCCGATTCTGGAGCATTCGATTTTGAACCTGGCAAAGGACGGCGTTGAGGAGATTTACCTCGGCGTTAAAGGCTACGTGAATTACACAACCCTCTTCGACTATTTCCGCGAGGGCTACTGGCTCAAAAAGAAGTATGGGCTTGAGAAAGAGATCAGGATACGCTACATGCCGCGCTACGAAAGCACCACCAACGGCGACGCCGTCTGGTACACGATGCAGTACTACGGCATAAAGGAGCCGGTGGTCATCATCCAGGGCGACAACATCTACCAGCTCAGCGTTCAGGAGATGTTAGAGTGGCACAGGAAGAAAAACGCGTTCATGACGATAGCCCTTCAGCAGGTGGAGGACGTAACGGGCTTTGGCGTGGCAAAGGTAGACGACGACTACAGGATAGGGTACTTCGTTGAGAAGCCTAAGCCGGAGGAAGCCCCGAGCAACTTGGCCAACACGGGCATCTACATCCTCTCTGAGAACTTCTGGGAGTTCCTCGAAGAAGATTGGGCTAAAGAAATGAAGAAAGAGAGGAAACTGGACTTCGGGGGCGATATAATCCCCGCCCTCATAGAACACGGCTACGCTGTGTACGGCTACCCTATGAAAAGCTACTGGTTCGACGTCGGGACGCCGGAACGCTATCTCAACGCGGCAATGTACCTGCTTCATCACCTTTCTCCCGAGGAAATAGACGCCATCCCGATCACACAGGATGTCTACATGCAGGGTAAGTCCAAGATGTCCGAGAGACTGAGGCGCGAGGTCAGGGATATGATAAAAAGGGGTCAGCTCCTGGTTGAGGAGAAGGTTCTCCTCGGGAGACATATATCCATTGGAAAGGGAACCTCCCTCGAAGATGCAATCATAGACAACTACTCAATAATCGGAAGGAAGTGCGAGATCCTCCACTCGGTCGTGATGGACAGAGTAAAACTGGGGGACAACGTCAGGATAATGAACTCCATAGTAGGGCGCCACGTCGAGATCGGTGACAACGTGAGGATAGTGAACTCGGTTATAGGGGACAACACGGTTATAGGGGACAATGTAAGGATGTACAACGTCAAGATATGGCCCCACGAGTTCGTTGAGACCGGTGCAACACTGGAGCACTACACCGTCAGGCACGTGACCTCGAAGAGGTGAAGAAAAGTCAGCTCATCTCCAGCATTTTTTCTATCGCCTTTCTCGCCTTCTCAGCTATCTCCCCCGGAACCTCGACGGCGTACTTCATATCCCTCAAAGACTCATAGATGTGCTGGAGCGTTATCGCCTTCATGCCTATGCAGGTTGCATCTTCCCTCGCTGGGTGAAACTTGATGCCTGGATAGAGCTTGCTCAAACGGTAGACCATCTCCCTCTCGGTGAAGACCACCCACTCGCTCCACTCCGGGGCCCTTTTAATCATGCCGCCGGTTGAGACGATTATATCGGCCCTCTCCTGGATTTCGGGCTCGCACTCGGGGTGAACCATCAGCTTGGCGTTCGGGTATAGCTTCCTCGCGCGCTCAACGTCCTCAAGCGTGAACTTTCTGTGGACGTAGCAGTGTCCATACTCGGGAACCGGGATGACCTTCTTTCCAGTCTGCTTTGCAACGTAGTGGGCGAGGTTCTTGTCCGGACCAAAGATGACGACGTCGGAATCCAGCTTTGCGACGATATCTGCGGCGTTTGCTGAAGTTACCGTGACATCAGCATGAGCTTTGCACTCCGCTGAACTGTTGACGTAGAGCACTACCGGGGCGTTGGGATACCTCTTCTTGGCATCAAGTATGTGTTCAGGCTTCAGCATGTTGGCCATCGCGCAGGTTGCCCTCCTCGTCGGCAAAAGGACAGTCTTTTCAGGGTTGAGGATTTTAGCGGTCTCCGCCATGAAGTCAACGCCGGCAAAGACTATGATGTCGGCGTCAACGTTAACCGCTTTCCTCGCGAGCTCAAGGCTGTCGCCGAGGAAGTCCGCTATGTCCTGAACCTCAGGAAGCTGGTAGTTGTGAGCCATTACTATGGCGTTGCGCTCCTCCTTAAGCCGGCTAATCTCCTCAACAAGTTCCTCACGTTCCATGTTCTCATCCCTCTTGGGCGTGAATAATGGGAGTACGTTAAAAGGGTTTTTGGACACCTTTGGTTAAGGACCAAAACGTAGTCACTTAGCTATGCCACCTCTCATCGAGGGGCTTTAGCATGTTCTTACCCTTTCGTTTTTGGGCTCCTCGTCAATCTCAAACAGCTCAGCGAGGTCATTGAGGATTTCCTCTGGGGTTGCGCGTTTGAGTGGAGGTTCCCAGTAGTTGACGACCTCGGCATAGTAGTAGAACCTCTCCCAACTCATTCCATACTTCTCTTCGATTTTCCTCAGCCTCTCCTTTTCCCGCATATAGACTGATTGGATGCCCCGTTTAAAAAATTTTATCGCGGAGTACTGCATCGGAAGAGACCTACAGCCTGCACCTCCCGTTGAAGAAGCTCGGCCTCTCGAATTCCTTCCTCATAGCAGGAAAGTCCCAGCGGTAGTGGCTCCCCCTGCTCTCCTCCCTCGCTAAGGCGCACTCAAGGACGCCCTTTGCCAATAGCTTCAGCCTCTCGTCCGCTTCTATCCCCTCAAGCCTTTTCAGGCCCGCCCCCAGGCCTTCAGCGGTTCTCACTATCCCGGCGTGCTCCCAGAGGAGCTCCCTTATAGCTTCAACGTCGCCCGGCTCGAAGGCCCTGTAAGGCGGTTCCCTCCTTGACCGGTTCTTCGGTCTTTCCCTCGCTATCGTCCGGGCCACCTCAAGGCCCGAGACAACGCACTCAAGGAGCGAGTTGCTCGCCAATCTATTCGCCCCGTGAAAGCCGTTGCTCATGGCTTCGCCAACTGCGTAGAGTCCCTTAACTCCCGTTCTGTACCAGAGGTCGACGGCTATTCCCCCCATGGTGTAGTGGGCAATAGGAGAGACCGGGATTGGGTCTTTGGAGGGGTCTATACCCTCCTTCCGGAGGAAGGCATATATCTGGGGGAACTTTTTCTTGAAGTTCTCTATACCTGTGGCGTCAAGGTAGACCCTTTTCCCGGCCTGCATCTGCCTGTAAATGGCCCTCGCAACAACGTCCCTCGTCGAGAGCTCGTTGACGAAGCGCTCCCCGTCCTCTGTTACGAGCTTCGCACCGGCTCCTCTAACGGCCTCGCTTATGAGCTTCACTCTGTTCTTTCCGATGTAGCCCGTCGGGTGGAACTGGACGAACTCAAGATCCCTGGCAGGAACGCCGTGAAGGATGGCGTCACCTATCATGAGGCCGAGGTTCGTTCCCACACCGGCGGTGTACTGGAAGAGCCCTGTGAAGCCACCCGAGGCTATGACAACGGCATCGAAGCGGAGGAACTCGCCATCAACGAAAACCCCGCAGACTTTCCTTCCGAGAATACCTAAGCTCTCGGCAGTCCCTCTGACAAAGCCAACGCCCAGTTCCTTTGCCCTCATCCACAGGACTTTCGTGAGGTGTTTTCCCGTCTCATTCTTTATCGTGTGAACCCGGGGAAAAGAATGCCCGCCCTCGGTTTCCAGCTCGAACCTGAGGCCGAAGGAGGAGAGGAAGTCGTGGGCTTCGCTTGCCTTCGAGATTACGCTCCACACTGTCTCCCCATCGTTGATGTATTTTCCGGCCCTGATCGTATCGGTGACGTGAGCCCTAAGGGAGTCCCCCTCTGCTAGTGGAAATGCCACACCTGCTTGGGCCAGATAGGAGTTTGAGCTTTTAATGCCGTGACCTATGAGAGTGACATCAAAGCCCCTCTTCAAGAGGGCTATTGCGGAAGTCAGACCGGCTAAGCCGGTCCCGATGACACCAACCCTCATCAAACCACCGGAAAGAAAAGGGAGGAAGGACTTAAACGGTTTTTCATTTGCCGAGCGGATAGTTCGGTGCTTCGTTGGTGATGAGTATGTCGTGCGGGTGGCTCTCCTTAACCCCTGCCTGCGTTATGATGACGAACTCGCCCCTCTCCTTGAGCTCCTCGATGCTCTTAGCTCCTACGTAGCCCATCCCCGAGCGAAGGCCACCGACAAGCTGGTAGAGTACCTCGCTCACCGGTCCTTTGTAGGGCACAACACCTTCCACCCCCTCGGGCACGAACTTCCTCGTCTTCATGTGCCCCTTCTGGTAGTAGCGCTCGGCACCACCCTTCATCATGGCCCCGAGGGAGCCCATCCCCCGGTACTGCTTGTACCTCCTGCCGTTTATGACGACCTCCTTGCCCGGAGCCTCTTTGGTTCCCGCCAAGAGAGAGCCGAGCATAACTGCATCGGCGCCGGCGGCTATTGCCTTGACTATGTCACCAGAGTATCTTATCCCGCCGTCGGCTATGACGCGGAGACCGTACTCTTGGGCTCTGTCAGCAACCAGCGCTATGGCCGTGATTTGTGGAACGCCAACTCCCGCGACGACCCTTGTTGTACATATACTCCCGGGCCCTATGCCAACCTTTATCGCGTCTGCGAATGTGAGGTCGTCAACGGCCTTCGGGTTGGCTATGTTGCCTACTATAAGCTCTGCATCAACGGCCTCCCTTATCCCCTTCATTGCCTTAATAGCTTTGAGGTTGTGGGCGTGGGCTGTGTCAACGACGATAACGTCCACGCCGGCCCTGTCGAGGGCCTTGGCCCTCTCGATGTCAAAGGGCCCAACCGCAGCGGCAACTATCAAGTCCCCGTTCTCGTCCCTGACGGCGTTCTTGTATTTCCTCCGCTTTGCCAGGTCGCTCATCGTGATTATTCCTACCAGTCCCCCCTCCCCATCGACCACGGGAAGCCTGTCTATCCCCTGCTCGAACATGAGCCGAAGGGCCTCTTCAGCCGTTACGCTCTCCGGAACAGTTATTGGCTCGCCCGTCATGACGTCCTTCACGAGCCTGCCCTGCTTGACTGCTATGTCCTTCTTGCTTATAACGCCAATGACCTTCCCATCCTCGACAACAGGCAGGCCGTCTATGCCGTTCTTATCCATGAGGAAGAGGGCGTAATCAACCGTCTCCTCCGGCGAAATCGATATGACGTCCTCCACTATGAAGCGCTCCGCGCGCTTTACCTTCCTTACCTGCTCCACCTGCTCCGCTATACTCATGTTCCTGTGGATGACGCCGAGGCCACCCTCCCTCGCCATCGCGACGGCCATCTCCCACTCGGTCACTGTGTCCATCGCCGCACTGAGAACCGGGATATTCAGCCTTATCTTTGGAGTAATCCTCGTTGAGACGTCAACATCCTTGGGCTCGACTTCGGTGGCCTGCGGTATCAGAAGGACGTCGTCGAATGTGTAGCCCTTTATGGCATTAACAAGTTTCTGTTCAAACTTTCCCATAATGCGCGAACCCCCTCATCCTTTTTGACTTGAACCTGTTAAGAGTTTTTAAGACTTTCCACGGTGAACCTCAAACTCCAGCCCCAAAGCCGGGCTGGATAACGAATCCGGGACTTGATTTTTCAAGCCCTCTACAGAGGTAAAGCTTTTAAACAAATGTATACCTCCGTGCACGGTGACGGCATGAAGAGGCTCATGATAACGCTCTCATACACCGCCCCCATACTGACCGTTGTCTTCGTCCTTGCCTTGGCGGCGTGACAAAAATAGGCTTAATATGGGGCAGATTCTTCAAGAGCTTCCCGAATTCCTTTACATTTTTGCCATATCTACAGAGAAAAGACCAAAAAGCTGATATAGGCGTTGAACGTTCTGAAGCCGGTGGTTCCAATGGAGGCAGTATCAAGGATTCCAAGGGGGGAGGGCCAAACCCTCCGCTGAGAGGTTTGGTTTTGAGGAAGTTCTGTACGAGGTTTTAAAGGAAGGCCTTTTCTGGGCGGCCCTTGGGAGGCCCTCCGAGGTGATGCCCTTCCTGAGGGGGAGGCTTTTGAACGGCTCTGCCAGTGGCCAGAGAAGGGAATACATCGAGTGCCTGCTCGACGAGCTTGAGCACTTCTACCAGCGCCTCTCCTGGAGCGGGGGAATCAGCGAGGCCCACTGGAGGACCCTGAAGTCGTTCCACAGGGAGTTGGTGGCGCTCCTGTATTAGCTACCTTTTTAACCCCCCTTCCCTTATTCTTGCCGGGATGATGAGGGAAGTTTCGCCCGAGCGGTGAGGAGACTCGCATGGGCTGACCACCCTCAGCTTTTTAAGGAACTCTTCTCCCCGGTCATCGGGAGGAAAAATGGAGGAGAGACTGTCAGAGTTCACCTCTCACCTCAAAGAGCTCGTGGAGCTTGAGCGAAAGGCAGAGATAGAGGCTATGCGCTTAGAGATGAGGCGCCTCTCGGGAAGGGAGAGGGAGAAGGTTGGGAGAGCGGTTCTCGGCCTCAACGGAAAGGTAGTGGGCGAGGAGCTGGGCTATTTCCTCGTGAGGTACGGGCGCGATAGGGAAATCAAGACGGAAATAAGCGTCGGCGATTTGGTCGTAATCAGCAGACGTGATCCCCTGAAGAGCGACCTTGTAGGGACTGTCGTTGAGAAAGGGAAGCGCTTCATCACGGTTGCCCTTGAAACGGTTCCCGAGTGGGCCATTAAAGGCGTTCGCCTGGATTTGTACGCCAATGACATCACCTTTAAGAGATGGCTGGAGAACCTGAACAACCTGCGCGAGAGCGGGAAAAAGGCTTTGGAATTCTACCTCGGCCTTCGAGAACCGGAGGAGGGCCAGCAGGTGGATTTTACCGCCGTTGATGCCGGCCTAAACGCGAGTCAGAAGAAGGCCATTGCAAAGGCCCTCGGCAGTCATGACTTCTTTCTGATTCACGGCCCATTCGGGACTGGAAAGACGAGGACTTTAGCGGAGCTGATAATGCAGGAGGTCGAGAGGGGCCATAAGGTTTTAGCAACGGCCGAGAGCAACGTCGCCGTTGACAACCTCGTTGAGAGGCTCGTTGATTCCAGTTTGAGGATCGTCCGCGTTGGGCATCCGAGCAGAGTCTCAAGGGCTCTGCACGAGACGACTTTGGCCTATCTCATAACCCAGCACGAGCTCTACGGCGAGCTGAGGGAGCTCCGCGTCATCGGCCAGAACCTCAAGGAGAAGCGCGACACCTTCACAAAGCCAGCCCCAAAATACAGAAGGGGGCTGAGCGACCGCGAGATTTTACGGCTGGCCTCGAAGGGGATAGGCGTTAGGGGGGTGCCTGCTAGGATAATCCGCGAGATGGCCGAGTGGATAAAGCTCAACGAGCAGGTGGGCAAAACCTTTGAAGACGCGAGGAAGCTTGAGGAGAGGATAGCGAGGGAGATAATAAGGGAGGCCGACGTAGTCCTCACGACCAACACATCAGCTGGCCTCGATGTCGTTGACTACGCTTCCTACGATGTGGCTATTATAGACGAAGCAACCCAGGCGACTATCCCGAGCGTTCTCATCCCGATAAACCGCGCGAAGCGGTTCATCTTAGCGGGAGACCACAAACAGCTCCCGCCAACGATACTGAGCGAAAAGGCCATGGAACTCTCCAGGACACTCTTCGAGGGCCTCATCGAGCGCTACCCCCACAAGTCAGAGATGCTGACCATCCAGTACAGGATGAACGAGAGGCTGATGGAGTTTCCCAGCAGGGAGTTCTACAGTGGAAAGGTCAGAGCAGACGAGAGCGTCAGGAAGGTAACGCTTGCGGATCTGGGGCTCAGAGTTCCAGCATCGAAAGGGTTATGGAACGAGGTTCTTAAGCCGGAGAACGTCCTCGTCTTCATAGACACCTCGACGAGAGAAGACCGCTTTGAGAGGCAGAGGCATGGGAGCGAGAGCAGGGAGAACCCGCTTGAGGCGAGAATAGTTGCCGATACGGTGGGGAAACTCTTAGAGCTTGGACTTAGGCCGGAATGGATTGGAGTGATAACACCCTACGACGACCAGAGGGATTTAATAAGCTCCCTCCTGCCGGAAGAGGTGGAAGTCAAGACCGTTGACGGCTACCAGGGAAGAGAGAAGGAGGTCATCGTTCTCTCCTTTGTCCGCTCAAACGAGAGGGGCGAGCTCGGCTTTCTAAAGGACTTGAGGCGCCTAAACGTCTCCCTAACAAGGGCCAAGAGGAAGCTCATAGCGATTGGAGACTCCTCGACTTTAAGGGCTCACCCCACCTACGAGAGACTGATCGAGTTCGTGAGGGGGAGGGGGACTATGGTTGAGGCCAGTGAGCTGAGGTTATCCTTTTAAGAGATACCCCCGAAACATGTTTCGGGGGTCTGCATGAATCACTGGTTTTCTCCACGTCCGAGGGAGAGAGTTGAAGAACTGTTTGGAAGGGAAACCGAAGTTAGAAGACTTGTCAACGCCCTGGAATCAAACAGCTGGGTTGCGGTTTTGGGTCCAAGAATGGCCGGAAAGACGAGCCTCGCAATTTCATCTTCCAAGGAGTTCGCAAAAAGGCATGGACATTCCGTCGTCTACATAGATTTGAGAAGCTCAACGACCCTTCGAGAAGCCACCGAAAGGATACTCCGTAACCTGCCAAAGGGAGTCCTCAGAAAGGTTGGGACATACCTATCGACCATTAAGGTTAAAGGCTTTGAAATCAGGTTAAAACCAAGTGCCTCAGCGTCGGGAGCACTTGAGGAAGCCCTCAGAAATCTAAAGAAAACCGTGATCATCCTTGATGAAGTACAAAAAGTCAGAGAGGGACTGCCCCAGTTTCTCAATGCCCTAACCGTCACATTCAACGAGAATCCGGAACTGCTGATAGTCTTTTCCGGCTCGTATGCTGGACTCATGAAAAAACTGTTCTCTCAAACGTATTCCGAGGGTCTCTACGCCCGACAGCCGATTGAGATAACGCTTAATCCCTGGGAACGGGACGTCGCTGAGAGATTCCTACGGAAAGGACTCAATGAGTGCGGAGTAAAAATACCGGAAAAAGAACTTGAGGACGTTTTCTGGGAACTTGGAACCCTGCCGGGCTGGCTCAGCGCCTATGGCTTAAGGCGCTGTTTAGGGGATGAACACTTAAAAGCCCTCTACAGAGTCAGTGAAAGTGCCGTAAAGGAAGCCAAACACGAACTTGAGAACCTGCTTGAGGGTAGGTCTCTAAGTGCCCCAATGGTCATGAAGCTACTCTCATATGGAGCAACTTGGAGCGAGCTGGAAGGGACGGGCATTCAAAAAGGGCTCTTCATTCCCTCTTGGATGCCCTCATGAACGATCTTTATGTCGTCTCAAAATCTCAAATCGGGAGCCGGGTTGTGTATAGGTTCACCGAGCCATCCTATCGGAAGGCGGCACTGCTGATCCGGGGGTGATACCATGTTCCTTTACACAAAGAACTTCGAGGAGCAGAAAGCGAAAGCAATGGAAGGCCTTAGGAAGGCCTTAGCCCAGAATAAGGTTGACCACGACATAATCCCACTCCTTGAGAGGATCAACGCCCTCGGTAACTACTTCACAACCAGTTCCTGCTCAGGTAGGATTTCGGTCATGGAGATGCCCCACTTCGGCGACAAGCTCAACTCCGTCTGGCTTGGAAAGTGGCATAGGGAAGTCTCCTTCGAGGAAGTTCTCGAGGCCATTGGAAAGCACAGCTCCGGTCAACTCTGGTTCCTTGTCAGGAGTCCAATCCTCCACGTAGCATCTAGGACGATGAATGATGCTGTGAAACTGCTCAACCTGGCGATAGGCCTTGGCTTTAAGTACTCCAACATAAAGAGCGTCAGCCACAAAAAGCTCTTAGTGGAGATACGCTCCACCGAGAGGATGGACGTCCCTTTGGGAGAAAACGGGAAGCTCTGGGTGGATGAGAGGTACATCAGGAGGATTGTAAACCTCGCCAACGCCCAGGTGAGGAGGTTCAAGGGGAAGCTGAAGAGACTGGAGAAGGAGATCGGAGAACTTTGGGACTAACCGCACCCGAACCTCACGCTGGCGTTTGCCCCCAGCAGGCCCCGCCACACGGGTCTGCTCGTCTCGGCTTTTACGTCCCTGGTGTCGTAGAGGGCAACGAGGGTGTAGTTTCCATTTTCCGCCATCCAGAGGTGTGTGTCCAGTGTGAAATTCTCCTTTATGGACTCCCTGCCCTCAGAACGGTTGCATCCCTATCCTTCAGGGGGGCAGGTAGGCATCGGCCCATGTACTTTATTCCACTCCCGTTCTTGTCGTAGAGCTTGAAGCGGAGCGTGATCATGTTCACCGGCTTGAGGATGAGGACCGTGTTGTCCCCGACGTTTGTTATCACAACCGACGTTGAAACTGCCGGAAGCGCACTCTAGGGCTTTTAGCTCGAGGGACAGGTTGCCTAGGGGGGCATCCTCGGGGAAAGCAGGGCTTGTGGTTGTGGAAGTTGAGGTTGTGGTGGTGCTTGCAGTTTTTGAAGTTGTGAACGTGGTGCCCTCACCGATACAGCCCAGGGACAGCACAATTAGGAGTAGAGTGAGGACTACTAAGGTCTTTCTTGGATCGGGGCCATTGGGTCTCACCTAATACTGATAGACCTTGTCTGCGTGCTTTTCGTCTTTCGATGAATACCCGATGAGGATCGGCTTTCCATCGATTCTTGTCTTTGTGGACCTCAGGTAGTACCACTTCCCGGGGACCCACAAAGTGACGAAGGCTGCCCTATCGCTTACGGTCAGCGCGACCATGCTCCCAGGAACGCCCTTAACGCTTCCCCTGAAGATGTGGATGGGCCCGTTTGTGACCCCGGGGGCGAGCGTTCTGGTGTCTGGGGTTAAGGCCAGTTCGAACTTCCTGCCCCTTATCTCCAGGGACACGGATCCCGTCTTGGCGTCCCTGAGGAGGGTCTTGAGGCCAACGGTGTAGAGCGAGTAGTCCTTCAGACTGCTTTCAATGGCCTTAAAGCTCGGGTCGGAGATCAGACTAAGGATTTCCCCGGCGTTCACCGCGAGAAGATGTATACTGCCTTGTTGCTGGGGACTGCCTGAGCCGGCACTCAGTGCTGCCGGGGCCACCAGAAGGACCACAAAAACCAGCACCACGGCTATCTTCTTTAGCATAGGCCCCCTCGACAGGTGGTTGTGTAATTATGTGTCGTCATAGTATATTATCTTTTTGGTGCTGGACTAAAAAGTGCGTTGATGTCCGTTTTTCTCGCTCAAGAACAGAACAGCCGTCAGGAAACGATCTTACAACATAGCCCTGCTAAGAATCCGCCTGAAAATCCAACACCTTAAGGTTGGATATACCCCTTACGTTCAGGAACTTGATGAAAGAAGGTATCAAAGGACCAAAGAATTAAAGCCTTCAGTCAAGGTCGCTACTGAACTCTTCACTGCCTCCCTTTCCTCCTTCTTTCTCCTTCTCGAGCTTGCTTGCTGCTATGACATCGTCGATTCTGAGTATCATTATCGCCGCCTCACTGGCGCTCTTAATGGCCTGCTTCGTGACCCTGAGCGGAGCAATAACCCCCTTCTCAAGCATGTCAGCCGGCTCACCCTCGAAGACATCAACGCCGACCGTCGAACCCTTCTCCTTGTGGGCAGCGATGACCCTAACGAGAGTCTCGATCGGGTCAAGGCCAGCGTTCTCAGCGAGGGTCCTCGGAATAACCCTCAAAGCCTCGGCGAAGGCCTCGATTGCTAGGGCTTCTTTTCCACCGACCTCCTTGGCGTACTCGTCGAGCCTGATAGCCAGCTCGATTTCCGGAGCACCACCAGCGGGAAGGATTTTACCGTCCTCGATGATGTCCTTGGTGACCTTGACCGCGTCTTCGAGAGCCCTCTCAACCTCATCAACCACGTGCTCGGTTCCACCGCGGATGAGTATTGTCACTGCCTTCGGGTTCCTGCAGCCCTCGACAAAGATCATGTTCTCCCCAGCGACCTTCCTCTGCTCCACAAGCTCGGCATAGCCGAGGTCTTCGCTGGTAAGGTCGCGGACGTTGGTGACTATTTTTGCTCCGGTGGCTTTCGCGAGCTTCTCCATGTCGCTCTTCTTAACCCTCCTAACCGCCATTATGCCGTATTTCGCGAGGTAGTGCTGGGCTAAATCATCAATGCCCTTCTGAACGAAGACGACGTTGGCTCCAACCTCCCTGATCTTGTCAACCATCTCCTTCAGCATCTTCTCCTCCTGCTCAAGGAAGTCGTAGAGCTGGTTGGGGCTGGTTATGTTGATCTTGGCATCTGTTTCGGTCTTCTTGACCTCAAGGGCATCTCCTATGAGTGCTATCTTGGCGTTCTCAACCCTCTTGGGCATCCTCGGGTGAACGACCTCCTTGTCGATGACGACACCCTTAATGAGCTCGCTCTCTTCAACACTCTCACCGGCCTTCTTTTCTATCTTGATGTTGTCTATATCAGCGACGTAGCCTTCCTCGGTCTTCTCGGCGACCTGCTTCACCGCCTCGACTGCTAGTTTTGCGAGGAGATTCCTGTGGGCCTCAGCGCTCTTTCCTGTTATGGAGGTCTCGGCTATCCTGAGGAGGGTCTCCCCATTCTCCGGGTTAACCGGGATGGCTATCTCATCGAGTATCTC
>NZ_JALTCZ010000209.1 GCF_027008145.1 Thermococcus sp. | reverse complement strand
TCCTGTCGGTGGGGAGATGGGAAGGGCCTTGATGGTTCAGGGGACATCCTCAGGAGCGGGCAAGTCTCTCCTGGTAACGGCGTTATGCAGGATCTTCTCGAACCTCGGCTACGATGTCGTTCCTTTCAAAAGCCAGAACATGAGCCTGAACTCCGCCCCAAGCATAGAGGGAGGTGAGATAAGTCGCGCTCAGTATCTGCAGGCCATAGCCTGCAGGAAAAAGCCCAGCGTGAGGTTCAACCCGATCCTGCTCAAGCCCGAGGGGAGGATGAGGAGCCAGATCGTCTTCATGGGAAAGCCCATCGGTAGCGTCTCAGCTAAGGACTACATGCTCTCGCGGAAGGAGGAGCTCTTCCGAAAGGCGATGGAGGTTCTTGACGAGCTGAAGGAGAAGCACGACCTGGTTTTAATCGAAGGAGCCGGCAGTCCGGTCGAGATAAACCTGAAGGACTATGATATGGTCAACATGCGCGTGGCAAAGCATGCCAACGCGAGGGTTATTCTCGTCACTGATATAGACAGGGGCGGGAGCTTTGCCTCGATAGTCGGAACCATGGAGCTCCTGAGTGAGGAGGAAAGGAACCTAATCCTCGGCTTCGTCTTCAACAAGTTCCGCGGCGATGCTTCCCTGCTCAAGCCCGGCTTCGATTACCTTGAGGAACGCTACGGAAAGCCGACCCTTGGAGTTATCCCCTACGTCGAACACCGCCTTCCCGAGGAGGACTCCTTAGCGGAGTTCCCGAAGGTTAAGGGCGATCTGCACATTCAGATAATCAGGCTTCCCCACATAAGCAACTTCACAGACTTTGAGCCCCTTCACTGGGCGAACGGCGTTGACTATGTCACGAGGGCCGAGGAGATAAGGGGAGACCTCGTTATAATCCCGGGGAGCAAGAACACGGTCGAGGATCTGCTATGGATGAGAAACAACGGCATCGAAGATGCCGTAATCCAAGCCCACCGCGAGGGTTCTTTCGTCGTCGGAATCTGCGGCGGCTTTCAGATGCTCGGGAAGGAGATTATAGACACCGTTGAGTCCAAGCGCGGGAAGGTAAAGGGAATCGGCCTTCTCCCGGCAAAAACTGTCTTCAGGAGGGAAAAGCGGACTAACCACCTCAAGGCAAGGGTTCTCTGGGAACCCGCCAAAGGAATGAACGTGGAAGGCTACGAGATAAGGATGGGCCGTTCGATCTCGGAGAGGCCTTTCTCAGTCATAACCTCTGTGAACGCAGCCAAAGCTTTCGAACCGGAGGGGGCTATAGGAGAGCGGGCCTTTGGGACATACCTCCACGGCATCTTCCACAACTTCACCTTCACAGAGAGGTTCCTCAACTTTCTGAGGGCTGAAAAGGGCCTTGAGCAGGTTTCGGTCAAGAGGTGGAGCATAGAGGAGGAAATTGAGAGGTTCGCGGGGGTTGTTGAGAAGAACCTTGACGTGGAGAGGATTTTAGGTGAGCTTGGGCTCTAAAAATAATCCTCTGGACTCTCCAGCTCCTTCGGTGGGTGCCTCTTCCTCCACCAGAACTTAACACGGATGTATATGTAGAATCCAAGGAAGATGAGCAGGCCTATGAAAAGCAGAACCATTCCTACAACCAAGAAGCCGAAGAAGAACAGCAGGCCGAGGATTAGAATCCCAATGAAGACCAGTGTGCCCTTAATCTCCTCACCCCTCATCTTCCCACCAGGCAGGCTATTCTCTCGGCAAGCTTTAACTCTTCCGGCGTGTTAACATTGAGCGCTAAAAGCGGGTTGCTCAGTTCAAAAAATCTCTCCCCTTCAGTCCCAACCGCGTTCAGCCCAACCACGGCATAACTGTGATAACCCGCCGGTTTTAAATCCTTAGGAACCCTCTTCAGCGGAAGAACACCTGTCAGGCTTGTCTTCCCGTCGAAGGCTCTGGATATAGAGACGATGTCCGATGCCTTAACGAAGGGCAGATCCGCTGAAACGCTGACGAACGGCCCAAACTCCCGGAGGAGCCACCGGACGTCTTCTACGTAACCCTTTCCAGGCGTCTCGACGAAGGGAATTCCCTCCTTCAAGCAGAGCTCCCTGGTCTTCGGCGTATTCCTTGAGAGTGCCACGATGGCTTCCCCTACAGCCGAGGCTCCCCCATAAACCCTCAGGAGCATTGGCTTTCCGCCAACCTTCAGGACTGGCTTTTCCCTTCCCATTCGGCTTGACCTACCGCCGGCGAGGATGACTATCACAGATACCACCACACAAAGGCCAGAACCAAGAGCGTCCCGGCCCTCGTTATCTCTGCCATGGCCCCAAGGCAGTCACCGTTTACCCCGCCGAAATTACTCAGGGAGAGCTTTATTACATAAATGCCAAAGAGAAGGCCCACCAGCCCGATAACGGCCGGAGGAGTGTAGAGCGCAACGGGAAGGTAGAGGAGGGCGTAGAGAAACGTTCCAACGGCCAACTGCCTTCGGTTCATCCCCTCCATGAAGTAGGCCCCGAGACCCCGGCCGAGCGGTCTTTTTGTAGCCAATCCAAGGAGCATGGCAAACTTCGAGTTGAGCTCTGCCAGGTAGATGGAGTAGAAGGGCACCAGCGGGAGCGAGTAAACCTGAAGGAAGAGAACCATAGCAACCGCAAAGAGACCCGCTATTCCGGTGTTAACATCCTTCATCACCCTGACTTTCTTCTCACGGTCGCCCTTGACCATTATCCCGTCGGCCCAATCTGCCAATCCGTCTAAGTGGAGAAGGCCGATGGTGAAGTAGAGACCTAAAATGGCGAGCAGATTGGCTAGGGGTAACCTCAGGTAAAGAAAAAGAACCGGAAAGGCAGAGCTGACCAAGGCGATAGGCGGAAAGGCCCAGAGCTCTTCCCGGGCTTTTTCGAAGTCCCCCCCAATCGGGAGCCTTGTGAGGAACGGCAGGATGTTCTTCATTCGCCATCCTCCTGGAACAGTTTCGTCATGCAACCCGCTATAAACCCTCCCACCGCGTCATCGAGGAAAGGCGGAAGCTCCGCTAAGATTCCGGGCTTCCTCGTGTCGTAGTAGAAGAAGTTGAAGAGCGCCATCTTTCCGCCTATGTACTCCGCGATGTCTATCCCAATCAGCTCGTCTGCGACAAGGTTTACCGGGTCGCCCTCGACTTCAAAGTCCCCCTCAAGCAGGAGCGCTGCCATCAGGAGAGCCTGGACGTTGATGTCTTTGAGATAACGGAGCACCAGAGTTTTAAGCCTTTTTCTGGTCTCGCCGGGATTGTTGCCAATGTAGAGTTCCATTGCTGTGTCGAGCATTGAATCAAGCGTTATCCCGTGCTCTTCGAGCCTTTGAAGGAGTTCTCCACTCTTCACGCTCTCACCAGCCCGAAGCGGATCCAGTGGTACCTCTCACCCTCCTCGACAGACTTCACCTCAAGCTTAAACCTCTCCCCGAAGAGAGGTGAGGCCAAAACCACAGTGTGGAACTCGCCGAACTCTCCAACCGGGTCAACACCCGGGTAAGTTCTTAGAAAGTTCTCCAGGTCGTTTTTCGAGCCGAAGGTATAAGCTAAAGCCTCCTGGGGAAGCTTTTTCCTGTCCACCGCCATTATGGCCCACTCGAAGCCCTCTCCGAGCATCTCCTCCGCCAGCCCAAGGGTGTCCCTCCCCCAGAGTGGTTCGAGGGCTTTGACTCCGGCCTTCTCCCCAAGCATCTCAACCCACTTTTTGTGCTCCCCGAGAAGGATGTCGCCCGCTATGAGGTAATCAACGCCGAGGGAGCCGATGAAGTCGGCTAGGGCATCGCTTCCTTCGGCCATGTCGAAGGTGAGTAGTTCCTTCCCCATCGCTTTAGCTAAAGTCTTTAAGGCCTCTGAGTTCTCCCAGTGTGGTGAAAGTCCGATTGTTGTTTTAAGCGCCAAAAGGTAGGGAACATCTATCCCCCTCTCTTCGGCTAAATAGAGCGCGTAGAGCCCGTCCTTACCGCCCGAAAAGAAGGCAACTCCCCTCAAGTTATCGCCCCCGTCAGGGTTATAAAGAGCTGGAGCTTTTATCCGTTATGCTCCTCCGACTTGAGAAGTTAGAAAAGGTAGGAGAGATCTACATTAACCCGAGGAACCTCAAGGTGAGGCCTTTAAAGCTGAAAAACTGGCGCGACCTTCTTTTTCTCGACGAGGAAATCTATGGAATCTACGCGAGGACGATATACAACCCAGAGGAGAGATTCCTCGTAACGGATGGAAAGAGCGAGGCCAGAGCCATTGAGCTCTCCGGCCTTTACCGCTCCCTCTTAACTAATCCAGAGCACTTCTGCGGGCGGGAGAACCTTGAATACCAGCGGGAGGTTGGTGAATTTAAAGGCCTGCCCTTCGCCAACGGCTGGGCTGGTTCAAAAGCCCTTCTCGTCGGCGAAGCCCCGGGAAGGCGCGGATGCGGGAAGACCGGGATATGCTTCTACCGCGACGCCTCCGGGATGCTTCTGCGGAGGGTTCTCTTCTCCCTCGGCATCAACCTAGACTTTCTCTACATAACCAACGTCGTCAAGTGCAACCCGCCTAACAACAGGCTGAAAAAAGTCCCTCCGGGAGCCTACGGACTACTCGCGAGGGAGCTTGAGGTTTTAAAGCCGGAAGTGATTTTCGCAATCGGCAGAACAGCGGAGAGGGCCTTGAAGGAGCTCGGATACGACGCCATCTACCTCAAACACCCGGCCTGGTACGTCAGAAGGGGCGTTAGGAAGCCAAACGAGAAGATCCTGGTAGAATACGCTAAAATCCGGGAGGCTGTTGGTGAATGGAGGCCTTGATAGTTTTCGCTTTAGCATTGCTCTGGGATGTCTTCCTCGGCGAGCCACCGACGAGGCTCCACCCGGTGGTATGGTTCGGGAAGCTGATCGGACTTCTGGATTCCCTATATAGAAGACGCTCTCCGGTTCTTGATTTCCTGGTTGGGACACTCACGGCACTGATTGTTATCGCCTTGGCATTCCTTCTGTCCGTTTCTCCCGTCTTTGTCCCTTACCCCCTCAACTATGCCCTAGCTATTTACCTCCTCAAGAGCTCGTTTGCGATAAGAAGCCTCCACGAGCACGTCGCGAGGACGATGACGGAAAACCTTGAAGAGAAGAAGAAAGCGGTCTCCATGATCGTCAGCAGAAAAACGGAGGGCCTCGACAGGGCTCACCTCAACTCGGCCTCGATAGAGAGCCTTGCTGAGAACCTCAACGATTCAGTAGTTGCTCCGCTCTTCTACTTCCTTCTCTTTGGCTTACCGGGTGCCCTGCTCTACCGTGCTGTCAACACGCTCGATGCAATGCTCGGTTACAGGAACGAGCGCTACGAATACTTCGGCAAGTTCTCCGCCCGACTGGATGATCTCCTCAACTTTATTCCAGCCCGTTTGACGGTTCTCCTATATCTTCCTATTGGGGGGAGGAGGGTTCTCCGGTACTACCGCTTAGCCAGGTTCAAGATAAACTCGGACAAGCCCATAGCTGTGATGAGTGCCGTTTTAGGCGTCTGGCTTGAAAAGCCCGGCGTTTACCGCTTTCCGGGAAGGGAACCGGAGAACGGTGATATACGGCGGGCCTTGAGGGTTTATCGGCTGATTGTTGGCGAATGGGTTGTTACAGTCCTCTTACTCATCGCAGTGGGAGTGTGTCCATGCTCAGGCCGGTAGAGTTCTCCACATACCACGGCGGTTCAAGGGAGGAGGGATTGCTTGACTTCTCGGCATCGCTCAACCCATACCCACCTGAGTGGCTTGACGAGATGTTCGAGCGGGCGAGGGAGATAAGTGGCCGCTATCCCTACTACGAAAGGCTTGAGGAAGGCCTTTCGGAGCTTGTTGGCGGAGAGATTACAGTAACCGCTGGGATCACCGAGGCCCTCTACCTCATCGGTATCCTCGCGCTCCGCGGGAGGAGAGTGATAATTCCACGCCACACATACGGTGAATACGAAAGGGCAGCGAGGATTTTTGGGGGAAAGGTCATTAAAGGCCCAAACGAGCCGGAAAAGATGGCTGAGCTTGTGGAGAAGAACTCGGTGGTCTTCTTCTGCAATCCAAACAACCCCGACGGGAGGTTCTACCGCGTCAGGGAGCTAAAACCACTCCTCGATGCCGTTGAGGATAAGAAAGCCCTCCTTGTCATTGACGAGGCGTTCATCGACTTTGTTAAAAAGCATGAAAGCCCGGAGGGTGAAAACATCGTGAAGCTCAGAACCTTCACGAAGAGCTACGGCCTGCCGGGAATAAGGGTCGGCTACGTAGTCGGCTTTTCCAGGGCCTTCAGGAGCGTCAGGATGCCCTGGGGAGTAGGCTCGACCGGCCTCGCTTTCCTTGAGTTTTTGCTTGAGGACGGCTTCGAGCACCTGAGGAAGACAATGCCATTAATCTGGCGCGAGAAGGTGAGGATGGAAAAGACTTTGGATGTTAAAAGCGACGCCAACTTCTTCATCAAGCGCGTGGGAGATGCCAGGAGAACAGTAAAAGAGCTCAAAGAAAAGGGAATCCTCGTGAGAAACTGCGAGAGCTTTGGGCTGCACGAATACGTCCGCTTCTCGGTGAGAACGCCTGAGGAAAATAGCGCTTTAATCAAGGCCTTCCGGGAGCTGGGAGTAGGGTTTTAAACCTGAAGCTCACTTCATTTTTTGGTGGTACCATGCACGAGCTTTATACCTCTCTTGCGGAGTACTATGATGCAATCTACCGCAGAAGGGCCGAGCGGATTGGGGAAGAGATTGACTTCGTGGAGGAAGTTTTCAGGGAGGACGCAGAGCTGGAGGTAAGGAGAGTCCTCGATTTGGCTTGCGGAACTGGAATCCCAACACTTGAGCTCGCAAGGAGGGGCTATGAGGTTACAGGTCTTGACCTGCATGAGGAGATGCTGTCCGTTGCACGGGAAAAGGCGAGGAATGAAGGACTTAACATCAAGTTCCTGCAGGGCGATGCTCTGGAGATAAGCTTTGAGGAGGAGTTCGACGCGGTAACGATGTTCTTCTCGTCCATCATGTATTTCGACGATTCTGCAATTCAAGGATTGTTTAATTCTGTAAAACGTGCCCTGAAACCGGGTGGAGTTTTCATCGCCGACTTCCCGTGCTGGTTCTATGGTGAAGGGGACGGCCCGATAGTGTGGGACGAGCGGAAAGACCATGAGAAGCTCATCATAACCGACTGGCGGGAGGTTGGGTCTGCCTTTCAGAAGCTCCACTTCAAGAGGCTGATTCAGATAATCAAGCCCGACGGGAGCGTTAGGGCGTTCATGGTGGACGATGAGCTCAACATCTACACGCCGAGGGAGATGCGGCTCTTGGCTGAGAGGCACTTCAGGAAGGTCAGAATCTACGGTAACCTGAGAAGGGAGCTGAGACCCGACGACAGGAGGTACTGGCTGGTCGCCATCAGGTGACCCTAAAATTTTTAAACCCCTGTCCACTTTTATACCCCGGTGATGCCTATCGTCCACCGTAGAGCTGATTTCAACCCCTGAACTCCAAGCCTTCCGCCCTTCTGGGTCAGTCCTAACTCCGGCACCACCGTCAAAGTTTTTAAGCCACCCTTCTGAGGGTATCCCATCTTCAAAAAACAGAAAAGGTGATGGCTATGCTCCCCAAGACCTATGACCCCAACGAGATTGAGCCCAAGTGGCAGAAGTTCTGGCTGGATGAAAAGGTCTACAAGTACGAGCTCGACGAGAAGAGGCCGAGCTACGCTATAGACACCCCGCCGCCGTTCACGAGCGGAACACTCCACCTCGGCCACGTTCTGAGCCACACGTGGATTGACATCATCGCACGCTACAAAAGAATGACCGGCTACAACGTTCTCTTTCCCCAGGGCTTTGACAACCACGGCCTCCCGACAGAACTGAAGGTCGAGAAGGAGTTCGGGGTAAGCAAGGATCAGCCCGAGCTCTTCCTCCAGAAGTGCATCGAGTGGACATGGCAGGCAATCGAAGCTATGAGGGATCAGTTCATCAGAATAGGCTACTCCGCCGACTGGGACCTGGAGTACCACACCATGGACGACTGGTACAAGGCCACCGTCCAGAAGTCTCTAATAGAGTTCTACAAAAAGGGTCTGCTCTACCAGGCCGAGCACCCAGTTTACTGGTGCCCTAGATGCAGAACGAGCCTTGCAAAGGCAGAGGTGGGTTACGTTGAGGAGGAGAGCTTCCTCTACTACATCAAGCTCCCGTTAGCTGATGGCTCCGGCCATGTCCCGATAGCAACGACAAGGCCAGAGCTGATGCCGGCATGTGTTGCGGTCTTCGTCCACCCCGACGATGAGAGGTATAAAGATGTCGTCGGAAAAAAGGTGAAGCTCCCGATATTCGAGCGCGAAGTGCCGGTTCTCGCTGATGAAGACGTTGATCCGAGCTTTGGAACTGGTGCAGTCTATAACTGTACCTACGGAGACGAGCAGGATGTGGTCTGGCAGAAGCGCTACAACCTTCCGGTAATCATAGCAATCAATGAGGACGGAACGATGAACGAGAGGGCCGGGCCGTACGCAGGTCTCAAGACGGAAGAGGCCAGAAAGAAGATAGCCGAAGACCTTGAGAAGATAGGCCTGCTTTACAAGAAGGAGAAGATAAAGCACCGTGTTCTGAGGCACACCGAGAGGAGCTCCTGCATGGCGCCGATTGAACTCCTGCCGAAGAAACAGTGGTTCATCAAGGTCAAAGACTTCACAGATGAGATAGTGAAGGTAGCGAAGAGGATAAACTGGTACCCGAGCGATATGTTCCTCCGTCTGAAGGACTGGGCCGAGTCAATGGACTGGGACTGGGTCATAAGCAGGCAGCGCGTCTTTGGAACTCCCATCCCATTCTGGGTCTGCAAGAACGGCGAGATAATCCTTCCCGACGAAGACAAGCTTCCGGTCGATCCGCGCTTCGACAAACCGCCGAGGAAGTGCTCCGACGGGAGCGAGCCAGAACCAGTAACCGACGTCCTTGACTGCTGGGTCGATTCTAGCATGACCCCGCTTATAATAAGCAGGTGGCACGACGCGATAAAGGGAGATGAGGAAGGAAAGAGCTGGTTCGAGCACAACTTCCCAACCGCTTTAAGACCGCAGGGAACGGACATCATCAGGACGTGGGCCTTCTACACGATATTCAGAACGTGGGTGCTCACCGGTGAGAGACCCTGGGATGACGCCCTTATCAACGGTATGGTAGCTGGTCCCGATGGCAGGAAGATGAGCAAAAGCTACGGCAACGTCGTCGCTCCCGATGAGGTTATCCCAAAGTACGGCGCCGACGCTCTGAGGCTCTGGACTGCTTTAGCTCCGCCAGGGGAAGACCATCCCTTCAAGTGGGAGACAGTTGACTACAACTACCGCTTCCTTCAGAAGGTCTGGAACATCTACCGCTTCGCCGAGAGGCATCTAGAGGGCTTCGATCCGGAGAAGGCCCCAGCTAAGCTAGAACCCCTCGACCGCTGGATACTCAGCAGGCTCCACCGCGTTATAAAGTTCGCCACCGAGGAGATGGAGAGGTACCGCTTCAATCTGCTCACAAGGGAGCTCATAACCTTCGTCTGGCACGAAGTCGCTGACGACTACATAGAGATGATAAAGTACAGGCTCTATGACGACGACGAGGAGAGCAAGCTTAAAGCTAAAGCTTCCCTCTACGAGTTGCTCTACAATGTGATGCTTCTCCTCGCGCCGCTCACGCCACACATCACCGAGGAGCTCTACCAGAACCTCTTCCGCGAGAAAATCGGTGCTAAAAGCGTGCACCTGCTCCAGTGGCCGAAGTACGAGGAAAAAAAGATAGATGAGGAAGCTGAAAGGCTCGGCGAGCTCGCCAGGGAGATAGTCGGTGCTATGAGGCGCTACAAGAACGGCCACGGCCTCGCTTTGAACGCCAGGCTCAAACACGTGGCAATATACGCCACAGATTCCTATGAGAGGCTCAAGGCTATTGAGAAGGACATAGCGGGAACAATGAACATCGAGAGGCTGGAGATTATTAAGGGCGAGCCCGAGCTTGAGGAGAGGCTCATCGAGATCAAGCCGAACTTCAGAACCGTTGGGCCGCGCTATGGAAGGCTAGTGCCGAAGATCACAGCCTACCTCAAGGAGAACGCCGGAGAAATAGCGAGGGCCCTCAAGGAGGGCGGAAATGTGGAATTCGAGGTTGATGGCCAGAGGGTCGAGCTGGCCAAAAAGGACATCGTGCTCAGGAAGGCAGCGTTCAGCGAGGGGGAGGAGGTTGAAACGGCAGTTGTTGGAGACGTGGTAATTCTCTTCTTCTGAACCGTTTTCTTCGCTAACCTTTTTATGTTCCCCACCAAATCCCATTGGGTGAGACCTTGAAAGGAAAGGAGCTTGAAAAGAGGATTGAGGAGATGGAGGCCCTTCTTGAGCTCATGGAAGCAAAATACGAGGAGATGAAGCGCGACAACGAGATTTTAAGGAGGGCACTTGAAGAACTCAGGAGGGAGAACGAGCTTTTGAGGGGTGAGGAAGGTGGAGGAAGAGGAGCTGAGAAGGAAACTTCTTGAGCTCTCCAAAAGAGAGGCCTCACTTAACTTCAAGATGTACGAGCTTTATCAGGAAAACCAGACTCTAGCCATAAGGCTCGCCGGCTACATAGCCGAGAACAGGCTCTACGGCGGTAAGTGGGAGAACCGGGAGGCCATAAAGGTCATGGACAAATACCTGACCAAGAAAAGGAACGAGGATGAACGCTCCTCCGGATAATTTCAACAAAGGACACATCCGTTCACAAAAAGTTTAAAAAGTGTTAGCGTTACCAACCGCGGGTAAAATTCCGGGCGAAGGCGTCCGCCCCAAATGCCCCCTGTGGGGCTAATGACGCCTGTTCTCCGCTTTAGGAGGTGACGCCCTTGAACCCGGAAGAAAGGATAGTTATAGGTTTGGTCCAGGTTATAGCCGTGCTCCTGCTCTCCCCCCTCATGGTGGGGATACTCAAGAAGGCAGAAGCTAGGATAGAGTCGCGGAAGGGAATAAGCATCTTCCAGCCCTACTATGACTTAGCGAAGTTCTTCAAGAAGGAAACCCTAATCCCCGAGAAAGCGGCTTCCTTCTTCGTGCTCGCTCCATTCATAGCCTTTGGGGCGATGCTCACACTCCCCTGGGTGCTGCCCATCATCGGCAACTTCCCCAGCTGGTTCGCCCCAACGGTGGACTTCTTTGGAGGGACGTTCCTCTTCGGTCTGGCCGCGATGGTCTCGATACTCGCGACCGAAAGAACTGGAAGCTACTATACGGGTATAGGAGCGACCAGAGCGGTTAACTTCGGCGCCTTCGCGGAGCCGGTTCTCATAATGGTCTTCTTTGGAGTAGCCATCCTCACGGGAACCAACAACCCGTTCCTGATGAACCACAGGATAACGGCAGGGGGATGGTACCTTAGCCCAACGCACATTCTCATAACCGCTGCCTTCTTCATGCTACTGCTCTTCGACACCGGAAAGTTGCCGATAGAATCTCACGGAAGCAACGAACTCGGAATGCTCGACCAAGGGAAGGGTCTCGAGTACACCGGTCCCCTCTACGCTCTCAGCACCTGGGCGGGCTACATGAAGTCCTTCATTCTCATGGCGGTGTTCCTAAACGTCTTCGCGGTTCCTTGGGGCCTGGCAACAAACGCTTCGCTCTACGAGGTTCTCAAGGGGATTTTCTGGCTATTCGTCAAGATGCTTGGACTCATAGGTGCGTTCGTGGTCGTTGAAGAAACCCTCGCAAAGATAAGGCTGTTCAGGATAATAGACTACCTCTCGGCCAGCTTTCTGCTGGCTATAATGGGTGTCATAAGCTTCCTCCTGGGGGGTGTTGTGCCTTGATTAGCGTTACAACTGAGGTCTTAAACATCCTTGGGGTTACAGTGCTCCTGACGGCGTTCCTCCTGCTTACCGAATCGTATATGCACTCGCTCATAAACCTCATAGCCTTCCAGTCCCTCCTCATAGGGGGGATACTGGCCATCATCGGCTGGGAGACGGCCAGTCCCGAACTCATCGTCCTGGCTGGGATTACCATAGCTTTTAGGGCGCTCCTAATACCCTGGATACTCCAGAGGGACATAAGGAAGGAGCGCATCTGGTACAACAGGGAGGTCAAGACAACCCACCACGCGATAGTTATCGGCCTAATTCTAGCTGTGACCGCCTACTTCCTCTACGTCCCGATATACAGGGCAACTGGAGACTGGAAAGGAGTCATACCCTTCCTACTGCTCTTCCTCAGTATGCTCGTCATCGTCGGAAGGAGGAACGCCCTGGCCCAGATAATCGGCTACATCAGCGAGGAGAACTCCCTGCTTTACTTCGCGGCAGTGATGACTTCAATGCCCATAATACTGGAGTTCGGAATCCTGCTCGACATGATAGCCTTCGTCCTGCTCGCGGTTATCCTCGGAGCCGAGAAACGCTACGGGCCGGTCGAAGTTGAGGAGCTGGTGGGGTGATAACATGGAGGTGGTGCTTTACCTCTTAATACTCCCCCTCATAGCCTCGCTCCTCTCGTTAGCGGGCGAGAGGTGGGGAAGGGCCCTGACACCGGCCTTCGCCTTTGCAACAGCGGTCCTCTCGGCCCTGATGCTCTACGAGGGAGAGACTGTCTCAACGCCGAACCTCTACGCGGACTGGTACTCTCTAGTAATCGCTGGCATAGTCTCCTGGGTTTACTTTTTCGCTTCCCTGGCTTCTCTCTACTACACCGAGGGGCTTGAGAGGCCCTTCTTTGACCTCCGCTACTACTGGAGCTTCCTGTCACTATTCGCCCTCACCATGAGCTTCACCGCCCTGGTTTCCAACCTCGGCTGGATGTGGATAGGGCTTGAAGCGACCACCGTGGTGAGCGCGCTCCTCATCCTCACGGAGGGAGAAAAGAGGAACGTCGAGGGGGCGTGGAGGTACATGATAGTAGCCTCCGCTGGACTTGGGGTGGCATTCCTCTCGGTTATCTTGGCCTACGTCTCCGCCGGAACCCTTGACGTGAGGCACTTAACGTTCACACCGAAGGAGGCCCTCCTGGTTTCCACCCTGGCTTTAATCGGCTTTGGAACGAAGGTAGGCCTCTTTCCGATGCACGGCTGGCTTCCGGACGCCCACGGGAGCGCGCCATCGCCGGTAAGTGCAATGCTTTCCGGAACGCTCCTTCCAACGGCCCTTCTCGTCTACTACAGGATCCTCAGCGCATCCCCCTGGGATTCCCCGGCGAAGATAACGCTCCTCTTTGGAGTCCTAACTCTCCTCGTCGCTTCCTTCCTGATGGCGTCCCAGAGGTTCGTCAAGAGGCTGCTCGCCTACTCAAGCATGGATATGATGGGCGTCGCTACAATAGGTCTCGGCTTGGCTTACTACCACCCCGCCCTGCTAAAGCTCGTCTTCCTCCTCCTGGCGGTTCACGCCTTCTCCAAGGGTGCCCTCTTCATAACCGCCGGGAGCGTCATGCGGGCCTATGGAACGCACGAAATAGGGGGGATAAGAGGCCTAATGAACTCGAACCCCATGAGCGGCCTCTCACTGGTTCTCTCCGCCCTGTCCGTTACTGGAAGCCCTCCTTTCGGGACGTTCATAGCGGAACTTGGAATAATAGGCGTTGCCCTGTCGAGGAGCTACTGGTGGGCGCTCTTCATAGGGACTGGCTTACTACTGTCGTTCCTGGCTTTGAACTGGCACTCAGCTAAGATGGCCTTTGGAGAAGGGGAGAAGCGGAAGGTTCCCACGGGGGAGGGGATCATAGTGCTCGCTATGACCTTAACCGCCCTTGGGATAAGCCTCTACGCGTGGTATCTTATAGTTACGGGAGGTCTGGTAGTATGAAGGCTCTTTCCGCTGTGTTCAGGAAGGGCGGGAAGTATCTGACGGTCTGGCTCGATTACGATAGCGG
>NZ_JALTCZ010000208.1 GCF_027008145.1 Thermococcus sp. | reverse complement strand
CAGGCCGGGGAGATAGAGCTGATCTACTACGGCCTCAAGGAGGATGCTAGAGAGGACATGGCCCGGGGTGAGGTCGATTACGTCTTCATCAGGAAGGCCCCTACAAAGGACGACGTCATGGAGCTCGTGAAGAGGGGTGAGGTTTTCTCCCCGAAGACGACGAGGCATGTGCTTCCCTTCAACCCCGACAGGATAGACGTCAAGCTCGAGGAGCTCTTCTGAAGGTTTTTAAGCTCTCCTCCTTACTTTTTCTGCCGATGAAGATGGATCAACCGGCTGAACGGTGATGAGCAGTCCAGGAGGCGGAGGCATGCTCAGGGGTGTAATCCTCGACGTTGACGAGACCCTCGTTTATTATGAGGGCTACGATCACCGGAAGTGGTTTGAGGAGCTCGTAAAGCCCGAGCTCGAAAGGGCTGGGATTTTCATCGACTACGAAACCTACAGGAAGACCGTGACCGGCGAACTGCCGAGGACATACGTCAGAAACCTCGGGGTAGACCCCGTTGAGATGTGGAAGATAATAGACGGGGTTAACCACAGATACAGGAAGGAGATGCTCAGGCTGGGAAAGATAAGGCCCTTCCCCGATGTGGACGCGCTCAAAGAGCTCAGAAAGCTTGGCCTGAAGCTCGGTGCTGTGAGCAACGCCACGGAAGAGAACACGAGGTTAGTTCTGAGTGCCTTTGGCCTCGACCGCTACTTCGAGGTCGTTATCGGGAAGGACTACTCCAACCTCGACGGGGTCAAGCCAAACCCCTACCTCGTTGAAAAGGCCTTGAAGGCCCTTAAACTGAAGCCTGATGAAGCTATCATGGTCGGCGACAGCGCCCACGACGTTTTGGCCGGAAAGAGGGCTGGACTAAAGACCGTCAACGTGACGCGGTTTGGGAAGGTTGATGGTGCCGACTACTACGTGAACGACCTCTGGGGGCTGGTGGAGCTTGTGAAGGGACTCCTTTCCAAACGTCCCCCTGAGGTTTAACGCCAACCGTCTTCCGCACCTTTGGTTCCAGCCTTACCCAAAGCCTCTGAAAATCCTTAAATACTTCCGCGCCGATACTATTTTTAGTGGTTACCATGGAGGCTGGCTTCAAGTGTGAAAGGTGCGGCGCACCGCTTGATGTGTCGCCCGAGACGATAGTGGCCATCTGTCCCTACTGTGGCTTCCCCAATCATATAAGCGGGAACCTGAAAACCGAGAACATCTTTGTGATCCCGTCCATAAACAAGAACGACGTTGCAAAGGCCTTCTGGGAGCACGTTGAAAAGGATTTTGACCTGAGGAGGATAAAGGACGAGATACAGGTTTGGGAGATAGAGGGGCACTATGCCCCCTACTGGAGCGGTATCGCCCACGTCTACGGAACGGTCCGCTACATGCGACGGGAAGAAGAGTGCCACACAGACTCAAAGGGGAACACGCACTGCCACACCGTCGAGAGGCACTACACCGAGAGGGTGAACGAGAAGATGAACCTCCTCGGCTCGGCAAGGAGACAGGTCGAGAGCCTCGGTGTGGACGACCTCATAAAGCACTTCTCGAAGGCGAGGCCTGAAGGCAAGAGGCTCCTCGATCTCGATGAGGATGAATGGGGTAAGATTAAGCTTGAAATACTCAACACGGAGATGGACGAGAGGCATGCGAGTCTGATGATGAGGGAGGATGCGGTTGACATAGTTAGGAACCACTTCCTCGACAAGTCCGACAGGATAGAGATCTTCGACATTCACACCGAGGGGCCCAGGGACGTTAAGCTGCTCCTCCTGCCGATGTGGACTGTTTATTACAAGTACCGCAACTCGATATTCCATGCGGTTTTCGCGGGCTGGGACGGGAAGAGGGTTGCCGCCACCGAGCCAATGAACGTCTTCAGGAGGGTGGAGTACCTCACGGGTGCAGGAATAGGCGTTCTCCTCGGCTCCTTTGGCGCCGCGTTCACTGGAAACGTCATAGGCGTTGCTATCCTCATGACCGTTGGAGGGGGACTCGGCTGGTTCTTCGGGAGCAAAGTCCTCGAAGGGCAGAGGGTTGAGAGGGGTGGATGAGATGGAGGTTCAGTGCCCGACCTGTTCGGCTAGGTTTAAGGTTCCGGATACCGTCAGCGTCGTCACCTGCCCATACTGTGGCACAACCTTCCACGTCCACACGGGAGAGGAAGCGGAGGAGGAGCACTACTTCTTCCCGCCGATGAGGAAAGACCCAGCTGGACAGCTCCTAAAGTTCATTTCAAGGCAGTACGGCGCTCCGGCGGACATAGCAGACGCCAAGGTTATTGAGAAGAAACTCCACTGGGTTCCGGTCTACTTCTTCTACCTCCACGGAAAAGCGAGTGAAACGGTCGAGGAGGTCGAGTTCCTCGGCATTCCCGCCGGTTCGCCCTTGAAGACCCTGCTCATGGACTACCCCTTCCCAGTGAGGGGAAAAAAGTTCTTTAACGAGGCGATGGTGAAGAAGGGAACCTACCACGAGCCCGAGATGAAAAGGGAGGAGGCCGAGGCAATAGCCCGGTCGAGGCTTGAGAGCGCGCTGAAAAAAGAGGCCAGCGAGGAGAACTCCTACCTTGGAAAGCCAGAGCTTGAGGTCAAGTTCCAGGGTTTAGTCCACTACCCGGTCTTGGAGGTGGCCTACGAGTACAACGGGGAAACCTTCAGGGGCAACTACGTTGACGGAACCGATGGTAGAGTCATAAGGGCAGTTTACCCGCTCATGACCGAGGCCAGAAAGAGGGCAACCCTGCTCGGCTCAGGGATTATAGGAGCCGGCGTTGTCCTCGGGGCCATAGCCTCGGCCATTTACTCCAACGCGTGGGGAATAATAGGGGGCCTGGTCTCCGGAATAGCCGCCGGAGCGGGAATATTCTCGAAGGGCTCGGTGAGCAAAAGAACCGTGGGCGAGGTAATGAGGGTTAAGAGGGGTAACGTCTACTTCAAGAAGGTGTGAGGTGGTAAGATGGGTAAGGAAACCAATCTTTTGGAGAAGCTTGAGCTTATAGTTCCTGGCTTCCACGGCTACAAGAAAAAGGAGCTTTTGAGGGAGGACGACAGGCTCGTCCGCAGAAAGGTCGCCGATCTCTTAATCCAAGCAAGGAAAGAGATTGAAAGGACACTACAGAGGTGTGCGATGGTGAGCTGCTCCCAGCTGGTCGCGATGGACTCTCTCAGGAAGAAGCTGGTGGGCCTTGAGGGCAGGGTGAGGCATGCGGAAGTGGGCTATGCAGGTTACTTTGACAGGATCAAGGTAAGGGAGAGGGAGATTGAGTCGTTGATAGAGTACGACGCCAAGATGATAGGGCTCGCTGAGGAAATACTCAACAAGGCGAAATCCCTTGGCGGTGAGGTCGTCAATCCGCAGGCTCTTGGGCTTTCGGTTCTTGAGCTCGACGACAAGCTGAGAACCCTTGAGGAAACCCTCGACAAAAGGATGAGCGTCGTGGTGGGTGAGTGAGATGGTGCAGGTGATCGAATGGGTCAACCCCGGTGAAGACGAGATAATCTGGCGCTATCCAAACGAGGTAATAAAGTGGGGCGCGCAGCTGGTAGTCCACGAGTACGAGGTAGCTGTATTCATGCGCGACGGCAAGGTCTACGACGTCTTCGGCCCCGGGAGGCACACGCTAACGACGCAGAACCTGCCGCTCCTCTACAAGCTCGTCGGTGGAAGCAACAGCCCCTTCAAAGCTACCGTCATCTTCGTCAGCATGAAGGAGTTCCAAGGTAGATACGGGGGAGAAACGCAGACTAGGGAGCTTGCCCCCATAAAGTACTACGGCGTCTACTGGTTCAAGGTCGCCGATCCAGTTCAGTTCATCACAGAAGTTGTTGGTGGCCAGAGCCTCTACGACACGAGCGACGTCACAAAGTTCATTCGCGCTTACTTCAACGAGGGCATGATGAAGCACCTCTCAGGCTACTCAATTGTCGACCTCTTCCAGAACCTCGACATGGTGAGCACTCAAGTAA
>NZ_JALTCZ010000207.1 GCF_027008145.1 Thermococcus sp. | reverse complement strand
AGTGGTGTTTTCTCAGCCTCCCGGCGAGTTCAAAGCCGTTCTTTTCGAGAACCCTGATAGATGCAACGTTGGGCTCGTAGACCCTCGCGTAGAGCTTCCTCAATTTGAGCCACTCAAAGGCGTAAACTAGGGCCAACCTAACAGCCTCTGTGGCGTACCCTCTCCCCCAGTACTCCCTCGCTATGAAGTAGCCGAGCTCCGCGTTTCCATCGCGGTGGTCTATCCTGTGGAGACCGAGAAAGCCAACCAGCGATGACGTTGAGTTTTCGACTATCGAGAAGACCCTATGGGAGCCCTTCTCCCTTCTCAGCCTCTCATACCACTCAAGCTCGTCTTCAAGGAAGAATATCCCATCGGGGTTCGTCAGGAAGAGCCTCACCTGGCGGTCATTGTACCAGAGCCAGGCCCGCTTTACATCTTCCCTCACCGGAACCGAAAGGGAAACCAGCCCGCCCCTGAGGATGAGTGGCCTCATCGGGAACACCTTAACTTTATAACATCATGCTCGTATTTAAACTCGATGGAAAGGGAAAGACTGATCAAAACCGTCGAGGCAATACTCAGGGGTGCCGGCTACAAGACGGCTAGGTTGGACTTTCGTGGTTCCTGCTTTGACCTCGTGGCCAGCAGGACGCTCACGCTCCTCTTTGTGAAGGTGGTCATCAACATAGACACCGTCACCGAAGGGCAGGCCGAAGACCTGAAGAGGCTTGCCAACTTCTTCAACGCCTCACCTATAATCGTCGGGCTAAAGAGCAAGAACGCCGAGCTTGAGGAGGGGGTCGTCTATGAGCGCTTTGGAGTACATACCCTCAGTCCGGAGACCCTCTACGATGTTCTTGTCGAGAACGAGCTACCAGCGGTCTTCGCGGAGCGCGGTGGCCTCTACGTCAGGATAAACGGAAAGCTTCTACGGGAGCTCAGAGAGAGACACGGCTACTCCGTGGGGGAGCTCTCGCGCCTCCTGGGCGTCTCGAGGAAGACACTCCTCAACTACGAGAGGGGTGAGCAGGCCGTCTCGCTTGAAGTCGCGCTCCTACTGGAGGATCTCTTTGACGAGCCCCTGGCGGAGCCGATAGATGTGCTCAACGCTAAGGTCGAGGTAAAGCGTAACCTTAAGCCCGAAACTCCCCTTGAAAGGGAGATATTCGAGCGCCTCAGGACCCTGGGACTGGGACTCGTTAAGGTCAAAAAGGCACCATTCAACGCAGTCTCAAGGGGTGACGAGTTCAAGATACTGACGGGAATAGACGAGAAGAAGACTCCCTCAACAGTCAGGAGGGCCGAGATGGTGGCCGAAGTGGGCAGGATAATAAACTCCGACGGGGTCTTCATCCTTGAGAAGACGAAGATCGAAGTTGTTGACAGCGTCCCGCTCATCCCGAAGGAGAGCCTCCGCGAGGTCAGGGATGCCGACGAGCTCATAAACCTGATAGAGGAACTGAAGAGAGAGATAAGGGCACGGCTCTTCAGCTGAAGAGGACGCGCCTCCAGACCTCTTTGAGCTTCCTGACGTGCTTTTCGGGTGAGGCTATCATGACTGCCCAGCGGGGGGTCTGTCTTCTCTTGAGTGCGTTGGCCAGCGGGGTGACCCTTGAAAGGGGCTGAACCTCGCCGTTTTCGAGGAGAACCTTAACGTCTGTCTCCTTAAGCCTCGGCTCGCTGAGCATTAAATCGGCTGTGCTGAACTCAAGGATTACCTCGCCTTCACCGGCACCGACGGCTCCGGCAAGGTTTCTCTCAAGCTCCTGACGTCTCTCAACGTTCCTGTAAGCTGTTAACAACTCGCGCTTCTCTTCGGCGCTCAGCTCCTCGGCGCTGATCATGACGGCGGCTTTATAGAGCTTTCTGTACTTCACACCTCTCACGAGCTCCGCAGGAAGGCCCTCGAGGTCTTCGAGCTCCACCAGAACCCTGCAGTCCGTCATCCTCCAGAAGTCCCAGAGGTGACCCTCCTCAAGGGCGAACTCCAGAGCCCTGGTGAGCATTCCCTCGGCTATCTTCACCGTGTGGTGGAAGTAAACCCTTGAGTACATCAGCGAGCGCGCGACCATCATTCCCTCAACTGCCTCAATGCCCTTCTCATCGACCACTAGCTCCTCCCCGTATATCCTCAGCACCTTAAGGAGCCTCTCAAGGTCTATTATGCCGTGAGCTACGCCCGTGTAGTGTGCATCTCTGACGAGGTAGTCGAGCTGGTCAACGTCAACACCTCCGTGTAGCATCTGGCCTAGGTAAGGCCTCTTGGCCCTGCCGAGTATCAGCTGCGCGACCTCCTTCGGGTCGAGGCCGTAACCTGAGAGTATCTCTCCTATCCTTCCCCCATCTTCCTCCCCGGTAATGTTTGTCCTCCCGGTTATTATGTCCTGACCGAGGCGCATGTGGTCGCGCTCCCTGACGTAGTGCTTGTAGATGCTCTCGAAGGTGTGGCTGAAGGGGCCGTGGCCTATGTCGTGGAGCAGGGCACCCGCCTGGAGGAGCAGTCCCTCGTCTTCGCTTAGGCCCACTTCCTGTGAGAGCCTCCTGGCCAAGTTCCATGCACCGAGTGAGTGTTCAAACCTGCTGTGGTTGGCACCGGGGTAGACGATGTAGGCCAGGCCGAGCTGTCTAATGTGCCTCAGCCTCTGGAACTCCGGTGTCTTAAGGATATCAAATGTCATTCCAGAAACTCGCATGCTGCCGTGAATGGCGTCGTGGATTATCTTGCCCGTCACAACAACCACCTGCTGAAAATATGAGAAGAGTTTTAAATAAGTTTTCGGCGATATGACAAGTTAGGAACCGGCTACGTATATCCTCTGGGTCTTGCCGAACTTCAGCGGCAGCCCTTCCATGAGCTTCTCTTTCGGGACGGCCTCTATTATCAAGTCCGCCTGACCGGTTTCCTCCACCTCGTAGCGGACGGGGTTGTTGGCCTCGTATATCAGTCCCCTCACCTCGTCTTCAATCCCAGCGGGCTTTTCCCCATCGTAGGCAACCCTTATGACTGCCCTTGGCTTGGGGTTGTCCGGAGAAAGCGGGTGGTAGATAATTACGAAGTCCACTAAATCGGGGTGGTTGTAGACTATTTCCATGACCTGATCTATGTGGAGCTTCGCCCCGGCGAGGCTTATCACGTCCTTGAGGCGGATTATGTTCCTGACTTCACCCTTCTCGACCCTCGCAAGGTCACCTATGTCGTAGTTGAAGAGAGGCAGCCCGGTCAGCTCGCCCTCGCGCATGACCTTGGTGATGTAAATCCTCTTGTAGTTCTCGTAGCCATCCTCGGTGTCCTTCAGGACAAGTACCGACTCCCTGAACTGGAAGGGGAACGTTTTTCTGCGCTCTATGACCCGATAGCCTGTTATTGCATCCTCCGTCGAGCCGAAGTTGTCTATGATGACCGCATTTGGGAAGAGCTCAAGGGTCGCCTTGGCGAGTTCAGGGGTGAGGGTCTCACCACCGACCACAAGGGTCTGGACGTCGTTCCTTATCGATTCGGGAAGTGTCAGACCGAGGTTGTAGGCGGTGGCCGTTAGGCAGAAGAGGGCTGTGGGTCTGATATCTTCAAGCTCCCTTAGGAGGAGCCTTCTATCAAGGAGATATCTGACCGGAATCTGGTAGTAGGCGCTCCTAGCGTTGAGGAACTCAAAGCTCCCGAGGGCGAAGACACCGGATGATGAGGGGAGCTGTGGGAAGAACGACGCTATCCTATCGCCTTTGTCCATATACTCCCTTATCCACTCCTTAACCTGTCTGGCCGTTCTGGCCTTATCAGCCCTCGTGTAGGGTATTCTCTTTGGCCTCCCCGTTGTCCCGCTCGTCCTCATAACCGCGTGAAAGACCCTGCTCTCCCTGATGTAGTCGGGCCACACTGACTCCGTCCTGTAAAGGTCGTGGGGCTCTATGACAACCATATCGGTGAGCCCGATCAGATCCCCAGGTTTAAGGCTCTCGACATCTATTCCAGCGAACTTCTCCCTCCAGAAGGG
>NZ_JALTCZ010000206.1 GCF_027008145.1 Thermococcus sp. | reverse complement strand
TCCTCTCTCAGGTCACGTTCCATGGCCTTGAGTCCCACCTCGTTGAACCATTCCGGCAGGGCCTTCGCTATCTCAAGGCAGGCGCGCCTTTCTTCATCGGTTTTGAGGGCCTTAATCTTCACTCCAGCCATCCCTCCAGCGCCGAGCTCACCAGCTTCAGGAACTCCTCCTTTGTTCCGCCTTTTTCATAGAACTCCTCTAGAAGTTCCATGAAGTGCCTTTCCTCACCGTTGAACTTCCCGCCCTTCCACTCAAAGATTCTGAACCTTTCGCCGAGAAGCTCAACGGTGTGAACAGCCGAGCGCCCTGAGGGTTTGAGGTTCTTTGTCAGCTCGATGGTGTTTATCGTGCCGTAGCCGAGCTTTTTCCAGAAGGCTATGGCGTCCTTATCCTGTGGCAGGACGAGGAGGTAAAGCGATGAATCGTGCTTTTTCACCTCTTCCTCGGCCCTCTCGACGAGTGCCCTTCCGATGCCCTTCCCCCTAAACTCGGGCCTCACGTATATCTCCTCGACCCAAAAGCACCCTTCCCTGCTCGAAAGCCTTATGAACCCTGCCGCTTTGCTGCCTTCCAGGGCGAGAAATATTAAATCACTGCGCTTAAAGTAGACCTCGGCCTCTTTTCTGTAGATTTCCTCTTCACCCGGTTTCCAGCCCTGTTTTTCGCGAAGCTCCATGAAGAACTCAGTGTAGAGAGTTTGAAACTCCCCAAGGTAGTCCTCCGTCAGACGTACAATCTCCATTCCATCATCGCCGTAACCGTGAAGTGTTTCCAGATAAAAAACTTTCCGCCTCGTTGAAGGGTTTCTAACTACCTCAGCAGGATATTAACCGATAAAATGGGGCTCTTTCAAAGATTCAAAAGGAGAAAAGAATTCAAAGGGAGTAGGTCTGCTCCGCCCACTCGTATTCGTCGAGACCTGTCTTCTCGGCCTCCTCCGGGACGCGGACGGGGGTTATCTTGTCGGTTATCCAGATGAGGATGTAGGTGACGACGAAGGCGTAGATGGCGCACATTACCGCCGCCGCGACCTGCTTGCCGAAGAACCCGACCCCACCATAGATGAGGCCGTTTGTACCGTGGATCGCCGCACTGCCGAATATTCCTAAGAGTATTATGCCACTGAAGCCGCCTATCCCGTGGACGCCCCAGACGTCGAGGGCATCGTCCCAGCCCTTTCTGTTCTTGTAGTCAACGGCGAGATGGCAGACTATAGCCGCTACGATACCTATGAGCATGGCCGCCTGGGGGTTCACAAAGCCTGCAGCTGGGGTTATTGTGGCAAGGCCAGCTATTGAACCCGCCATGAAGCCGATGGCACTCCACTTGCCGGTTCTCCAGTAGTCCCAGAACATCCAGGTCACGGCCGCAAATGCCGCGGCCTCCATGGTGTTGACGAAGGCTACGTTGGTGTCCACATCAACCCTCAGGGCTGAACCTGCGTTGAAACCGAACCAGCCGAACCAGAGGAGGGCCGTTCCGATGAGGATTAAAGGCAGGCTGTGGTTACCAGCTTTGGGGAACTTCCTCTTACCGAGGTAGAAGATCGCGGCGAGTGCTCCGAATCCAGCGCTGGTGTGAACAACTATACCTCCCGCGAAGTCCTCGACACCCCACTTGGCGAGGAAGCCGCCTCCCCAGAGCCAGTGGGCGAACGGGAAGTACACGAAGATCAGCCAGAGTGTGAGGAAGAGTATGAACGCTTTAAAGCGCATCCTGTCAGCGAATGCACCGGTCATGAGAACGGGTGTGATTATCGCGAACATGAGCTGGTAGACCATGAATGTCAGCATGCTTATCTGGTCGTTTCCCGGGAATAGCGTTTTTGGGGTTATGTGGTCAAGGAAGAAGTAATGCAGGCTGCCGATAACCCCCCTGACATCGGGCCCGAATGCTAAGCTGAAGCCGAAGATCACCCAGAGAACGGTTGTCCAGCCGGCGGAGAAGAAGTTCTGCATCATCATCGTTACCGCGTTCTTCCTGTTCACCATGCCCCCGTAGAACAAAGCCAGACCGGGGGTCATAATAAACACCAAAGCGGCCGCAATCAACATGAATCCATCGCTGGCGGGACTGAACATCTTATGTCACCTCGAAAGCCTGGTTCGTCGAAAAATTTTCGAGAGAGGTTATTAAAGTTGTGGTTTATTATTCAAATATAGTTAATAAATACCATATATGTACTAATAGCCCATAGGTTTTACAAATGTCAAATAACTTGTCATATGTAATAGTAAAGATATGACAAAAAGTTTCAATATAATCTTCTTAGTCGGTAAGCTGGAGGTTTTAATATTGTACTAAATTTGGGGATTATAGTTTTAGATTAAAACTATCCTTAGGATAGATTCCCAAAGCAACCATCACTCAGCATCCCCTAAGGGTCTCTCGAAGAAGGCCCCGTTCAGACACGGGGGCCTTGATCCAGCCCAGAGCCAAGACAGCACCCACCTCACGTTAGGCCTCCAACTTCGCCGGCGATACGGCTTCAAGCCCTCTCTATGGGGAATCGGTGGGGATTCCTTCGGCTTCAACGACCGGGAAGAGATTTTTTCTGAACACCAGCACGTTCGGTTCTTCCGTTTCCTCCCAGGGGAAGAGGCCGAGTCTCTTAAGGCCGGGCAGGAGTGGCTTGACCCCGCTCGTGAGCATAATGTCAAAGCCCTCCAGCCCTCTTTCCTTCGCGACCCACGCCATTGCCGGAAGCGTGGCCCTGAGGGTTGCCAGTCCAACATCCAAGGGTGTGAAGGTCGTCCCCTTCTTCGAGACAAGGAAGCGGAGGCCGTTGACCTCGTAAAACTCGGCGTTCTTCCTGATCCAATCCAAGGTCTCTTCGCTCCTCCCCACAAAGTGCCAGCCGACGGGTATGATGCCCAGAGTAAGGTCGCTCAGCGTCGGTTCTACCCTCTCGGGTTCTTCCGGCTCGAAGCTTTCCGTTTTCGCTCCGAAAACGAAGAATTTCGCCCTAACGCGGAAGCCGGTCTTTTTCGCCATCGCTATACTTTCCCTGTTGAGGAAGTATGTAGCGAACTCAAGGGCCTTTATTTTTCCCTCTTCGGCAAGCTTCTTCCCGAGGTCGAGCAGGAAGCTGTGCAAAAGCCGTCCGTAGCCCTTCCCGCGGTAGTCGGGGTGAACGCGGAGGCCTTCAAGCCAGCCCACCTTTTCAGGCAAAAGGGTTAGCTTCGCCGTTCCGATGGCCTTACCCTCAAACTCAAGGACGTAGAAGTTGTCGCCGAGCCATTCGTCAAATACCCTCGCTAAGTAGTCCCCTCCACCCCACGTCAGCTTTGATATCTCCTCTATGAAGGGTTTGTCCTCGGGTTTTGCCTCACGGATGGTTGGGTTCATTACTCTTCACCCGCAGGTGTGTCGATGCCCAGGATTTTATGCTTTTGCGTCCCCGAGGAATTTCCCAAAGAGGAGGGAAGCTGTCAGCGCAAGGGAAAACGCCACAATTGCAAAAACCCGGATTTCACCGCTCTTCTCAATCGCCCACGCAAAGACTAACTGCGAGAGTGGAATTACCAGCGTCGCGAGGGCGTCAAAGATGCCCCTTGCCGTCCCGAGGCTTTTGAGGGAGATGTGCCTCTGCATAAGACTGTCGAAGGAGACGTTCAACATTTCCCCGCCGAAGCCGACCAGAATCACCGCCGGAAACAGCGCCATCACGGCAGGAATCCCCACGATGAGGAGCGCTGTACTCTGGAGGAGCATCCCGGCGATCAGCGGCAGATTCAGTCCGACCCGTTTTCTGCCCGCCAGGTATGTCAGTCCAATCAGTGCTGCGAGACTCCCGAACGTTGTGAGGGCCTGGAGAACGCCGTAGAGAACTTCCCCCTTGTTCAGCACCCTCAAAGAGGCAAAGACGAATATCCTGAAACTCCCGAGGGCGAAGTTGAAGAGGAGAACAGAGGCAAGGATTCCAATAATGAGCCTTTTATCCATTCCCAACCGCTTTCCTTCCACCTTTTCAGTGGTTCTT
>NZ_JALTCZ010000205.1 GCF_027008145.1 Thermococcus sp. | reverse complement strand
GTCTCTTCCCGATCCGCTCTAAGACCTCAAGGAGCTTGAGCCTCTGTGGGGTTATCTTGTAGCCTTTTTTCCTCAGCCTTTCAACTGCCTTCTCCTTCCACATGGCTTGAGGTAGGGCGTTCCCTTTAAAAGTCTTCCTAAATAAAAATAATTTTTAAATAGAAAAGTTTATTAAGTAGAAATAACAATAGATAAGTGGTGATACCATGTCGGAACACAACAGAAGGCTCGTTGAGAGGGCCGGGATAGACGTTGAGAAACTTTTAGAGATGCTCCTGAAGGCCGCCGCGGCGGAGTTCACGACCTATTACTACTACACCCTGCTCAGGAACCACTCCGCCGGTCTGGATGGCGAGACCATAAAAGAAATCGTCGAAGATGCGCGCCTCGAAGACAGGAACCACTTTGAGGCCCTCGTGCCCAGGATTTACGAGCTTGGAGGCGAGCTCCCGAGGGACATCAGGGACTTTGCGGATATGGCTTGGTGTAGCGACGCCTACCTTCCCGAGAACCCAACCGTTGAGGAGATACTGAATGTTCTCCTCCAAGCGGAGCGCTGTGCCGTGGGGGTCTACACTGAGATATGCAGCTACACGATGGGCAAAGACCCGAGAACTTACGACCTCTCCTTGGCTATTCTCCACGAGGAGATAGAGCATGAAGCATGGTTCGAGGAGCTTTTGACTGGGAAGCCGAGCGGTCACTTCAGGCGCGGAAAGCCCGGCGAAAGCCCCTATGTCTCCAAGTTCCTTAGATGATGGAGGTAAGGGTTATTAAGCCTGGGGGAAAAGTTTAGGTGGTGGTACCATGCTCGCGAAATACCCGTTTGAGCTCCCAAGGAACAGGCCCCTCACCAAGAGGGAGATAGCCCAGGCCCTTCGCTGGGCAATCGAGGCCGAGCTCGATGCGATAAACATCTACGAACAGCTGGCTGAAGGTATTGAGGACGAGAGGATAAAGGGCATCTTCCTTGATGTCGCCAACGAGGAGAAGGAGCACTTCGGGGAGTTCCTCGCGGCACTCTTTGAAGTTGACAAAGAGCTCGCGAAGTACATGAAGGAGGGCTTTGAAGAGGTCGAGGAAGAGACGGGGATAAAGGTCGAACTCTGAGCTTCCATTTTCTTTTTCACTCGAAAACTTTATTGGGCGTTAGTACCATTTATTGGCTGGTGATGTCCATGTCTGAACCGCTTGTTAAACACGCCTACGAAACCGAAAAGAAGGCCGCTTCCAGCTACCTCGACGGTCTAAAACTGATAAAGGGCCAGGGTCTTAGCTATACCAATGTCGAGGAGATAGTCCTCCGCATAGCCGTTGACACTGTCATCCACAAGCACCTGATGGAAGCCATCCTCAACGCCCAGAGGGAACTGGGGGAAATCTCGGAGGGACCGATTGAAGAACTTAAGGAGGTTGAGCTCTCCCCGGAGCAGAAAGCGCTCGTCAAACGCTTCGCCGAGATGCACCTTGAGATAGAGAAGGACATGATCGAAACATATCAGAAGATGGCCGAGAAGATGACACATCCACTCTTCAAGGGGCTTGCCGAGGCCCTCGTGGAGAACGAGAGGGAGCATCACAGACTTCTTGCCGAGCTGATAGCAAAGTACAAGGAGTGACTTTTCTCTCTTCTTTGTATTAAAATTGGAAAGGGACTCACGGCCCGACGTTCATCATCTGGCTGTACATTGCCCAGTCGAGTAAAAGCTCGTATTCAGCCTTGAGGTTGTAGTAGTGCCCCCATTCCATATCGCTAAGGTAACGCATGAGCCTCTTCTTTTCCTCGCCCTCAACTATGTTTTCCAGCTCGGCGTAGAACTTTGCAGCTATTTCCTCCGCTTTCATGGCCCACCGGATGAGGTCTATTATGTCCTGAACGCCGTGCAGTTCCCTAGCGACGGGCTTAAGCTCGGGCCCTATGTGCTCCCTCGGGAAGACGAGTTCCTTTCCTGGGAACATGTTTTTATGTATTCTTCTCAACAGCTCCTCATGCTTCTTCTCCTCGCCGGCAAGCCACCCAATCTTTTCCTTGAGCTCCCTGATGTCAACCCTCTCGGCAAGGCTCTCGTAGAACCTTCTGGCACCTATCTCGGCCTTTACTGCCATCCCAAGGAGCTCCTCAGGAGAGAAGTCCTTAATCCTTTCAAGGGGAAGCCCCTCTTCGAGTTCGGGAACCATACTCATCCCTCCGCGAGCAACAGTCCAAGTTCATTGTAGACATTCACGCTATTAAACCCTTCCGATTTGAGAAGCCTGACGACCTCGTCCAGTATCTTCCTCTGGACGTTTATCGCGAGAACCTGACAGAAGTGGCATTCCGGAGTTGACCTCGCGAGGAGGAGGAAGACGTCAACTTTCTTTCCCTCAACCGTGACGCCATAGACGAGTCCCTCGTCGACTATGTCCAGCTCGGTCTCAGGGTCAATGACTCCCCTCAGCACCTCGACGACCCTTTTAACTTCCTCCGGCAGGTCTTCACGGGGGCCGGCTTTTCTGGGCCTCTTTTTGAAGATTTCGAGGAGACCCATCTCAGGCCCTCCCCCCTGAGATCCCTTCTGGTCGGCGTTTCCTCCGGTTCTCGAAGATCCCAACTATGTGGTTCCCCAGGTCGTAGATGTAGACGTTGTTGAACTTCACGAGGGCAAAGCGCTCCATTATGTCGCCTATTATTTTGGAGTAGGCTATCGCGCTCTCACCTGTGATGTTGTACTCGGCGTGGCTCTCGAACCTGAGCCAGACCTTGAGTGTGTCGTCGCTCACCTCCAGACCCGCTATGACCCCGGAGTCCAGTATGTTCCCACTGGTTACTGGGTCTGTTATCTTTTTCAGCTCCTCAATAACGGCCCGGTACTCGGGGGGCCATTCCCTATCGGGCGTGTAGATCTTCACTTTTCCCACCGTAGGAGGTCCGGGTAGGAAGGTTATAAGCCTTCTTGGACAGAGTTGGCGAACCGCTCTCTAGCCACGGCATGAAACCTGAAGAGGGCGTAGAGCCAGATTGAGAGAGAAACGAAGTAGAGGGCAATTCCTATCAGGAAGAACCACGAAATGTTTTCTAGAATCAGGAAGAGGACGAAGAGCCATGAGGCCGTTCTAGCTAGGGCAGAGAGCCTTTGGGGTGAGTGGGCATAAGAGACAAGGGCATTCATGAGAATGACTATTGCTATGGCGGAGAAGGACTCTGCGATCGCTCGGGATGTGGGGCTCATCATGACCACTGCCAGAAAGGCCAGTGCTGATTGGAGGAGCATCTCTTGCTTTGCCCTGACAAGGCCGCTCTCGGCCAGGGCGTAGGCTATCAGGGCAGGCCCGAGGAGAACCGCCCAGAACAGGGGATCTCCATCGTTCCATGCAATTGGTGTAAATCCTACTGCAGTCAAAAGACCGCCGATAAGAATGAGCAAAGAAAGCCTTCCTCCTCCGAGCCGAAACTTCTCGACGATCCTTGAAAGGCTCCAGGTTAGGAAGATTCCGAGAAGGGTCAAGACTCCACCCAGGGACATTAGTTCAGTATAAAGGCTCATCAATGTCACCAGCTATTTGACAGAGGATTTAAGCTTTAGGGGTAATAAACCTTGCGGAGAATAAAATTGTGAAAAAGGAAATCACTCAAGGCTAACCTCGTTCTCCCAGAGGCCGTGGATGTTGCAGTAGCTGAGCGCGTAGAGCTTGCCCTTCTTGCTCGTCCTGAAGAAGAAGATCGCCCTAGGCTCGGTGAGCGGGTCGCCGTGGTTGGTGAAGGCCACCCTGCCGATCATTATGGGGAAGTTCTCCCCCTCGGGGTGGAAGTAGAGCTCGATCCAGGCTATGTGGTGCTCCGGGGTGTTCGGGTGCGGTATCTCCTTTCCGACGCTGACCTCGACCTTGACGAGGTCGCCCTCCTTCTCGTACTCTATAACGGGGACGTGCTTCTCTCCCTTCCAGTCCCCACTCTTTATGGTTCCGCTTATCATGGCCACCACCTCACTCTATTTTCTCAAACTGATCCTTGGGTGCACCACAGAG
>NZ_JALTCZ010000204.1 GCF_027008145.1 Thermococcus sp. | reverse complement strand
CAAAAATCGTCGTCACGATGAACCTCCGCGAGCTCAAGCACTTCCTCGGGCTGAGGGCCTGCGAGAGGGCCCAGTGGGAGATAAGGGAAGTTGCTTGGAAGATGCTGGAGGAGATAGCGAAGAATGAGGAGCTGAGGCCAGTTATAAGGTGGGCTAGGCTCGGGCCGCGCTGTATTCAGCTCGGGTACTGTCCGGAGGGGGAGCTGATGCCCTCCGGATGCTGGAAGAGGACGAGGGAGAAGTGGAAAGCTTTGGTCAGTTCTAAACCTGAGGTTTAAGAAACCCTTTTTTACGGCTTTTCTTTAAATAGAGCGGTGAGGGAAAGTGAAAACAAAAAGCTGGGAAGTTAACGTTTCCGCTGACTGGGAGACGCTCAGATTAATCCTCAGCGACCCCAAAAAGACCCTGCCTTTCTTTCCGTACTTCGAGGAGCTGAGAGGTGACAGGGTTCGCTTCAAGGTGCCGAGGTTTATCTTCAACTTCGGCTACGAGTTCGAGTTTGACGTCGGCTTTGGTGAAAGGGAAGCGATATACACCTTCAGGGGGGAGCGCGGTATCCTCACCGTTACCTTCAAGATGGTTGGAGGAAAGCTCAGGGTAACGGCCAGCTGGGCGGGCTTTGGAGAAGCTTTGATGGGAAAGCCACTGGAGAACTTTGCCCGGGGAATAGCGACGGCCATCAGGGAGTTCTGCACCTCGATGAAGTGCCCCGGTGTGAAGATTGAAGGGGAAAGCGGGCAAGTTGAGCACATAACGCCGGAAACAGCTTCTGCGTTTCTCAAGAGGCTCGCTGTCGAGCTGGGGACGGATTTCGTCGTTGAGGGGAGAGCCGAGGATGGCACTTATCTCTCGGCAAGAATAGAGGATGGGAGGCTGAAGAGTCTCAAGGTGAGGACGGATAAGGGGGAGTCGGTCATAGAGGCCGACATCCCGGTGGTAGAGCTCGGGAGCGAGCTCTTCGAGGGACTGCCCCTCAACAAGAAGTTCGCGGTGAAGGCGGAGAAGCTTTAGGGTTTTTATCTCCTCTTCCCCCTTCTCCAAATATTGCCTGTTTTGTAGAACAATAACCAGCGAAAATCGACTATACTCGCCTCCCTTCTCAGCACCCGAAAACTTTATAAACTATGCATACATATGTAATATTAAAGTTACATATGGAGAGGTGAAGACACATGAGGAAAAAGTTGGCAGGGTTTGGATTGCTGGTGCTGGGCCTCTTTGGCCTAGTGCTCGGAGGGGCCGCTGCCTATATGGGCACCCTAGGAGCAAACCCAGCTGTAGAAGAAACCGCCCAGAAGGGCTACGCGGACTACTACGCGCCGCTCAGCGATGACGAGGCCAGCGGGTTGCTTTACATGGTCGAGGAGGAGAAGCTCGCGAGGGACGTCTACCTGACGCTGTACAACGAGACTGGCCTTGAAGTTTTCGAGAAGATTGCACAAAGCGAGCAGAGGCACATGAATGCGGTACTTGGCCTTATCGAGAAGTACAACCTGACGGCACCGGATACCCTTAACGAGGTCGGGACCTTTGAGAACCCGGAGCTTCAGTCCCTCTACGACCAGCTGATCGAGCAGGGAAGCGGGAGCACCGTTGATGCGCTCAAAGTTGGGGCACTCATAGAGGAGACCGACATCAAGGACCTTGAGGACTGGATCGCCAAGACGGACAACGAGGACATAAAGGCCGTTTACAGCAACCTCATGAAGGGAAGCGAGAACCACCTGAGGGCCTTCGTGAGGAACCTTGAGGCCCAGGGAATCAGCTACACCGCCCAGGTTCTCCCGCAGGAGCAGGTTGACGAGATACTCAGCGGCGAGAACGGTCACAACGGGCACGGAAAGATGATGGCTGGAGAGAAGCACGGACAGGGAATCAGTCACGATGGACGCGGAAAGATGATGCACGGAGTGGAAGGTAAGGAACACGGCATAATGAAAGCGAACGACTCAAGAAACGGCAAAAGGGGACATGGAAACGGCATGGAGCACGGCCACAATGGCATGAAACGCCTGACCAAGAGGGGAAGCAACACCGGTGATGAGTGTCTCAGGGGCTGAGATCACTCTTCCTATTGCATTGAGGATGGATGTGAAGGGCTTGGAAGTCATAATCAAGCTTTTTTCCTCTTTTTTTCAGTCTGTCGGCGAAAGATGACGTCGCACCAGCACCATGGGGGGTTGGAGATGGGACCGCAGGAGATAGTGAGGACGTATGAGGTGGAAATCTTGGTCATACTCATGATACTTGGCCTTTCCCTAGTGATGGGTTATCTCTTAGCTCACAGCATCTTCCGTGGGGAGGATATTGATGAATGTGGGGGGATGGAAGATGGGGGTTCCTAAGTGGCTCAAGCCGACGCTTGACCTGCTACTCTCGATAGACTTCGTAATTGAGGGGCTCTCGGGGATAGCGCTCTACCTCGCGCCGAGCGGAAGACTCGCGAGAGACTTTGCGTGGACATTCTTGGGGCTTGGCAAAGAGACTTGGGAGGCCCTCCACACCTACTTTGGCTTTGCCATGGTGGCTTTAGTTGCCACCCACCTAATCATAAACTGGGGGCCAATGGTCTGCATGCTCAGGAACGTGATAACGTGGAGAGAAAAGAGCTCTAATCCGCGCACTCTCCTTGGGCTGGTCCTCGTTGTCGCGCTCTTCATAGGCGGAGGCGTCTTCTACGCCCTGCTCTACTAACAGCGGAAGGCTTTTATCCTTCTCAACCTTTTCTTTATGTAGAGCTTTGCTCAAGCATTCATCAGGTTCGTCAGCGTGATGGCCATGGTACAAAGCATCGAAGAGCTTGTAAGAATCGGTGAGGCCCTTGGGAACCCGGTCAGAGTTAGGATACTTAAGATGCTCTGCGAAAAGGAGTGGTACGTCTATGAGCTGGCAAAGGAGCTCGGCATATCGAGGCAGCTCCTCTACCTCCACCTCAAGAAACTTGAGAAGGCTGGGCTGGTTGAGAGTGAACTCCGACTTGAACCCGGCGACTCGAGGGCCAAGAAGTACTACAGAGCAAGGCAGTTCCGGATAATCATTGACAATGAGATGATAATGAGATTGGAGGGATAAAAATGCCTTGGGGAGGTGAACATATGCAAACTCCAAGCGGGTGGATAAGCATAATCCTCGGGTTGATAATCCTTGTGGTGCTTATCTTTGCATTCTACCAGGTGAACAAGACTTTAAACGACTTCAGGGTTGAGGTTGAGAAGCTCAAGAGTGCCCTTGAGGAAACTCGGAGGAACACCGAGGAGGTTAGGAAGAAGCTCGAAGAGGTTTGATCCTTCACTCCTGAAGAATTTCATTTATTGTCCTCTTCAGCTCGTCGTAGGCATCCTGAAGGGACTCGGGGATGACCTTGGTGTCAGCTATTACCGGCATGAAGTTCGTATCCCCGTTCCAGCGGGGGACTATATGGAGATGGATGTGATCTTCTATTCCAGCTCCGGCCACTCTGCCGAGGTTAACTCCAAGGTTAAAGCCGTCTGGTTTCATAGCCTTCTTAATAGCCCGTATCATGAGCTGGGAGAGCTTCATCATCTCCAAAAGCTCCTCATCGGTCAGGTCTTCCCATCTCCCGACGTGTCTGTAGGGGGCTATCATGACGTGGCCGGGGTTGTAGGGGTAGTTGTTCATTATCACGAAGGCCTTCTCTCCCCTGTGGAGGATCAGTCTGTCCCTGTCCCTGTTCTCCTTCGGGAAGTCGCAGAAGATGCAGCCGTCGTGCTTTGGTGAGCGTATGTATTCTATCCTCCACGGTGCCCAGAGGATCTTCAAGCTCCCACCTCCGGCTGGGAAAGGAAAAGGGACTTAAAAACTTATAGCCTCGCCCCCGAGAAGAGGAGGTACAGGTAGATGGCATAGAGCAGAAGGAAGTAAGTCCCGATGCCCTTTCCAAGCCCCTGGTTTCTCTTGAGGGAAGCTATCATCGGTATCATCACAAGGAGAACTAAAAGCACGGTGATGGTTGATGCCCCAGTGGGGAGGGGCCTTATGATTGAAGCTATCCCCAAAACAACGAGGGCATTCATTATGTTGGCTCCGATTATATTGCCGACGCTTATGCTCCCGCGCTCTCTTACGGCCCCGTAGAGGGCGTTCGTCATCTCCGGGAGGGAAGTCCCTATGGCAACTATCGTTGCTCCTATAACGTATTCTGGAACACTCAAAGTCTCGGCGATGCTCTTGCCCCCAAACACGACCATTCTAGCTCCAACGACCATCAGTCCACCGTAGATTAGCAACAGTGCATAGTCCATCGGAGTTGCTTTCATCTTCCCCCCGGAGACATTCCCTTTTCCGGGCTTGACGTGTCTTCTGTAAAGCCATCTGAGGTAGACACCGTAGGCAATGAGCAGGATAACCCCATCGAGGCGTGAGAGGACTCCGTCCAGTGAGAGGAGCATTGCAAGACCAAGTGAGAGGAGCATGGCTAGGGAGTTTTCGTAGGCACCTTCACCCGCTTTGAGGGGCCTTATAACGGACGCTAGGCCGAGGATGAGGGCGATGTTGGCGAAAATGCTCCCAAGGGCGTTTCCGAGTGCGATCCCTTCGGCACCCTCAAAGCTCGCCAGGGCGCTCGTCGTTATCTCCGGTAAGGTCGTGGCGAAGCTTATGATGACGAGGCTTATAACGAGGGGAGAAACGCCGGCTTTCTTGGCCACCTCGACGATTTTATCAGACAACTTGTCGCCAAATATTACAAGGAGTGCTATTCCGACCGCTATTGCAGAGCCCCAGATTATAATCCCCATCTTCCTCCCCACCCGGAGTCAGCCCGGCCATTGATAAGCTTTCCGCCGGCAAACCTTTTAACCTGCCTCACCTACTCACCTCCGGTGGCAGGTATGAAGCAGAGGAAAGGTTTGCTCATAATCCTCGACGGTCTCGGCGACAGGCCGATTAAAGAGTTCGGCGGAAAGACACCACTGGAGTATGCTAACACGCCAAACATGGACAAACTGGCAAAGATGGGAATCCTTGGCCAGCAGGATCCGATTAAGCCCGGGCAGCCGGCTGGAAGTGACACCGCTCACCTTAGCATATTCGGCTACGACCCCTACAAGGTCTACCGTGGAAGGGGCTTCCTTGAGGCGCTTGGGGTTGGGCTCGATCTCGACGAGGACGACTTAGCCTTCCGCGTTAACTTTGCGACGATTGAGAACGGTATCATAACAGACAGGCGCGCCGGAAGGATAGACACCGAGGAAGCCCACAAACTGGCGAAGGCGATACAGGAGAACGTTAAACTGCCGGTTCCCTTCATCTTCGCCGGAGCTACCGGCCACAGGGCTGTGCTCGTTCTTAAGGGCATGGCCAAAGGCTACCGCGTTGGAGAGAACGATCCACACGAGGCAGGAAAGCCGCCCAAGGACTTCACATGGGAGGATGAGGAGAGCAAAAAGGTAGCGGAGATCCTCGAAGAGTTCGTCAGAGGGGCCAGAGAAGTTCTTGAGAAGCACCCGATAAACGAGAAGCGCAGGAAGGAGGGCAAGCCGGTCGCGAACTACCTCCTGATCAGGGGTGCTGGAACTTACCCTGACATACCGATGAAGTTCACGAAGCAGTGGAAGGTCAAGACTGGAGCGGTTATAGCTGTTTCTCTCGTTAAGGGGGTTGCAAGGGCAATAGGCTTCGACGTTTACACCCCTAAGGGGGCAACTGGGGAATACGACACCGACGAGATGGCCAAAGCCAGGAAGACCGTCGAGTTGCTCAAGGACTACGACTTCGTGTTCCTCCACTTCAAGCCGACAGATGCAGCGGGCCACGACAACAACCCCAAGCTCAAGACCGAGATGATAGAGAAGGCCGACAGGATGATAGGTTACATAATCGAGCACATAGACCTTGAGGAGACGGTGATAGCGATAACAGGCGACCACTCAACGCCCTGCGAGGTAATGAATCACAGCGGGGATCCGGTTCCGCTCCTTATAGCTGGCGGTGGCGTCAGAACTGACTCCAGTGAAGCTTTCGGCGAACGTGAATGCATGAAGGGAGGCCTCGGCAGGATAAAGGGCCATGACATAGTGCCGATAATGATGGATCTCATGAACAGGAGTGAAAAGTTTGGGGCTTGATTCTTCTCACTTTTGTCTCTTTATCTTAGCGTTCAGACGGAAACCTTAATTAAGTTCGAATTCCTAATCTCATTGGTGTTGAAGATGGCGAAGGTTTCTGACCTCAAGAGGATAGGTGATAATAGGGTTACCACAATAGGCATGGGCACGTGGGGGATAGGAGGAAAGGAGACTCCGGACTACTCCCAGGACAGGGAAAGCATTGAGGTTCTCAGGCACGGCCTTGAGCTCGGGATAAACCTCATTGATACTGCGGAGTTCTACGGCGCAGGACATTCCGAAGAGCTCGTCGGAAAAGCCATTGAAGACTTTGAGAGGGAGGAGCTTTTCATCATCAGCAAGGTCTGGCCGACCCACTTCAGCTACAGTGAGGCCAAAAAAGCGGCGAGAGCGAGCGCAAAGAGGCTTGGAACCTATATAGACATCTACCTCCTCCACTGGCCAGTTGATGACTTTAGGAGAATAGAGGAGACCCTCCACGCGCTGGAGGAGCTCGTTGACGAGGGGCTCATTAGGTACATAGGCGTCAGCAACTTTGACCTTGAGCTCCTCAAGAGGAGCCAGGAAGCTATGAAGAAGTACGAGATAGTCGCCAACGAGGTCAAGTACTCTCTCAAAGACAGGTGGCCCGAAACGACGGGCCTTCTAGACTACATGAAGGGGGAGAAGATGACTTTGATAGCTTATACACCACTCGAAAAAGGGACCCTCGCCAGAAATGAATGCCTGGCCGAGATTGGAAAGGCCTATGGGAAAACGTCTGCTCAGGTGGCCTTGAACTACCTCATCTGGGAGGAGAACGTCGTGGCGATACCAAAGGCCGGCAACAGGACCCACCTTGAGGAGAATTTCAGCGCTATGGGCTGGAGGCTTTCAAAGGAGGATAGAGAGAAAGCAAGAGGGTGTGTCTGATGTACGGCTACCACAACAGGATCGCGAGGGTCAACCTTACCGAGGGGAAAGTGACCTACGAAGAACTGCCGGACGAGGTCATAAGGAGGTTCATAGGTGGAAAGGGCCTCGGCTACTACCTGATTTACCGCGAGGTTCCACCCGGAACCGATCCGCTCAGTCCGGCAAACAAGTTCGTCTTCGCGCCCGGGGGAATGACGGGTTTAGTGCCGGGTTCGAGCAAGGTAATAGCTGTGAGCAAGAGCCCGGAGACGAGGCTCATCAGCGACTCAAGCGGGGGCGATGCATTCGGGCCGAAGCTGAAGGGCCACTTTGACGCACTGGTAATCGAGGGGAAGAGCAAGGGGCCCGTTTACCTATACGTCCACGACGGGAAGGTTGAGATTCTCCCGGCTGAACACCTCTGGGGCAGGGGCAACTATGAAGTTGCCAGGGAAATCTGGAGGGAGCACCCGAAGGCGAGCATCGCTTTAACTGGCCCTGCCGGAGAGAAGCTCAGCAGGATTGCCAACGTAATCTACGACACCGAGAGGGCCAGCGGTAGGGGTGGACTCGGTGCAGTCCTCGGGAGCAAGAGGGTTAAGGCAGTTGTTGTTGAACCGGGAACAAAGCCGGGGGTTGCTAACCCCGGGGAGTTTCAGAGGCTCTGGAACGAGTTCTACAACGAGTTTGCCACGAATCCCAAGTACGAGCACACGAGGAGCTACGGCACCACCGACGCCCTGAGGAGCGCCGCTTCCCTCGGCATGAGCCCGGCCTACAACTTCTCAAGGCCCTACGTTCCCGATGAGCTGGCGAGCAAGTTAGCCGGTGACGAGGTCAAGAAGTACGAGATAGAGCCTGAATGGTTTGTTCACGGCAAGAGTTGTCCCATAAAGTGCGCTCGCTACGTCGAGGTGGAATACAAGGGTAAGAAAGTCCACGTAAAGCCCGAATATGAGAGCATAGCAATGCTGGGAGCAGCTACGGGTGTCTTCAACTTTCCAGCGGTGGCCTACTTCAACTGGCTCGTCAACAACCTTGGATTAGACAGCATAGCGACGGGAGCAACGATAGGCTGGCTCTTCGAGATGGTAGAGAGGAACCTAATAAGCGAGGACGAGATAGGCTTCACCGTGAGGGGGTTTGGTGACGAGGAAGCCGAGGAAAAGCTCATCAGACTTATGGCCGAGAGGAAGGGATTCGGGGCCGTCTTAGCGGACGGCGTTAAGAGGGCCTGTGAGCGCTTAGGCAGGGGCTGCCACTTAGCTGTCCACGTCAAGGGAATGGAAGCACCGGCATGGGACCCGCGCGGAAGGAGGACGTACGCCTTAAGCTACGCCACAGCTGACGTTGGCGCTTCCCATCTCCGCGGCTGGCCGAGGCCCCACCAACTCCCGAACCAGGGGCCTGCCAAAGAGCTTGTGCCATCGCTCATAGAGGACAGGGATGAAAGTTACATCACGGACATGCTTGGAACATGCAAGTTCGTGCCCTACAAACTTGAAGACCTCGCGAGGTTATACTCCCTTGTTACCGGTGAGGAGTGGACGGTTGAGGAGCTGAGAAAGAGGGCCTGGGGCGTTGAAAGCATCGCACGCATACACAACGCCCTCGACTGGGTTACGCCGCCTCTTGACGACGTTATTCCGCCGCGCTGGTGGGAGCCAGAACCTGATGGCCCAGCTGAGGGCAACGCGGCCTTCATTGACCACAACGACTTCCTTGAGGCCAGAAGGGAGTTTTACAGGCTGAGGGGCTGGGACGAAGAGCTTGGCGTCCCGTTGCCCGAGACGATGGACGAACTCGGCCTCCCCGAGTTCAGGGAAGACGCGAAGAGGGCCTTAGAGGTAGTGGGGAAGAGGAGGGAGTTCAGGAGCCAATAGCACCAAAGAGAAGCAGGACAACCAAGTCGAGGAAAAGGTAAGCCGCGAAAATCCCGGCAACTGCCCTCCTTATCCCCTTTTCTTCCTTATTAGCAGGAGCGGAATAGATGCTATGGCAGTGGCCATCGTTGACGCGAGGAGGAGTATCGCAAGCAGGTCTAGGGGCGCGGGGAGGTATGCGTCGATTCCAAAGGTGTCGATCATCGCAGCACTTACGAAGGTGAAGTAGAAGGAAGACGGAAGCAGGACGATGGCGTACAGAATGGCCGCTATGAGGTCGGCCTTTTCGCGGGGCATCTCATCGTATACCGCCGGGAGCACGAAGAGCAGGGCGTAGGCCACAAGAGGGGTTAGGACGATTCCCATTATCCCCAACACTCACCCGTCGGAGTTCCGGTGAAACGTCAGCGTCCCGTTGCAGTATCGACCTTCACCATCGTAGAGGCCGAAGACGGCACAGCCTTTCTCGTCAATCCTGCCCCAGCCGGGAACCACGTAGCAGAGACAGCTTGGGTCGTTCATCTGGAAGAGTCTGCTCCAAACTACTTTTGTTCCGTTCAGAATCATGACGTAGCCGGATTGAGGCGAGCCATCGAGCTGGGGTTGCTCAAGTCCCATGAGGACGTAGCTACCGTTGGAAACCAAAAACGCGTTTCTGATGGGGACGTAACCCCCGCCAAGGTCAAACTTTCTAACCGTTCCGTTTTTGCCGAAAACGTAGAAGTAATCCTCCGGTGCATACCTTCTGAGGTCTGAGAACTGTCTTGGGGAGGTCTGATAAACGAGGACGTAGAGGTAGTCGCTCGTATTCGTTGCAAGGACTACTGGAGCCACTGTTCCGTTTGCTTCAATACCGTATTCCCTATCATCGTAGGCCCAAGCGTAGCCGGAAAGGGTGAGGTTCCAGAGGGGCTTTCCATCGTAACTGCAAGCCCTCAGAACAACAACCGGGACCTCTGCGGTTAAGTTGCCGGTGCTCATGTTCGTTTTGCCGTACTGGCCAACGCTGAACTTTATGAGGGGAACGGTACTAACTTTGCTCTCATTCCTGACGGCAACGAAGCCCCAGTTGAAGAAAAAGACCTCACTCGCGTTGATTAGGTAGCTTGAGTTCTTAACTCTAATCGCGAATCCATTGCTTACTTTATACACCTCCGTGCCGTTGAAAACTCCGATTGATTCTCCTGCATAATAACCGTATTTCAACAGGGGACATTGTACATGTTTCTCATCTTTGATGTAGATGGTAGAGTTTGTGATATTATCTCTGGCGTCACTTTTCTTATATGAACTTAAGCAACAACTGTGGCGTGCGTAGCCATGGTACGCTAGCATCCCGATAAAAAGAAAAGAAAGCATAACTACCACAAGATATGAAGACCTTACCACCAATCACCCACCCCCTCTAACCTTTCTTGATTCCATATATTAGAGAATAAGATTAATCTTACATGCGTTTCGCTTCCTCCTCCAAAAGATCTAAATGATTCTGAAGGATACGGTGAATATAAAGCAAATCCTGCTAAAGCTCTTATTGAGTGTCCTGTTATTCTCCAAGTTCCTCCGTCACTATCATCCGGATACCCATGTATATCCCATGAGCCAGTTGAATACCTGTAAGTAGCTTCACTCCAAAGTTCAAGAAGAATATATTTTGGTACTGGAGCATTGTTAAAGTGCACTATTGTGGAGTATCTTTTCATCCAAGTGCTCTGACCCTGGATAAAATACTTAACATGAACTAACTTGAGTTCATAAGGTTTGATGTTGTAATTTTTGGCAAGATAAATCTCAATCCAATTTTTTACTTCTTGTTTACTCTTATAAAATGTCCATGTAAAAGAGTAGCCCTTTCCATTATTCAGAGACACAGACGCATAAGTGCCAACAAAGTGTGCTGAATATATAAAAAGTTGCTGGATATTTAACTTGATTTAGAACTGAATTACCATAATAGTCGTATATATGATCAATGCTGTTAGAAGTTAATGGCTGAAGTGAGGTAGGTATTTTTTGAGATTTGTTCTCTAACGGAAGCACTTTTGTAATCTCCTGCATAGTTGGGAAGTCCAAATTAACTCCAGTTTTAGTGGCGATATCCTTAAGATTAATGCCGTCTTTTCTTGAAAAATCCAGAAGAAGCCTCTTGACGTCCTGATAACTTAGTGGTCTCATAGTGTTCCAAGAATACTCACTTAGATATTCCATGAACTTGCTGATATTAACTCCATTCTTGGATGCAGATGTATATAGAGCCTCAAATCTAAGCTCATTTGGCCCTTTAACTTCCTGTTCTAAAATCGTCTCATTATAATGATTATCAAGAATTGTAATGGTTAACATTCCATTCGATATTGTCGTTGTCGTCGCTGGAAGAGAGGATTTATTCAGTGCAGCGGCACTTACATTCCTCACCATGACTCCAACCATCAACAGCCCTAAAAGGACTGCGAACAGTGGCTTCCATCTCAAGTGGTTCATCTCTATGGATTGTCTTCAGTATAATTTATTCACTTTATCTTTATAAGACTTTCCTCTTATAGTTAACAATATATCTTCCCTTCTTTTCGAATATAAATTTATTCGGAATCTTGTTTTCCGACGAGAATAGGCCTAAAGGAAAAAGAGTAATCGAGTAAGCTAGTGAATACATCCAAACAGAAAACAAAACTTATCCCTTCAAAAACGCCTCCACAAGGTTCCTCGTCTCATTGAGCGCTTCAAGTGGGATACCCTTTGGAAGCCCCCCGATTTCTCCTTTAACGTCCTTTAGAATGCCTTCTCCAGCGCCAAGGAACATGCCCTCGCTAACTATTCCGCGGAAGTTCGCCGGTGGGAGGAGTGCAACGGCAACGCGGTTTCCTTCCTTAACGCTTAAATCGTTTGTCACGATGGTAACAGCTCTATCGCCGATGTTAACGTTGGTGACAAGCAGGCGATCGGCGTTCGGATGTTTGGCGACGCTCATCACCTCGCCGACTCTTATGTCAACTGCTATGACAGGGTCATTTATCCTCCCGAGGGCGAGTCTCTTGTCGAGGCCGAGAATCGTGTTGAGGAAGAAGCGTATTTTGGCTACCTGCTCTTCGACCTTCTCGCGCTCGTCCTTGGAGGCGTTGCTTATGAACTTGTGGTGCCAGTCCCCACCACCGAGGGCCTCGATTATCTCAACGGCCTTCTCCTTAAGGGCCTTCATCTGGGGAGTTTCGATGAGTTCCTTTGGCTCTATGTAGCTGTAGCGCATCGCCTGTATCTCAGGGAGCATCTCCTTCGCCAGCTGAATCGTCCTCTTCTTGTCCCAGTGTCCCTTGAACTTTGCCCCTTCTATCGTCTTCAGGAAGAGCTCTATCGCCTTCTCCGCCACCAGTAAGCGGTAATCCCTGCTCGTGTTCCACACCTTCACCACCCTGAAGGGCTTTCAAAACGCGGTTCTTAATGCTTTCGTCGCTTATCCCCTCGGCAATGGCCCTCGCCCTTCCCTCGTCACCGACGCGTGCGTAGGCGACCGCTATCTCCCCCAGAAGTTCAGAGGTCAACTTTCTATCCCTCACGAGGCCGGCTAGGATGAGGGGCTCCTCAAGACGGCCTATCCTGAGGAGGGAGTGCACTATTCCAGCAATCTCGGCGTCCTTCGGGGTGAACTTCCCGACGAGCATGAGGTCTAGGGCATCACCGAGCACTTCCTTCGCGAGCCCCTCTCTCCCGTGGAGGAACAGCCAGTAGGCGAGCTTCAGCAGTTCCAAAGCCCTCTCCTCGGGTTCAAGGAAGCGCATAAGTCCAACTGCCCTTGAGGCTTCGCCCTTCTCTATCAGCTCGTCTATTACCCGTCTTCCCCTCTTCCTGAGGTCTTCTATGAGGGTTATCTTCTCCTCAAGATACCTCGCCTGTAGCTGGAAGTGTGCTGACTCGTAGACGTCTCGAGCGAGGCGGTAGAGGTTGAGGGCCACGTCGCTACCGGTTTCGTCGGCACTTCTCTCGATTAGTCTCGCTAGCTTGAGGAGGGAGGAGATTACGCCAGAGGAGAAGCCTCTCGATGAGTTTAGGGTCTCAACGGCCTCACAGAAGAGAAGGTAAGCGTCGGTGTACCTGTCGGAGCGGGCGAGGTTCCTCGCTATCCCCCCAAGGACTTCCCCCCTAAGCTTTGGGGAGCGTATTCTCCTCGCCAGCTGTATGGCGCGCTCGAAGTAGTTCTCCGCATCAATCTCCCTGTCTAGGGAGTAGAGGCCCCTTCCGACTATCGAAAGGCCTAGGGCCTTCCCCGGGGTGTCCCCTATCCCATCTAGGGTTTCCAGCATGTGGTAGAGAACCTCCTCCCTGGGGAATTCCTCCAGAACCCTTAGGAGAGCAACGAGTTTCCTGAGGGGGTCTTCAACGGTGAGGGCCTCTCTGAGGGAGCCCCTGTAATCGCCTACCCGGAGCCTTTCGGCTACTTTCTCCACTCCCTTCACCTGAGGGGTTTAGGGCGGGAATACTAAAAAACCTACCCTTTCACCTTTCTGTCCCACTGCTCAAGCATCGTGTCGAGGGCCAGGAGACTGTTGAGCCTCAGGCGAACCTTTCTCTTCTCCCAGTCTATTGGCTCCTTGAACTCGTTGAGGAGCTCGAATACCTTCTCGGCTTCCTCCCTCGGGAGGTATCTGCCGTAGAACTTCTCTCCGCAGTGGGGGCACTTGAAGGTAAAGTTCTCCAGAGTTTTAAGGAAGAGCTCCCTCTCGGTTAAAATTTTCTCGGCGTTTTTCAGGGTCAACATTTGTCCAACAAGCTCCGCCCAGTTGAGGGGCTTCCCGCAGAGCGGGCACCTTGCCATATTCTCACCTCTGATATCTTGAGTAAGGCCTTAGTTAAAACGTTTATGGATCCCGCTCGGGTATACATGAAACAATATTTGGATAAAACCATCCAAATATTTATATATTTTGCCACCCTAATGAACATTAGGGTGATTTTATGACGATCCTAGTTACTGGAGGTACAGGATTTATAGGCAGGGAAGTAGTTAAGGAGCTAGCAAAGAGGGGGGAGGAAATCGTCATTATCGGACGCCGTGAGCCTCAGGGGGAGTTGAAGGAAATCGCCAGATTTGTGAAGGGGGATATCTCAATTAGGAGCCACGTTGAAAATGCCTTTAGAGAGTATCGTCCCGACGGGATTATCCATCTCGCAGCAATGCTCAGCCTAATGTGTGAAAGCGATCCCTGGACCTGTTATGAGGTTAACTTCACCGGCACTTATAACATACTTGAAGCCGCAAGGCTGTTCAATGTGGAGAAAATCGCCTATGCAAGTTCCTTGGCATCTATGATACACCCAGATTCGAGTCCTATAATCACG
>NZ_JALTCZ010000203.1 GCF_027008145.1 Thermococcus sp. | reverse complement strand
TTCGTAGAGACCCTCAAAGAAGGGTGTGTGGTGGTCGTAGTGGTAGTGGGAGACGGTCACCACGTCGGCCCTTTTTGCGTAACCCTGGAGCTTTTTCCTCATCCTCTGGAGGGTTTCCAGCTCGATTTCCGCAGGAGGAAGGCCGTAGCGCTTCGGCCCGAGGGCGACACCAGGATCGATGAGGATTTTCACTCCTGAGGCCTCGACGAACGTTGCTAAGCTTCTCACGCCCAGACTTTCCGAGGCGAGGGGGATGACGCGCATTTTATCACCAGGCAATGTTTGGGCTAAAGGTTTAATAAGGCATGCCTCAAGGCCAAGAGCTAAGCCTTCTGATGATTTTCTCCAAAAAGCCCATAACATCGTTCCACACGGCATCAAACTCTGGCAGTTCCCTCAGCTGATGGCCCAGACTGCTCTCCCATGCCCTTTCATAGTAAGGCCTTCTGCCTTGAAGGGTATCCACATCCGGCTCAACTCCCTTAGCCCCGAACTTGGGACGGAGTATCTGAGCCACACTCGCCAAATCAGCAGCATTTTTCAAAAACCATATATCGTACAAGTCCCTTGGCCTCGTCCTCTGAAACAGGGACCTTATTTTCTCAGCTAAAATCTCCTCCAGGCTGTAAGCCCTAACGCTTACCACAGAAAACCTTGGGCTGTCCGAATAACCATGCAGAATCGACCTTTCTTGAAGAGGCAGCAGTATCTTCTCGTACTTTTCCAGAGTTATGTCCATTTTGATCTTCGGCGGATTTCCAGTCCTGCTGAGCAGTCTAAACGGGACCCGAACTTCAAATCCAAGAAGCTCTCCCTTGAAAAGCTTCACCCCATATCTCGGCCTCAGCTCAAAATCCAGGAACTGAAGGGGTCCTTCGCTGGCTGCTTCAACGGCCTCGGCGATTTTGGCTTGGATGTATTCCGGATTTGGCTCCTCCAAAAGCAGAGTCTAATCAAGGTCCTCAGAAAACCTGTAGTCCGGAAAGTAAGCCTTTTTCAGGCAGGTACCTCCCTTAAAAGCCAATACCCTCCAGAACTTCGACTTCCAGAGACCGTAGAGCATCCAGCTTATGGCATAGTCCTTCTCCACGGTTGAGACTGGAACTCCAAGCTCGGAACTCCGGACTTTTATCTCGTCCTTAATCATTCTACCTCCTCCCAGTAATCATCCGGAACGTTGACTCGAAGGCCCCACCGATAGTTAAAACGGCCTCCGGGGGGCATTGAAGGGTCAAGGAGTGCAAAGCTCTTCCGGTCCCTTTCAGAGAGCCTAATCTCCTTCTCAATCCCAAGCGCTAATCTCTCGCTCAAAAATCCCAAACGCTTCAGAACGGCCCTGCTCTTCATTCTTTCAGCATACTCAAGCAACTTTTCATAATCCAGCCTCGCGTTCTTGAGGGCCTTAAGAACCTCGATTATTCCCCCGCAATACTTAGGCTTGTCCAAACAGTCCACTACCGTCTTTTCTGGATCTGTTATCCGAACCTTTCTGCGTCCAAGACGTATAGCACTGATTCCAAAAAACTTCTCAGGACTGACTACGATCACCTTAAACCTCTTGCCGTCGACGATTAGGAGCTTCCGATAGCCTCTCTTTACGGGAGTTTGAATGAAAACCGTTTGGGGAATCTGCTCGGTCATTCCATAGTAGTTCAGGGCTGACCAGTATGCAACTGCCCCGTTGGGTACCAAAATCTGGGCTAGAACAAACTCATGGGGAGAAGATGCTCTCCCAGGTTCTAGGGAAAGAGTATAGATGCCCTTGGCGACTCTCCGGAGAAACCCCTCTCTGAGGAGCGCCTCAAGGTAGTAGTTTAACTGCTTCGTGCTCATGCCGAGCTTTTCTTGGGCCTCCTTCTTGGTGAAGACATCTCCCAGTTCTGAGAGCCGCCTCAAGACCCTCACGGTATTCATATTTTCTCACTATAATCCCAATATAACTGAATGAAAATGAGAATTTTTGAATATAAATGTTTTGTACCACCTCCAAGACGCCAAAACCTTTTAACCCCTCCTTTCTAGAGCACTTTCGAAGGGGTGGGATGATGAGGCACCTTCAACCGATGACATCTGCTCCTCGGAAAAGCCCCCTTTGGCCGAAAGAAGTCCTTAGAAGGGAGATTTGAACTGCGAACCGATGATGAGTGTCATCCCTCCTGAGAGATGATGACATTATCCCCACCTGAGGTGGTTTAATGCTTGGGTTTTTGAGAAAGAAGAAGGAGCGGCACGGGCCTTTCGTCTACCTGAGCGAGCCTACATTCCTCTACCATACGAAGACAGAGAAGGCGATCCTTGAGCTTATAGAGGAGAAATTTAACTCCAACAACATCCTCGTCCCTTCGGACTACGGCCTGAGGGACACGAGCGGCAGGATAAAGGACGCAGAAATCTTCGTTGCCGTCGCGCCACTCGGAAAGTTCACCTCGCTGGTAGGGAGAGAGGTAAAGCTCGCCCAGGAGCTTGGAAAACCCGTGTACACCCTCCTGATAGCGCGCGATAAAGACGGCCTCGTCTACGTCTGGGTGGAGGGAATTCCCGAGGAGATTGAGTGGCTCTCACCGGAGGAAACGCAGGCCTTCAGCTTCAAGTTCGCCCACGACGAGTACATGGCCTACCTGAAGACGGGGCTGTTCGTCGGGAGCAGAAAAAGGGAGTGGTAATCAGGCGCTGGCCTTCCTCTTCTCCTCAATGTAGTCGCATATCGCCTTCGCGGCCCTCTTTCCGTCGCCCATAGCGAGGATGACGGTTGCCTCGCCCCTTATCGCGTCACCGCCGGCGAAAACACCCGGAATGCTCGTCATGAGGTTCTCGCCAACGACAAGGGTTCCGTTAGGGTTGGTCTTCAAACCGGTAGCCTCGCTGATTATCCTGTTGGGTTCGAGGCCTATCGCTATGATCACCGTGTCGGCCTCGAGCGTGACGTACTCACCGGCGCCGACTATCTTCCTCTTCCCGCGCTTGTCGCGCTCCTCAAGCGGGCGCATCTTCTCAAACTTAACCGCCTTCACCCTGCCTTCCTCGTCTCCAATGAACTCCACAGGATTGAGGAAGAACTCGAACTTCACGCCTTCTTCCTCAGCATGTTGAATTTCCTCAACGCGAGCCGTCATGTCCTCCTCACCGCGGCGGTAGGCTATCGTAACTTCTGCACCCAACCTCAGGGCGGAGCGGGCTGCGTCCATCGCGGTGTTTCCGGCCCCGATGACGACAACTTTCTCCCCCACCGCTATCGGCGTATCGTACTCGGGGAACTTGTAGGCTTTCATGAGGTTGACCCTCGTAAGGAACTCGTTGGCGCTGTAAATCCTCCCGAGGAGTATGCCCGGGATGTTGAGGAGCTTCGGCGTTCCGGCCCCGGTTCCGATGAAGACCGCGTCGTACTCCTGGAGGAGTTCCTCGAGGGTGACCGTTCTTCCGACGACGTGGTCTGTGAGGATTCTAACGCCGAGCTTCCGGAGCTTATCAAGCTCGTGCTCAAGGATGTCCTTGGGCAGTCTGAACTCGGGAATCCCATAGGCCAAAACCCCGCCGGGGCTGTGCAGTGCCTCGTAGATGGTAACCTCATAGCCGAGCTTCGCAAGTTCTCCAGCGCAGGTGAGTCCAGCCGGACCGGCTCCAACCACCGCCACTTTGCCCTTTCCGCATGCCTTTGGGGCCATCTCCTTCAGCAGTTCCCCCTCGATGCCGTGCTCGCGCGCGTAGTCGGCCACAAACCTCTCGAGCTTGCCGATGTCAACCGCCCGTCCAACCTTTCCAACCACGCAGGCCCCCTCGCACTGGTCCTCCTGGGGGCAAACCCTCCCGGTAATGGCCGGCAGGGTGTTGTCGTTCCAGATTATCCTCAGGGCTTCCTTGATATCACCCTCCTTTATTTTGGCTATGAAGGCCGGGATGTTTATGTGAACGGGGCAGCCCTTGATGCACGGGGCGTACTCGACCGGACACTGCAGACAGCGCTCCGCTTCCTGCTTTGCAAGCTCGAAGGTGTAGCCGAGGTTGACCTCGGTAAAGCTCTTAACGCGCTCCTCAACC
>NZ_JALTCZ010000202.1 GCF_027008145.1 Thermococcus sp. | reverse complement strand
TGGCGGGGCGGCGGACTTGTAATCCGCCGGTCGCGGGTTCAAATCCCGCCCGGGGCTCCAGTTTATTCTCCCAGCAGGGTCTCTATGAGGGCGACAACCTGACTGTGGACGGTTTCAACATCATCGAGGGCGTTCACTATCTTAATCTCGGGGAACCTCTCGGCGAGCTTCAGGTAGTTTTCCCGGACCCTCTTCTGGAGCTCGAATATCTTGTCGAACTCGCTCTTTATCTTCCTGCTCCTGAGCCTCTTAATGCTCTCCCTAGCGGGTAAGTCCAGGAGTATCACCAAATCCGGCCTCACCGCGAAGCGGTTCAGGTCTATGAGCCACTCCAAGTCGAGCCCCCTGGCCCACTGATAGGCCAGCGAGGAGTAAAAGTACCTGTCCGATATTACGACCTTACCCGCCTGGAGGGCCGGTTTTATCAGCTTGTCAACGTGCTCCGCTCTGTCTGCTGCGAAGAGGAGAGCCTCGGCTTCGTGACTTATTTTAGCACCGTCTATTATGCCCTCCCTTCCGCCGGTGAGAACGAGCCTCCTTATGAGTCTCCCAAAGGCAGTATCAGTCGGCTCCTTTGTCAGGACGGCCTCGTATCCCCGTTCCTCAAACCACTCTGCCAGAAGCCTGGCCTGGGTTGACTTTCCGGCACCGTCAATGCCCTCAAGCACTATGAACGTTCCCACCGATGACACCTCCCGGGTAGAGTTATGACGGCTATCCACCGAACAATTGTTTATAAGGTTGTTGAAGAAAATCAAAAATCAGAGGGCGCCCTTCATATGGTCCAGGAGCTTCCATATGCTTCCGAACTCCTTCTCTTCCCCTTTGTAGTGGAACTCAACGACCCCTTCCGGGCGGAACCTGAGACCGAAGGTGTAGTCCCCCTTGGCCAGCTTGTGGAGGAAGACCTCCCTTGGCTTGGGCGGGAGGTAGCTGGTCATCATGTCGTTCATAAGCTCAACCTCGAAGCCAAAGTGGTCGCTCATGCGCGGGAAGAAGAGCACCGCCGGCGTGTTCATAGCGTCCACAAGGGCCTTCCCCTCGACTTTGAAGTTGTAGTGCTTGAAGACCTCGTGGAGGAAGTCATCCAAGGCGTTGGGGTAGTAGACAGTTGCCCCTATGTCGTTTGGGTGAGCCTCTATAAAGCTCCTGCTTTCCAGGATCGTCTCTATTTCGTCAACGTCTATCCCGCTTACGTAAACGCGGACGCCGTTGTAGTAATAGACGTAAGCCAGAGGGAGTCCCTTTCTGTGGGCGAAGTCCTTCAGGGCTATCAATGGAATGAGGCGGACGTCCATTATGGTCGAGCCCGTACTCACTATGCCCACAACCATCGCCCTCTTTCCGTACCTCGATATGGCCCTCCCGTCCCTACCGACCACTATAGTGCCGTGGGAGACCGTTCCTATGGCCCTTCCAAGAAGGGCGAGCTCCTCGGGGTTAAACCTCTGAGAGTAGTACACCTCCACCTTCATCACCTCAGTCCGGGAGTATCATACTTTCAACCCGTATCTTGACGTTCGAGCTAATCTTGCTGAACTCCTCTATCAGTGTGTTGCCCCATACAACGCTCTCCAGCCGTGCTACAACATCTTTGCCCACGTGAACGTTCACCCCTATTATCGCATTCCTGATTTCGCTTTCCTCTTCAATGACCGTCCCTGGGAAGATAACGGAGCGCCCAATTTTAACGTTTCTCTCTATCCTCACATCACTCCATCCGGCGAGAATCACTGCTTTCATACCGTGCACCACCTAAATGTGTATCAAATAGCGTTAAAATACTTTACCATGTTCATTATCTCCCTATTTAGGGCAGTAATGAACTCTATATGCCCCGGCAACTATTTTAAGACACCCACTAACTGGTCTAGGAGGCGATAACATGAAGCCCCTCGAAAGGCTTGAAAAGCTCCTTGATAAAGGGCAGTTCGAGAAAATAAAGGCCATAGACAACCCCGAACTGCACGCTTTTTTGGCCGAGTGGATTGAGTGGCTCGAACCTGAGAGGGTCTTCGTCTGCACCGACAGCGAGGAAGACGAGCAGTACGTCCGCTGGAAGGCTCTCTATTACGGGGAGGAGAAGATGCTCGAAACGCCGAACCACACAGTCCACTACGACAACTACTACGACCAGGCGAGGGACAAGGCTCATACGGCCATACTGACGCCGGGAGGCAGGGGACTTCCCTTCCTTAACACGAAGGACAGGGACGAAGGTCTCAGGGAGATAAAGGAGATTATGAAGGGGATAATGCATGGCAAAGAGCTTTTTGTATGCTTCTTCGTCCTTGGACCTAAAAACTCGATCTTCACTATCCCGGCTGTTCAGCTTACCGATTCGGCCTACGTTGCCCACTCCGAATTCATCCTCTACCGGAAGGGCTACGAGGAGTTCAAGAGGCTTGGAAGGGAGGCAAGATTCTTCCGCTTCGTTCACAGCGAGGGTGAGCTCGACGAGAGGAAGACCAGCAGGGACCTCGACGAGAGGAGGATATACATCGACCTTGAAGACGAGACCGTTTATTCCGTCAACACACAGTACGGCGGGAACACGATAGGTCTCAAGAAGCTTGCCTTCAGGCTTACAATACAGAAAGCCGTCAGGGAGGGCTGGCTCAGCGAGCACATGTTCCTGATGAGGGTAAACGGCCCCCACGGCAGAAAAACCTACTTCACCGGAGCCTACCCAAGCATGTGCGGAAAAACCTCGACGGCGATGATACCCTGGGAGAACATAGTTGGTGATGATTTGACCTTCATTCTCCCTGTTAACGGCGTGGCCAGGGGGGCCAACGTCGAGAAAGGAGTCTTCGGTATAATCCAAGGGGTAAACCCGGAGGACGACCCGATAATATGGCAGGTTCTTCACTCGCCGGTCGAGATAATCTTCTCCAACGTCCTTGTTAAGGACGGAAAGCCCTACTGGAACGACATGGGAATTGAGATCCCTGATGAGGGCGAGAACCACAGCGGGAAGTGGTGGCGTGGCAAGAAGGACAAAGAGGGCAAAGAGATACCGCCGAGCCACAAGAATGCACGCTTTACAGTTTCGCTTGAGCATTTCCCCAACGCCGATCTTGAGGCCCTTGAGAACCCATGTGGTGTTGAAATCGGAGGCATAATATTCGGCGGGAGAGACGCCGACACGTGGCCATCGGTGAGGGAGGCCTTCAACTGGGAGCACGGGGTCGTAACCATGGGGGCATCCCTTGAGAGTGAGACGACCGCAGCTACCCTCGGTAAGGAAGGAGTGAGGGCCTTCAACCCGATGGCCATCCTTGACTTCATGAGCGTCCACCTCGGCGACTACCTCAGGAACTACCTTGAGTTCGGTAGGGGGCTGAAGAGGGCACCCAAGATATTTGCCGTCAACTACTTCCTCCGGGACGGGAATGGCAACTGGCTGAATCACAAGCTGGACAAGGCAGTCTGGCTCAAGTGGATGGAGCTGAGGGTTCACGGCGATGTTGATGCTATAGAGACCCCAATAGGCTACATCCCGAGGTACAGTGACCTCGCGAAGCTCTTCAAAGACGTTCTGAACAAGGACTATACAAGGGAGGACTATGAGAAGCAGTTCACGATAAGGGTTCCCGAGTTGCTTGCCAAGATAGAGAGGATTGAAAAGACTTACCGCGGGAAGGTTGGAGACGCTCCAGAAGAGCTTTTCAAGGTTCTGGATGAAGAGAGGGAAAGACTCCTTAAAGCTAGAGCCAGATATGGCAACTACATCAGTCCCTTTGTCCTTGAGGGCTCTTAACCTTTTCTACACTTTTTTCGTCACTCAACGATGGGAGAATTTTTAAAGGACGAAACCTTAGTATCACCACCAATGATATAAGGTGGGTTGAAATGGCCGAGAGCTTTCAGTATATTCAGAATGAAATACGGAGAAAGCTTCCGTTTCCCCTGGCTGGGCTTGCAGAGCTAGCATACAACTACTGGTGGAGCTGGAACAGGAGGGCCACAAAGCTCTGGGAGCACATCGACCCAGATCTCTGGAGTGAGTATAAGAACCCAGTTAAGCTCCTCCTGGACACGCCCGGGGAGAAGTTTAAGGAGCTCCTCAGGGACGACGACTTCATGACCCTCTACGATCTCGTTATGGAACAGTTCGAGGGCTATATGAACCCCACCTCGACCTGGTTCTCCACGAACTACCCCAAGTGGGACAAGCCGATAGTCTATCTGTGTATGGAGTACGGCATAAGCAAGAGCCTCCCGATTTATTCCGGTGGTCTTGGAATACTGGCTGGTGACCACGTTAAGACCGCGAGCGACCTTGGGCTGCCCTTCATAGCGGTGGGCCTTCTCTACAAGCACGGCTACTTCAAGCAGGAAATAGACAGGGACGGCAAGCAGAGAGAGATATTTCCCGAGCACCACCCGGAGGAGATGCCCCTCAATCCAGTTCTCGACAGGAACGGCAACAGGCTCCTGATTGAGGTTCCAATAGAGGACAGGATCGTCTACGCGAGGGCCTTCGAGGTCAATGTCGGGCGCGTGAAAATTTATCTCCTCGACACTGATGTTCCCGAGAACAGTCCAGACGACAGGACGATATGCGACTACCTCTACAACGCCGAGATGGACAAGAGGATAAGGCAGGAAATACTCCTTGGAATAGGTGGAATGAGGCTGCTCAAGGCTCTGGGGATAGAACCCGGTGTTGTCCACCTCAACGAGGGGCATCCTGCCTTTGCGAATCTCCAGAGGATAGCCTGGTACATGGACGAAGGTCTTACCTTCACCGAGGCCCTAAGCCTCGTGAGGGGGACGACGATATTCACGACCCACACTCCGGTTCCCGCTGGTCACGACAGGTTCCCGATTGGGGAGGTAAAGAGGAGGCTCTCGGGTTTCTTGGCCGGAAGAGATGAACTTCTCGAACTTGGTCGCGAGGGCGACCAACTTAACATGACACTTCTGGCAATAAGGACTTCCAGCTATGTCAACGGTGTCAGTCAGCTCCACGCCGAGGTAAGCAAGAAGATGTGGAAGGCTCTCTGGCCTGGGGTTCCCCTCAACGAGATACCCATCGAGGGTATAACCAACGGCGTTCACACGATGACCTGGGTGCACAACGAGATGCGCAAGCTCTTCGACCGCTACATAGGCAAGGTCTGGCGCGAGCACACCAACATTGAGGGCATCTGGTATGCGGTGGAGAAAATCCCCAACGAAGAACTCTGGGAGGCCCACCTCGAAGCCAAGAGGCAGTTCATCGAGCTCCTCAGGAGGAAGGCAATAGAGAGGAATGAAAGGCTTGGGATAGACGACCCGATCCCGGCTATGGATGAGAACGCTCTCATAATAGGCTTTGCTAGGCGTTTTGCTACCTACAAGAGGGCAACGCTCATCCTGAGCGACCTCGAAAGGCTGAAGAAGATACTCAACGACCCTGAGAGACCAGTTTACATAGTATTTGGGGGGAAGGCTCACCCCATGGACGAGGCCGGTAAGGAGTTTCTCAGGAGGGTGTATGAGGTCAGCTTGATGCCCGAGTTCAGGGGCAAGATATTCGTTATGGAGAACTACGACATGGGCAGTGCCAAGTTCATGGTTGCTGGAGTTGATGTGTGGCTCAACAACCCGCGCAGACCTCTGGAAGCCAGCGGAACGAGCGGTATGAAGGCTGGTCTGAACGGCGTCCTAAACGTCAGCATCTACGATGGCTGGTGGGTTGAGGGCTACAACGGTAAGAACGGCTGGGTGATCGGCGAGGAAACCACCGAGCCTGAAACCGAGGCTGAAGATGCAAAGGACGCCGAGTCTCTCTACAGACTCCTTGAGGAGACGGTAATACCCACCTACTACGAGAACAGGGGTAGGTGGATTCACATGATGAAGGAGAGCATAAAGAGCATCGCGCCTCGCTTCAGCACCCATAGGATGCTCAAGGAATACATGGACAAGTTCTATTCAAAGGCCATGAGCAACCACATCTGGCTTACCCGGGACAACTACAGCGGAGCCAAGGAGATAGCGTCCTGGAAGGATCGCGTCACATCGGCGTGGCAGAAGGTTGAACTGAGGGGGGCCAGTGTTAAGGAGGGTAAGCTTGAGGTCAGGGTTTATCTTGATGGTCTCCACCCAGACGACGTCAGGGTGGAGCTCTACTACGGCGTCCGCGCCCAGGGGTATGATATAGAGAGGCCCCACATACTCGAGCTGAGGCATCCGGAGCGGGTGGGGGAGAACGAGTGGCTTTACACCCATCAGAACAGCGCCCTCAAGCACCTCGGTGATCCCTGCTGGCACTACGCGGTGAGGATACACCCACACCACGAGAAGCTCCCACACAAGTTCCTCCTCGGCCTTGTCAAGTGGCTTGGCCTCGATTGAGGTTTTCTTTTTTCTGCTCACTTCATCTTGTACTAAAATTTCTTCGATATTGGAACTTTTGAACAGTTAAATTTTTTTACTTTGGAACCTAAGCTTCCAAGAAAAATCAAATAGGTGATGCCCATGGATGAAATGAAAAAGTGGACGCTGTACATAACTTTCCTCGTGGCGGGATTTGCCACGGGAATAGGTAGCATAGGTCTGTTTCCTCAGTTCTGGATGGAGTACGGCATGACGGGACTGATAGTTCACGTGCTTTTCCTGGCACTGTTCACCTATCTGGCCATCCTCGAGACGGAGGTCGTTATGAAGTCCGGCTACTACTTCGTTGAACTCTTCCAGAAGGTTCTCAGGAAGCCAGCGATGGTTCTGGCGTTCTTTATCGTAATCGTCATGTTCCTGTCCTACTACACCGCCAACGTCATGCTGAGCCTCCTGTCACCTGTTCTGGGAACGGGGACAATTGGAAGGCTCATAGCAAAGGTCATAATGTTTGCAATCGTGTTTGTTATAATCACCCGTGCCAAGGAAAAGACCTTTGTGATAATGGCTGGCGGTTCGTTGCTCTTTGTCATAGCCGTTATAGTCACGGCCATAGCCTTCAAGGTCGTCATACCCGAGAACCCGGCTTATCTCAACACCGCCAAGAGTATGGTGTTCTCTTGGCCGGGCATCAGCTTCAACATGATAAAGGACGCAGCGATAAGGGCTATTTACGGGGTGGGGCTTGGCTTTGCCTTCTACCTGATGCTTGGGAGCTTCTTCAACGAGCGCTTCAATGCCAAGCTCATAATTGGCTCGGGAATCTTTATTGAGTTCATAATAAGCGTACTGTCAACGGTGATAGTGGTTTACTCGGCAACGCTTGCAACGCTCCAGAGGTTGACCCAGTATGCTTACGGTGGGGAGGAAGGGGCGATAAAGTTCATGGGTGAACTGCCTCAGATACTTGCCCACCATCCACTACTGCTCGCCCTCATAGCGATCTCAATATTCTTCGCCGGGCTGACGAGCATACTGCCAACTGCTGAGGTTGGACTCCAGATAGCCGAGTCCACAATGAAGATCTCAAGGAGTAAAGCAGCTACCTACCTCACGGCCCTAGCCCTTGGCCTCGGAATTCTCGACTCGCCCCCGAGCATAGCGGACATGATGCTTAAGGCAGTCACCATATCGGCCTTCTTCACGGCCATCTACGAGGCCTATCCGGTTATGGTCGGTAAAGTTTCAAGCGTGAACAGGGGCATAGCGGTGTTCGCGTCGTTCATCTTCGCGATAGCGGGCCTCGGTGCATTCTACACCTACGGTAAGATCGGTGGTGTCTACATCCTCTCGGCAATACTGGCTGCGATAGTGGTGCTCTTTGGACTCTTTGGAAACAGTCTTGTAAAGAGGAAGGTAGGAGAGGGGGCCTGAGATCACTTGTGGGCAAATACCGCCCTCACCTTTCCGTCTTTTACCCCATCTATCCTCACGAAGCCAAAGCGCTCGAACTGAACAATATCGCCGACCTTAACGCCCGCGTCACTCTCAAGGAGGCCTTTTCTCACGATAAGCTCCTCACCCTCTGGAACCCAGACCTCGCAAGGTCTGCCCTCAGTTACCCAGTGAACCATCCTCCAGCGGTTTTCTCTGGCTACCTCATAGTCAATGCTGTGGAATTTGGCCCTTATCTCGTTGCCAGCCTCGACTATCTCGACATTGAAGAGGTCCTTGAGCCTTACAAAGTTTCCCGGCTTGAAGAGCTTCATATCGTCCTTGGAGACGTAGACCGGCCTTCCGGGGACAAACTTGAGCCTTCTAACTCCCCTCTCGGGATAATCCGGATGAAGGGGAATCTCGGCTATGAATTCCCTGGCCCCTTCGATGTACAGGGGGATCGGATCTGCAACAAAGAAGTAGCGGTTCGCTATAGGTTCCACTATCTTCCTATTTATCGCAGCCAGGTTGTCCCAGCTTATGGTAGTATCGCTCCTCTTTAGTCCGACCTCAAGGATTAGCTTCCTTATGGCCTCGGGTCTTATTCCGCGTCTCCTCAAGGCACGGATCGTTCCCAGCCTCGGGTCGTCCCAGCCGAGGTATTTTCCTTCCTTAATGCCTTTCCTCGTCTTCGACTTGCTGAGTATTACGCCCTCAATGCTCAGCCTTCCGTGGTGCACCGTTACAGGATATTCCCAGCCGAGGTAGTCGTAGATGTAGCGCTGTTTCGTCTCGTTCTCGGCGTGCTCCTGCCCGCGGAATATGTGGGTAACCCCTAATTCGTGGTCGTCTATCGCTGATGCGAAGTTGTAGAGAGGCCAGACGCGGTATTTGTTGCCAGTTCTCGGGTGATTGGGGTTGTCTATGATTCTCAACGCCGGCCAGTCCCTGACTGCTGGATTCGGATGCTTGAGGTCGGTTTTTATTCTAACGACGGCTTCCCCCTCTTTGTACTCACCGTTCAGCATCTTCCTCCATCTTTCAAGCTGAACTTCAACGGGCTCATCCCTGTGAGGGCAGGCAATCCCTTTATCCCTTAGCTCCCTGAACTTTTCTGGCTTACAGGTGCAGACGTAGGCTTTGCCCATCTTAATCAGCTTCTCAGCATAGCTGTAGTAGAGCTCAAGCCTGTCGCTTGCTATGTGAATTTCATCAATCCTGAAGCCGAGCCACTCTAAATCCTCCTTAATCCACTCGTAGAAAACCGGCTCGGGCCTCTTAACTTTCGGATCCGTGTCGTCAAAGCGGAGGATGAACTTGCCATCATACATGCGGGCGTACTCGTGGCTTAAAACAGCGGCCCTTGCGTTCCCGAGGTGGAAGGCACCATCCGGGTTGGGAGCGAAGCGGGTAACTACCTTCCCTTTCTCGGCCTTTGGCAGGGGTGGAAGACCCTTCCTTTCCCCCTTCTTTTCCCTCCTCTCCTCGAAGAACTCTGGATAAAGCTCCCTCAACTTAGCTTCCTGCTCCTCAAGGCTCAGGGTGTTCACCTTCCCAACTACCTCGCTCACTAGGGGGATTATCTCTCTGGTCTTTGACCTCAGCTCTGGGTTCTCTCCGAGAACCTTTCCGATGACAGCCTTTGGATTGGCCTTTCCCCTGTGGGTGTAAGCGTTAACCAGCGCGTACTTCCAGATGAGCGTCTCAACCTCCATTTTCCACCACCGGGAAAAGAAGAGACGGGGGAGTTATAAAGGTAGTCCCGGAGAGTGCCTCATTCCCCCTCCCATTTCATGAGCTCATAGAACATCAGGACGAGACCAACGTCCCCGAACAGCAGAGCACTCAACCCTAAACTCAGAATTCCAAGGAGGATCCCCTAGAGGAGCACTCCAATTCAAAGAGCATCACCCTGATCTCCTCCATACAGATTCCCCTATAATTGCCCGGTTGGCTAAAATATCGCTGAAAAGAGAAGAGAAATTACTCGGCGAAGGTGAGTATCTTGAGGTGGACGGGCCTCCTTACGACGTTGTACTTCCTAGCTCCTACGAGGTAGCGGACGCCGGTCTCGCTGACGGTGTCTATAAGCCTCTGGGTTATCACGCCGTTGAATACAACTGCGTAAACGTCCTTGCGCTCCTTGAGTTGATTGGTGAGCTCTCTGACAGGTATCTCGGCTATGACTTTCTTGTTCTCGTCGAGGAGCAGTGCAACGCCGTCCTTCTTGACGCGCTCGATGAACTCCGAGAACTCTTCAAGTTCTGGGCTCGCGGACTTCTCTATGGGCTTGACGATCTTCTCAACCTTGGGTTCGGGTTTTACCTCCGGCTTGACCTTCTGCTCCGCCCTCTGGGGCTGAACCTGTGGCCTCTCGGCCTTCTCCTCCGAGCGCTCCTTCACGAGCTCGTAGAAGCTCTTCCCCTTGTTGAACATCTCGTTGATGACCTGCTCCGCCGGAACCTTGCTCCTTAAGGCCTTCACTATCTCCTTTTTTGTAAGCTCTTCGACTTCCTTGCCCTCCGGGGCCCTGGCAACGTAGTCAACATCAGCAACTTGGAGGAGCTCCTTGAGGATAAGCTCGCCACCACGGTCGCCGTCGGTGAAGGCTGTAACTATCCTCTCCTTGCTGAGCTTGATTATGGTCTCAGGAATTGAGGTTCCCTCGACGGCTATGGCGTTCTTTATGCCGTGTTTGAGCAGGTTGAGGACGTCTGCCCTTCCCTCGACGACAATAATTGAATCCGAGAACGGCACGTGTGGTCCAGCGGGGAGCTTCTCTGGTCCGTACTCGATGAGCTCCTTGGCTCTAACGGCCTTCTTGACCTCCTCGGTGAGCTCCTGGGTCTCGGGTATCTCCTGTTCCATTAGGGTTTCGAGTATCTCCTTGGCTCTCTCGATTATGTACTTCCTCTTGGTTGCCCTGACGTCCTCGATGCGGAGAACCCTTATCTTCGCTTCAGCCGGTCCCACGCGGTCTATGGTCTCTAGGGCCGCCGCGAGGATAGCCGTCTCAACCCTGTCGAGGCTCGATGGAACCGTTATCGTCCCGTAGGTCTTCCCTGCCTTGTTGTGAACCTCGACCCTAATCCTTCCTATCCTCCCGGTTTTCTGGAGCTCCCTTAGATCAAGATCGTCCCCGAGAAGACCTTCGGTCTGGCCGAAGATGGCCCCGACGACATCGGGCCTTTCAACGACACCGTTAGCCTCAAACTCTGCGTAGATAACGTATTTGGTCGTTCCGAATTCGTCCTTTCCAGACATGACACCACCCTCTTTAGTCTTTTTTCGCTTTTCAGCCAAAACGTGCTGAAGCACTGTCTTTTTCCTCTTCATTCAATCCCCTCCCTCCGGGGGTCAGAAACGGAGACCTTAAGATAGAGCTCGTAAAGGTCTTCCACACCCTTGACGTCCTTCCTCACGAGCTTCCTGAGTTCTTTCCATGTCTTTATGTCCACCCTGCACGGGTAGCCATTAAGGTACCTGAGGAGCTTTTTTGCAAGCTCCTCGCCCTTCCTGTCAAAGTCAGTGAGTATCATGACGTCCCGATGCGATGAGGCGATGAGCGCCACCTCGGCCAAGGGCAGGCGTGAGAGCCTTATTATCTCCGCCCTGACCCCCAGATTTCTCAGGGCCACCTCGTCTCGCATGCCCTCCACAATGAGGGCACCTTCAAACTCTCGCAGTTCGTCTATAATCTGCAGGAATCTTTTATAGTTTTCGGCGTACATTTCGCCTTCGTGATGGAGTAATTCCCTGAATTATAAGTCTTTGGGTTACGGCTTCAGGCTCCACCAGAGTCTGTAGTTATCTCTCTTTCCCTCGGATATGGCTATGAACGCCCCTGAGAAGGGTAGCGTCCAGAGTATGGCCGCCTTCCATCCGGTCGCGTTCGTTTCAACACCTATAATTATCGCCACCACAAAGCCGGCGAAAAAGCCTATGAAAGCGTAGAGCAGAGGTGCCCCAACCCCCGGCCTTAAGCTCACGGCGTAAGCCCCGAGGAAAACTATTGCCAGAGAAAAGGCGCCCACGACATCTCTCCGCAGGAGGTAGTAGACCCCGGCAGTGATTAGGATGAAGGCTATAGCAATGGCGTCCCTCATGAGACCACCTTGTATGGTAAGGCATAAAATCTTAAAACCTTTGCTCAGCAGGGTTCGTTTATCCTCCCATGATAGCTCGTGGGTTCTTCATAAAACTCCTCTATGAGCTTCTGGAGCCTTCTTGAAAGCTCGATCTGAATCCCCCAAGAACCCTCAATCTTGCCCTTCGCCGCCATCCTTCCAAGGAACTTCTTCATCTCCTCGCTCAGAGGGGAGGGCTTACACCTCGCCCAGGGCGTTCCTGGCAGGGGCATGAAGTAGTGCGCCCTTACCTTCCCGCCCTTCCGCATTATCCACTTCATGAGCTCGATGCTCTTCCCTTGGCTTTCTTCGCTCTCACCCGGCAGGCCGACTATAAAGTCCACAATGGGCTCGAAGCCGTATTCGACCATGTACTCGACCGCCCTCTCCACGTGTTCAACCTTATGGAGCCTGTGCATGGCTTTGAGCATCGCATCATCCCCGCTCTGGGCGCCTATCGCTAAGCGCCTGTTGTCGGCATAGTCTATTAGCAACTCCAGCGTCTCGGGTAAAACGAACTCGGGTCTTACCTCGCTCGGGAAGGTGCCGTAAAACAGCCTCCTCCCCTCTTTTCTGAGGGGCTGGAGGGCCTTGAGGAGGGCCTCAAGCTTGTCCAGCTTCAGTATCGCGCCCGGTGAGCCGTAAGCGAAGGCGTTGGGGGTTATATAGCGCATGTCCCTCATCCTTCTCGAATACCTCACTACCTGACCTATCGGCCTGTGCCTCATGCGGAACCCCTTGATGTATGGCGTCTGGCAGTAGTAACAGCGGAAGGGGCAGCCCCTGCTTATCTCGATGGGAGAAATCAGGCGGATGCTTTCCGGGTAAGGGGGGAACCTCCAGAAGTCCTCGACCTTGGCAAAGCCTGTAAAGGTGAACTCCCCGTTGAGGTAGAATGCCAGTCCCCTTATGCTTGCCAGCTCTCTGGTTATTCTGTAACCCGTTTTCTTGAGCGTTTTGAGGAGCTTGTAGAGGACTTCCTCTCCCTCACCGATTACGGTGATGTCAAAGCCCATCTTTAGTGTGTGTCTCGGCATCGCAATCGCGTGGTAGCCACCGGCCACGAGGAGCGTTCCCCTCTCCTTCAAAAGCTGAACTTCCCTTGGGAGATCTCCCCATATCCCCTCAGTGAAGAATGAGTAGAGAACCACCTTTGGCCTCGCCTTCAAAATCTCGCTGAAGTCCTTTGTTATCAGAAGTTCATCGAGGTCAAAGCCCTGACTTTCCAAAGCGCCAAGGAGGTGGACGAAGGCGTTGTGGTTGCGCTTTGTCATCCTGATCGCTATTTCGGGCATGACTGACACTTGAAAAAGGACTTTAAAACGGTAACTGGACAAAAACAGGGAGAAAAGCCAAAGGCCATCAGGCCTTTATGGCAAGCTTTATGTCCTCGGCCTTAACGGTCTTCCTGCCGGCGTGCCTAGCGAAGTCGCTGGCCTTCTTGCTGAGCTCGATGGCGTATTCCTCGAGGTACTCTGCAAGAACTTTGGCTGCCTCCTCGCTGACCCTCTCGGCGCCGGCCTTCCTTATAAGCCTGTCAATCGGGGCAATCGGAAGCTCGGCCATTCACAACACCCCCTTAAAGGTTTCTTCGGTATTCTTTAGATGAATAGAAGTATATAAAACTTTCGGTAACTAAGCCTGCTGAACCGTTTAAACTGCCAGTGAACCTTAAAGTACATTCCATTTGACCCGGAGAAAGCTTAACCAACCTAGTAACCCGGTAAAGTTCTCGACAATTGTTAAAATCCGAAAAGAAGGCCCCACCCAGATGGACCCTCCTGGGAGGTTTAACCGGGTCGTCGTTTTGGGTGTTGCCTTCAGCTTGGAGCAGAGGCGGGTAATTCACTATCGGTGTGTTTTCCTCTTAGAGAATGTAATATGGGAGCTCCCCTGGTAGTTTCCCCGGTACGGCTTGCGGGCCGGCCTTTCAAGCCTCACGAAGGCTATCTGGACGAATCTCTCCCCGTATTCCAGCTCAACGACCTCGTGAGAGGCGTTGTAAATGCCCAGTGTCAGCTTACCGTCCCATCCAGGATCAACCCAGGCAAAGGAACCGAGGAGACCTTCTCTGGCGAGACTGCTCCTAAGCTTCATGTCTCCCATAACGTCATCGGGGAGCTTTACCCTCTCGAGTGTAAGGACGAGGACATATGAGCTGGGGGGTATGCTGACTTTTCCCTCACCTTTAATGTCCACGACCTTTCCTTCCACGTAGGCTTCCGCACCAACGCGGAGATCGTAGCCGGCCGGCTGTAGCGACTCCTCAGAGAAAGGCTCTATCAGTATCTCCTTCCTTATTTTCCAGTCGGGCAGTATCATCCGGCACCACCGAAAGAGCTATAATCCGAACAAATAAAAATCCAGTGGCCTGTGATGAGCGGTAGGCCCGGCACTGAACCGTGCTGAGGGCCACCACTCCTGAGGCACCGCGGGCCGGTGGCCTAGCATGGATGGGGCGTCGGCCTTCGGAGCCGAAGGTCGCGGGTTCAAATCCCGCCCGGCCCGCCATAAGTTGGGCGGGTGGTATCAGAGGATCTCGTTTTCTCAATCTTCATTCCCTGGTGCAATGGAACGCTTTCCCGGCGGCGAAATATCTATCCATTAACTCAGAACTGACTGTAAAGCTCTCCAGCGATTTCCTTTCTCGGCTTTGAGAAAAGCATAACGTCCGAGACTTCTGCTATGCCGTGCATTTCTCTTTTTATCAGCTCCGCGTCACTGAAAAAGACTTTCCCGATGGCGAGCAACGATGCCAGATCCCAGGGTCTGAGATCCATATCCATGACCTTCTCAAAGCCCGGAAGCCTGTAATAGCCACGCCTCTCAACACCCCGCTCCACTTTGTAGCCCTCATAAAGGGAGATTATCGAGTAGTCTTCCCGTCTGATTTCGACCCTAACGGGTTCATAGGCCCTGCGGTAGAGGAAGCGATAAATCCTATCCGTTTCCTCGATGAAAAACCTCCCATCTTCACCTAGAACCAGCGCTACTCCAGCGAAGAGCTTAACCGCCTGAAACGGGTCAAAGTGGGGCATGCTGCGGCCGAAGAGGACGGCAACGTCATGTTTCCCAACGAGGGACGGGAGTTCCAGGATGTCCTCGGCGATGACCTTAAGTTCGGGGTTTATTCCGGCCATCTTAATCCAAGAGCTGACCTTTCTGGCATCTTTCCTCCTCATCTCAACAAGGGTCAGTTTTGATGCCGACAGTGCTTTGGCCGCGGCAACTCCCGCTATGCCGGTTCCGGCGCAGAGGTCGAGGACGCTCGAGGCCTTCTCATAACTTTCAAAGAAACGCACAATGCTCCAGAGCCTTTCAATGGCCTTCTCGTCACTGGGCTCCATCCACCACCGGAAGTGCCGGTAGAACTCCTCCATTTCATCACCATAGAAAGTTATGAGAGTGATTTAAAACGTTGGGCCTCGGCTAACCCTCTTCTCCTCACCGCTCGGCGTGGCTAACGCTCGTCATCGGCCGGTGGAAGTTGTGCAAAGGTATTAAAAAGGATGCGCGAAGTGAAACCGGGGAATGACGAGCGTTTACCGGTCTGAGGAATGATGAGACTGGCACTGGCCGACCCCCCATAAAAAGGAAAAGGTCAGTAGTCGATTTCGCCCTTTTCCTTCAGCTCCCTGTACATGCGCCAGCTGATTATTGGCTTTTTTGCAGCTAAAACGTCGTCCACCCTTCTGATGGCCGTGTTATGGGGGGCGCTCTTGATGATTTCCGGGTTGCTGTAGGCCTCTTCACTTATCCCCTTGAGGACATCAACGTAGGCGTCGAGCTCCTCTTTGCTTACCGTCTCGGTCGGTTCTATCATCAAAGCTTCGTGCACTATCAGCGGGAAGTAAATAGTTGGAGCGTGCATTCCGAAGTCGAGGAGCCTCTTCGCAACGTCGAGGGCCCTAACTCCGGTCTCCTTCTTCATGGGCTCGGCCGAAAACACCGTCTCGTGCTTTCTCAGCTCCTTACCCGGTAGCTCGTAACCTCTGGTTCCCTTCAGCTTTTTGGTTAGGTAGTTGGCGTTGAGAACAGCTATCTCGCTGGCCTCCCTCAGGCTCTCTCTCCCCATTATCTTAAGGTAAGTCAAGGCCCTGACGATGACGGCGAAGTTTCCGTATAGCTCCTTCACTTTCCCTATGCTCTTTGGCACGTCGTAGTCGAGGTAGTAGTGCTCGCCGTCATAGTCCACAAGCGGAACCGGCAGGAAGTCCTTCAGGAAGTCCTTAACGCCAACCGGCCCGCTTCCGGGGCCACCGCCGCCGTGGGGCGTTGAGAATGTCTTGTGAAGGTTGAGGTGCACTATGTCAAAGCCCATATCGCCGGGCCTTACCTTGCCGAGAACTGCGTTGAGGTTTGCACCGTCGTAGTAGAGCAGACCGCCGGCCCTGTGAATTATCTCCGCTATCTCAACTATCTCGTCCTCGAAGATTCCTAAGGTATTGGGGTTCGTGAGCATCAAGCCGGCTGTCCTCTCGCTCACGGCACTCTCAAGTGCCTCTAAATCAACCGTCCCGTTCTCGTTGGAGGGTATCTCGACGACCTTGAATCCCGCCATTGCAGCACTTGCCGGATTGGTTCCATGAGCTGAATCAGGAACCAGTATCTCATCCCTCTGGGTCTCGCCCCTGTCCAGATGATAGGCGCGGATTATCGAGACGCCGGTGAACTCTCCGTTCGCGCCAGCTGCTGGTTGGAGGGTGAAGCGGTCCATGCCCGTTATTTCCTTCAGCCACTGCTCAAGCTCCCACATTATCCTCAGCGCTCCCTGGATGGTTCTCTCGTCTTGGTATGGGTGGATATAGGCCACTCCAGGATGGTCTGCTACCTCCTCGTTTATCTTGGGGTTGTACTTCATAGTGCACGAGCCGAGCGGGTAGATGCCCGAATCGACACCGTAGTTCATCTCGCTTAAGCGCGTGTAGTGCTTGACTATCTCCGGTTCGCTCAGCTCAGGGAGGTCGAGTCTGCTCTTCCTTCTCAGCTTCTCCGGGATTTCAATATTAATATCTTCAATCGGCTTTGGGAGCGTGTAGCCAACCCTGCCCGGCTTGGAGAGCTCGAATATGAGCGGTTCATCCCATTTGGCCTGGCGGAACATCTTAATCACCTCACACCTCTGCCTCGTTTATTATCTCTCTCAGCGCCTTGAGGAGCCCCTCGACCCATTCCTTCCTCGTCGTTTCAGTTGCCGAGAAGAGTGCGGTCTCTCCTAGCTCTGGGAAGTGCCTGCCGAGGTAGTAGCCACCGTGTATTCCCCTCTCCAGGAGCCTCTCGTGGATAACATCGTACGGGATCTCAAACTTAGTCGGCACGTCTTTGAAATAAAGTCCCTCGAAGGGTATTTCAGCGACCTCGGAAAGGTGCCTCTTGAGGTAGGAGGTGTTCTTGAGGATAACCTCTCCAAGCTCTCTCAACCCCTTCGGGCCAAGCGTTGCTAGGTGTATGGCCGAGGCAACAGCAACAAGCGCCTCGTTCGAGCAGATGTTGGAGGTGGCCTTGGCCCTTCTTATGTGCTGTTCCCTCGTCTGGAGGGTCATCACAAAGGCCCTCTTCCCATTGGCGTCCTTCGTCATGCCAATTATTCTCCCCGGCATCTGGCGGATGAGGGTTCTGTCGTTCCTCACGGCGAAAACTCCCGCCCTCGGCCCGCCGAAGTTCATCGGGCTCCCAAGGAACGAGGCCTCTCCTACCGCTATGTCTGCACCAAGCTCTCCTGGGGCCTCAAAGACCCCAAGCATCGTTGGGTCTGCTCCAACAACGAAGTAAGCCCCGGAATCGTGGGCTACCTCTCCTATCTCCCTCACGTTCTCCTCTACCAGACCGAAGAAGTTGCTCATCTCGACGTAAACGCCGGCTGAATCCTTAGATTCTTCCTTGAGCTGCTCTATGTCGAGATGGCCGTTCTCGTCCCAGGGGACTTCGACTATCTCAAGGTTAGCTCCCCTAGTGTAAGTCCTTATTACGGCCTTTTTTTCAGGACTGAGGGCCTTTGGGATTACGAAGCGCTTCCTCTTTCCCCTGTGGAGTCTCGCTGTCATCAGAGCGGCCTCGGCTATAGCAGTCCCCCAGTCGTACATCGAGGAGTTGACGATTGGAAGACCGTAGAGTTCCGCCATCATGCTCTGGTACTCAAAGAGTGCCTGGAGCATGCCCTGACTTACCTCGGGCTGGTAGGGGGTGTATGACGTTAGGAACTCGCTCCTCTCGATGAGGTACTTGATGTGGGCCGGAACGTAGTGGAAATAGGTTCCAGCTCCGAGGAAGCTCGGCATTTCAAGGACGGTTCTGTTTTTGCTCAAAACCTCGTTGAGCTCTGTAAAGACCTCGTACTCGCTTCTTCCCTCCGGCAGGTTGAACTCCTTGATCATCCCCTCTGGGACGTCAGAGAAGAGGTCGTCTATAGAAGAAAAGCCGATTTCCCGGAGCATCTCCTCCTTCTGGGGAAGGTTTGGGAGGTAGTGTTTGCCCATACCTATCACCTTCTAAGCTTTAAGACAGTCGTTGAAAGTTGGTCGGAGGAAATATATGCTTTGTGCCGGCCAGGCACCTTTAAAAACCCTTGTCTCAATTCAAGCTCATGATGAGAGGCATTAAATCCCTTGCACTGGTTCTAGCACTTACATTCATTGGGTTCTCTTTTGGATGCACAGGAGAGAATAGCGGGAAAGCCGGTGTCTCGCCCACCGAACAGGTTCAGTGGAAGCCCGACGGCATCATAAGCCCGGGAGAATACTGGATGAACTTCTCCTCTAGAGATGGCACTTTCTATGCCTTCTTCCGTGTTGAGAACGGAACGCTCTTCGTTGGTATGAAGGCCAGAACTCACGGCTGGCTGGCGATGGGCTTTGGTGGAAGTGTGGGGATGAAAAACATCGATATCGTCATAGCCTACGTCCTCTTGAATGGAGTAGCCAAAATCAGCGCCTCCTACTCGACAGGTTTCGCGGGTCTCCATGTTTCGGACACAACGCTCGGTGGGAGCTTCGACGTAATCTCCTACGGGGGAATGGAGGACGAAAACTGGACCGTGGTCGAGTTCTCCAGAAAACTGGACACCGGCGACCGCTACGACTTCGTTGTTACTCCTGAAAAGCCCTTCAGGGTAATCTGGGCCTACGGCCTGGTTGATGACTTCCTCTCGATGCACGTCTCAGCGGCTTCAACTTTCATAAACCCGGAGGTGGTTGAATGATCATTGCCTTTGACTTTGACGGGACTCTGGTGGACAGCTACTCCCCCATCGAGGAGGCCTTCAGGAGAGCCCTTGAGAGGCGCTGGCGCTGGCTACCCGGGAAGGCCCTCTGGGCAGAGCTCCTAACAAAAATAGAACTTCAGTTCGAGAGGCCGACCTTTGGGGGGCATAAGAAAAAATCCGGGCCACCCTTCTTCCTCAGGACGAAGTTCTTTGAAACCTGGTTCGAGGAGAGGGCGAAGCTGACGAAGCCCATAGACGATGCTCCCGAACTGCTGAAGAGGCTTAGGGAAGGGGGGCACGTGGTAATTTCTTTCTCCGCTGAGGACTTCATCGACGGCATGAAGGTCAGGAGGATGAAGATGGCCGGACTCTATGACCTCTTTGATGATGTTATAGTCTTCGGCAGAGGTTTGACGATAGACGAGGCCTTTAAGCTCGTCCGCGAGAAGTACGGTGATGAGACCTTCATCTGGGTGGATGACAAGCCCTGGCGCTTCATAGGTCACGGGGATGAAAACACCGAGTACGTCTGGTATTACTTTCCCTTTACTGCCAAGTTCGTGGAAAAGAACCGCGGGAGGCTCGCTTTAATCCCGCACCTACACGTGATTCGGGATCTCTGGAGCATTTTCGACGTCGTTGAGAGGGTAAGGCAGGAGCGCTCACCCTGAGTCGGCGTTGGTGTATTCGAGCGTGTCCTCGACGAACTCGTCGTAGGTCTCCCTGTCAACCTCTTCGAGCCTCAGTGTGAACTCCTTTCCCAGAGACCATCTTATTGCGACTGCTCCCTTGGAGGTCTCTGCCATGACCAAACCGAAGGGAAGGTCGCCGGCCCAGTGGTGTTTTGAAAAGCCCACTTTAAAGCCCCTCTCTTCGAGCTCTCTTAATATCTCCTCGTAGGTTTTGATGGGCCCGTGGGGGCTTCTCGCGAACCCAATGTAGGGCATTCTTACTCACCACTGTTACCTCAATGAACGAATTTAAAACTTTTTTGGTTCCCCGAACAAAGCTTAAAAGTCACTTCGAGAACGCTAACCCATGAAACCCCGATTCCTTTCAGAGAAGGCCCTGTTGCTGGGGAATAACCTCATCGTTGCTGACCTTCATCTCGGTTATGAGGTGGCCATGGCCAGGGAGGGCTTTTACCTCCCTTGGGTGTTCCATGAGACTGTTGGAAGGCTCGCCGGCATAATCGAGCGATTCAAGCCGAAGAGGCTTGTTATAGACGGCGACCTAAAACACTCCTTCATCCCAGAGTGGCGCGAGAGGGAGGAGCTGAGGACGTTTGTTGAGAAGGTAAGCCCCCTGGTTGACGAGACAGTCCTCGTGAGGGGGAACCACGACGTTGGGACGCTGTGGCTCAGGGAACTCGGAGTTGAGGTCGTTGATGAGCTTGACATCGGCCACTGGAAGCTTGTCCACGGCCATAAACTCGTTGAGGGCGAGCGCTTTATAATAGGCCACGAACACCCCGCAATAAGGTTGCGTGATGAAGTTGGGGCGGTAATTAAAGTCCCGGTCTTTCTGGTTGGGGAGAAGCTCATCGTACTCCCTGCTTTTAGCCCCTGGGCCTATGGAAACGATGTCCTGAGGGAGGTTGTCTCTCCGTTTCTAAGGCTCATTAGGGAGGACTTTCGGGTAATTGTGCCCCTTGAGGGAGAGCTCCTCGACTTCGGTAGGTTCTCCCTCCTTTCAAAGGTACTGAGGGAGCTCTGACGAAAACTTTAAACCTAGGATGTCTCCAGTTATTTGGGTGGTTGAATGGGAATCTTGGCAACGTTGATCTTTTTCGCATACGCTCCGGCTCTCGCTTTCCTCTGGTACTTCTATCACAAGGATAGATATGAGCCCGAGCCAAAGCGCTACGTCATAGCCACTTTCCTTCTTGGTGCAACTCTCTCGGTGGGCATAGCCTACGTGCTTGAGAGCATTCTGACAATCGGTGGGATAATAAAGCCTATACTTCCGACGACGGCCTTCTACGTGGCCCTCGTTGCGGGAATCGTAGAGGAGCCATCCAAGGCCCTTGCCGTCAGATTTCCTTTCAGGGCTGGACAGATGGACGGTATCATGGATGGTGTTGTTTATGGCGTCGCCGCTGGCCTCGGCTTCGCCGCAACGGAGAACTTTTTGTACGGCCTCGGCTGGGGCGTTGCGGTTACGATAACCAGGGCTTTCCTCACGCCACTCGCCCATGCAACCTGGACGGCAGTAATCGGCGTTGGCTATGGGCTCCTTGCCGAGGGCAAGCCGGTTGTGCTGGGCAACTTCTACGCCTTGGCCATAACGCTCCACTTCTTCTGGGACTACTTCGCCTTCCTCAGCGCCGAAGTCCCGGCCTATAACATAGTCCTGATATTCCTCCTCCTGCTGAACCTTGCGATACTGCGCTACTTCCTCCTCTTGGGTGAGGAGGAGGATAGGAGAAGGTTCTTGTACGGTTATTTCTTCAGGGGGTGATGGGATGAAGGAATCCGACAGGCTGAAGGGAGCCCTCTTCGAATCCCGCCCTTACGTTGAATACTGGGATCGGCTGAAGGAGACCGTCGAGGCCCTCTGGGAGGCTTCCCGGGACGAGGAAGAGTTCCTTGGACTGCTCCAAAGGGAGATTGAGAAGACGGAAGAGCCCTTCAAAACGGACTTAAGGATATTCCTCCAGAAGTTTGAAGCCCTCTGAACTTTTCTGTCTTCAGTTTTCTCCTGGAAGAACATGAACTCTTTTTGCTAACTATCTTAAGTAGTTTGTAAAAATTGAAGAGAAAAAGTATTTAAACCCTAGACCGAAGTTCCTTTGACATAATGGGAGGTAGTTGGAATGAGGAAGGTCTGGGCACTATTCCTTGCTGGACTCGTCCTCTTTGCCAGCGGGTGCATAGGGGATGGCGTGGGACTCACTGAGGAAAAGGTCATGAAGGCCATAGAGAGCATCCACACTGGAACCTACCAAGAGAACATATCCTTGGCAATGAACTTCACAGAGCCCTCCAGCAACAAGACCGTTGAGATGCTAATGAAATTCAAATCCATCGGTGCCTTCAACCTGAGCTCGGGCATAGAGGCAGGTAACTTCTCCCTTTTCATGGAGTACTTTGGTATGAACATTACAGCAAACTGGCCGTATTTCCTGAACGGCACCCGGGCATTTTTCAAAATCAAGGGGAAGTGGTACAACGCAACGGGTGCTGAGCTTGCCAACGAGAGCAGGGGCTCCCTTGACATCGAAGCCATCAAAAAGCTCCTAAAAGAGAAAAACGTGACAATCAGGAAGCTCTCTGAGGGCTATTCCTTCAGGGTTAACATAACCTACTGGGAGCTCGTGAACATAACTAACAGGAGCAACTTGGTTCTTTCCCAGATGAAGAGAAAGAACATCGAGAGCGTGACAACCAAGGAAGGCTGGGTCGAGGTGCACCTGACTAGGCAGGGCTATCCGGTTTACGTCGAGGAATACTTCAGGATGGTGATCAAAATAAAGACCTGGAAGGGCGTTATGCCGGTCAGAGTGACCCTCCACGACGTTGTGGTCTTCAGGAACATAAACCGGAAGGTGGAGATAAAGACTCCGGAGGGGCTGAATAACGCGCCTCCGATTAATGAGGCACTCCCCTGATCAGGCTCCTCTCGTCACCACTATTTTTACTCCCTTCCACTCGGTGACGACGTCTCCTATTTTTATCGGCGCCTTCAGCTTTAGGCTGGCGAGAAACCTCATGAGCTCCGGGATCTTCTCCTTTGGCACTGGTTCAGCAGTTTTTACGCTCACCGTTGGCAGTGCCCCGTTCTCGACTGGAAGGACTGTCATCACTACCCTCTTCGGGCTCGTAACTTCCTGGATCGCCCACTCCTTACCTCGCGGACAGGTGTGCCCTCTGACCTCAAGAACTTTTCCGTCCTCAACCTCGACCTCTATCGAACAGCCGAGCGGGCAGACGATGCAGGTGAAGCGGTAGGTCTTCCTCATGGCCTTACCACCTCCACTGTGAGCTTCCCCGCTCCTCTGATCTCCTCCTCTTTAAGCTTGAGCCTTATCATCTCCGCCGGCTTGACGACGGGGAGCTTGAGCCTCTTGCCTATCTCAGGAATCCTCAGCTCAACGTCCTCCATGGGTTTTGAAACGCGGAGGTAGAGGTAGACATCCCTTTCCCCGCTCAGGTAGTGCGGAACTACGAGCCTGATGTTCTCACCCTTCTCGACCCTTGTCCACCTCCTGCTCTCGATTCCGCCGTTCTCTATGAACTCTTTGGCCCCTTCGGCAGCCATTTCACCCTGTTCCGCTACGTAGTCCACGAGGTCGTTGATGAGAAGGGAGTTTCCAGCCACGAATACTCCGGGAACGCTCGTCTCAAGACGGTCGTTCACGACCGGTCCGCCGGTGGCAGGGTCGATCTCGACGCCGATCTTTTTCAGCTTCTTCACGGCCGGAACTAAACCGACTGAGATCACGAGCGTGTCTGCCTCGATCCAGAATTCCTCGCCCGTTTCTCTCAGGTTCTCGTCGATCCTGACGACCTTTACCTTCTTGACCCTGCCCTTTCCTCTAACTTCAACGACCTTGTGACCTAAGTAGAGCGGAATGCCGAAGTCCCTGAGTATCATGACGTTCCTCGCTAAACCGCCTGGATAGTGCATGAGCTCTATTACGGCCTTGACTTTGGCCCCCTCGAGTGCAAAGCGACGGGCCATTATCAGGCCGACGTCACCTGAGCCGACTATGACTATCTCCTTGCCTGGCAGAACCCCGTAGATGTCCATCAGCGTTTGAGCCTCTCCAGCGGTGTAGATTCCCGAAACGCGATCGCCCACGATTCCAATCTCGAAGGCGTGCCTTTCGCGGGCACCGGCGGCGTAGATTACGGCCCTGGCCCACACACCGTAGAGCCCGCTTGGAGACGTGAAGAGCACGAACTTTTCGAGGTCGGAGTAGTTCCTGATTTCGAGAATCCTGGCGGAGGTTCTGTACTCTACTCCAAGCTCAACCAGCTTCTTGGCAAGCCTTGAGGCAAACTCCGGTCCGGTGAGTTCTTCCCCGAAGTAGTGTATCCCAAAGCCCGGGTGGATGCACTGCGGGAGGATTCCTCCAAGGTAGTCGTTTTCATCGAGCAGGAGAACCTTCAGCCCGAGCTCTTTAGCTTTTATTGCAGCGGCCATTCCTGCCGGCCCGCCACCAATGACCACAACGTCGTAACTGAGGGTTGGAACGTTGGGGAACCCCATCATGCCTCATCCCCCCTCAGGAGGGCTTTCACGTCGCCTATTCCAATCTCACTTCCCTCGCCCTTCAGCGTGACCTTCCAGGGCTCGATTCCGTACTCCCTCGCTAAAAGATGCACTATCCTCGGCCTGCAGAAGCTCCCCTGGCAGGTTCCGGTCGTTGCCTTGGTCCTAAACTTCACCGAGTCAACGCTAGGCGTTTTAACACCTATGAACTTCATCCTCTCTATCGCCTCCAAGATATCCCCCTCGCTCACGCCGTTGCACCTGCAGACTATCCTACCATAAGACGGGTTCTTCTTGATGAGCCCGTTCGCTTTCTCAGGTGGCAGCATGAAGAAGTGTGTAATTTCCTTCCGATAGGGGTTCCACTTCTCCTTCTCAACGAGCTTTATCCCGAGGTCTCTCTGGATTATCTCAGCGACTTCGTAGGCTATCGCCGGGGCACTGGTGAGGCCGGGAGAGCGTATCCCTGCGACGTTTATAAAGCCCCAGACCTCTTCCTCGGCTTTTATTATGAAGTCCCCGCCCGTCGGTTCCGGCCTTAAGCCGGCAAAAGTCCTTATCACCTTGTTTCTCGGTGGCAGGTTGGGCCATAGCTTTTTGGCGCCTCCCCAGACTCCCTCAAGGCCCTCCTTTGTGGTAGCGAGATTCTCTTTCTCCTCCGGAGGCAGGTCCTGGGCGTTGGGCCCTATCATGAGGTGCCCGCTCACCTCGGTCGTGACGACGATCCCCTTGCTTATTGGGGTGGGTGTCGGGAAGAGAACCCTTCTCGGGCCGGGAACATCGTCGTCAAAGATCCAGTACTCACCTTTCCTCGGGTGGATTTCGAAGTAGTCTATTCCTGCCATCCTCGCTATCTCGTCCGCGTAAAGCCCGGCCGCATTGATGACCACGTCAGCCTCGATAAAGCCCTTGTTGGTCTCAACGCCCTTTATCTCGCCGTTCTCGACCTTTATACCCCTGACTTTCGTTTCGAGGTGGGTCTTCACCCCGTTGGCAACTGCGTTTTCGACGAGGGCTATAACCGCTGGGATCGGCGCTATCTGACCGACTATTGGAACCCAGAGTGCTCCAATCGCTTCCCTTGTGAGGCCCGGCTCAAGGTGGAAGAGCTCATCCCTACTGACGATCCTCATCTCGGGGACGCCGTTCCTCCTCCCGCGTTCCAAAAGTCTCTCCAGCTCGTCGAAGTCCTCGTCCCTCAAAGCCACTATCAAAGCCCCGTTCCAGATGTGGGCTATCTGGAGCTCCTTAACCCAGCGGTGCCAGAGCCTGTTTCCCTTTATGCAGAGCCTCGCTCTCGTCGGGTACTTCTCCGGGTCGTCATCGTAGCCCCCGTGGATTAGGGCGGTGTTTGCCTTGCTCACGCCCCAGCCAACATCCGGGGCCTTCTCGATGAGGTGAACCTCCAGGTTCTCGTACCTGCTCAGGACGCGCGCTGTGCTGGCTCCGCTTATCCCCGCACCTATTATGACCACTCTTGTCTTCATTAATATCACCTCAAACTAAGTATTGGAAAGGGATTTGCATGTTTTAAAGCTTTCTTTAACCTTTAGTTTGGCCTAAAAGGGATGAGAGAACAGTTTAGGGCATAAAAAGGTAGGACAGCCGTGAACATTTAGCAAATGTACATAGATGGGCCATGAAAATAAACGAGAGTCAATTGCCGACGACCTTCGCCCAGCCCATCGCCCTTTTCACAGCTTCCTTCCAGCCGCGGTAGAGCTTCTCCCTTGTTTCCTCGTCCATCTTCGGTTCGAAGACCTTCTCCGCCTTCCAGAGCTTCTTTATTTCCTCAATGTCATTCCAGTAATCGACTGCAAGGCCAGCTAGGTATGCCGCTCCGAGGGCCGTTGTTTCTTTTACCACCGGCCTCACAACGCGCCTGTTCAGTATGTTCGCCTGGAACCCCATCAGGAAGTCGTTTGCCGTCGCGCCCCCGTCGACGCGGAGCTCCTTTATGCCGACGAGCCTCTCCATCTCCTCTATCACGTCCCTCGTCAGGTAAGCTATCGCCTCCAGCGTTGCCCTCGCGAGGTGCTCCCTGCCGGTTCCGCGCGTTATGCCGATTATCAGTCCGCGCGCAAACTGATCCCAGTATGGCGCGCCGAGGCCCACAAAGGCCGGCACGAAGTAAACTCCATCGTTGCCCTTCAGTTTGGTGGCGAGCTCTTCCGTTTCGGAGGCGCTTTTTATTATCTTTACCCCGTCCCTGAGCCACTGCACAGCGGCACCGGTTATGAAGATGCTTCCTTCAAGGGCGTAGGTGACCCTTCCGCCGAGGCCCCAGGCTATGGTCGTGAGCAGGTTGTCTGAATAGCGGATGGTCTTCCCGGTGTTGGCTAAGATAAAGCTCCCCGTCCCGTAAGTTGCCTTCACCATTCCGGTCTCAAAAGCGGCCTGTCCGAAGAGCGCAGCCTGCTGGTCGCCGGCGTCTCCGCTGACGGGAATCTCGGCACCTAAAATGTCTCTCTTCGTGTAGCCGTAGACTTCGCTAGATTCCCTGACCTCGGGGAGAACTCCCTCCGGGATGTTGAACAGCTCAAGCAACTCGTCGTCCCACTCAAGCCTCTTGATGTTGAAGAGCATAGTCCTGGAAGCGTTGGAGTAGTCTGTAACGTGTTCACCAGTGAGGCGGTAGATTAGGAAGGTATCAACCGTCCCGAAGAGGACTTCACCCCTCTCTGCCTTCTCCCTCAGACCGGGCACGTTGTCGAGGAGCCACTTGAGCTTGCTTGCGGAGAAGTAGGCATCCGGAACGAGACCTGTTTTCTTCTTGATGAGGCTTCCGTACTCGCGCTTTATCTCCTCCACCATCTCGGCCGTTCTCCTGCACTGCCAGACTATGGCGTTGTAGAGCGGCTTTCCGCTCCTGTCCCAGACTATGGTCGTTTCCCTTTGATTGGTAACGCCTATAGCCGCTATCTGGCCTGGCTCGACCTTGGCCCTCTTGATGGCGCTCTTTATCGCCCTGAGCTGGGCCTCCCATATCTCTTCTGGATTATGCTCCACCCAGCCGGGCTTTGGGTAGTGCTGAGGGAACTCGTACTGACCGATTCCAAGGATGTTGCTCTCCCTGTCGAACACTATTGCCCTCGCCGAAGTGGTTCCCTCGTCAAGAGAAAGGATGAATTCCTCCATGCCACCACCAAGAATTAAGAAAGACGGGGGGATATATTAGGGATTCGGTCTCACCTGAGCCCTAAGGAGTGGAGGTAGCTGATCATCCTCTCGACATCGTTGGCGATGACCCCGTTGAAGAGACCTCCGAGCCTGACTAGGTTGTCGTTCTGGTAGTAGAGCTCCTCGTTGAGTGGCCAGAGGAGAACCTTCAGGTTGGCCTTCCTGACCATCTGGAGCGCCCCAACGGTCTTCTCGACACCGAGGATGGAGAGTGCGTCTATAGGTGGGTTTATTGACCAGGGCCTTATCCTCGGCATCAGCTCGGGCAGTTTTGCTATAGTCTCCTCGCGATCCACGAGGATTCCTACCCTCGTCTCCTGGTCGAGTTTCCTGTATTTTTCAAGAGCGTTAAGGTGGAATGAGGAAACTATGACCCTTCCAGGGTTGTGGGCCCTGATTATCTCCGCCGTCCTCTCGACGGCATCTACGTCTTTGATCTCGACGTTTATGAGGGCCTCCTCCGGCAGGGCCTCGAAGACCTCCTCAAGCGTAGGTATTTTCTCCCCGCTCCCGAAGTCAAGCTCTTTAAGCTCCCCTAACGTCATCTCCTTGACCCCACCACTTCCGTTGCTCGTCCTGTCAACGGTCTCATCATGGATTATGACGACTTCCCCGTCCTTCGTGAGCCAGACGTCGAGCTCAACTCCGTCCGCCCCAGCCTCAATGGCCTTCTTGAAGGCCAGAATAGTGTTCTCAGGGTATTTGCTTGAGTAACCCCTGTGGCCGAGCACCAAAACCTTACCTTCCATGCAAACCACCGCTTTAACTTCCCCCACTCAGTAAAAAACCTTTCTTAACCTCGCCGGGTCGTCTGAGATTACAGCATCGACGAAGGGAAGGAACCTCGGAACCCAGGAAAGCTCGTTCATCCCGTAGTTCCAGAGATAGATTCTAAGGCTCTTCCTCCTGAAAGCTCTTATGAGTGAGACCACGGCGTGGTAGCCGATGTACGAGACCGCATCAAGCGGCATGTGGACAGAGTACAAACCCTTAAGCTTCGGGATCCAGCGGATGAAGGAACAGTTGACTATGGATAAGCCGGCCATGCAGTCTGGACATTCCCTCAGAAGAGCCTTGATACGGGTTGGGTCTTCCGACGAGAAGACCGTTCTATCCAACACCCCTAATCTCTCGGCCGTTTTCAGCAACTCCTCTATGGCTTCGGTTTCCTTGATGTCGGCGTTGAAGAAGGCCCCTCTGAACTTCCGAAAGACCATCTCCACCCTTGGGATTAGCTTACCCTTTGGGTGCAGTCTCTTCAGCTCCACCAAAGTCAGCTCCCTGATGGTGTGAAAGCCCCCGTTGGAGTTAAAGCCTTCATCGTGGTGGGGGACGAGCTTCCCGTCAGCCGTCATCCTGACGTCGAACTCTATCCCATCGGCATACTTTAAAGCCCTCCTGAAGGCCGGAAGGGTGTTCTCAAGCTCCCCCTTAAAGCCCCTGTGACCAAGTATGAAAAGTTTTTCACTGTTCATAGGTGGCATCTCCCCTACCGCCCAAAAATGGGCTAAAAACCCTTAAAAGCTTCTCTGTTTAAACTCCTACGCCATATAGTCTATATAGTGGGGTGATCCTTGTGTCCAACGGTGAAAGGAAGTTTAAATGGAGCGTCATCTTGGGTCTTGCCCTTCTGGGGTTCAGCATGAGCACTGGCTGGGCTCTGAACAAGGGACTGACATTCAAGCTTCTGCAGGCAAAGTATACAAACGCCCCAACGGTCATTGGGACAGTCCTCGCCCTCCAAGGGCTTATGGGTCTGATAGTCCCACCGATAATGGGTTACTACAGCGACATCTACCGCTCAGGGCTCGGTAGGAGGGTGCCATTCATCCTCGCCGGGGGAATACTCGCTGGTCTCACTGCTATAGCCCTTTACCTCGGTTACATAGCTGGAGTCTCTCTGATGACCTTTGCAGTGTTGCTGGCGCTGTTCTACTTCTTCATGTACTTCTTCGTTGCCCAGTACCGCTCCCTGATGCCTGACATAGTCAAGAGCGGTGTCAGGGGCAAGGCGAGTGGCGTGATAACGCTCTTCGAGTGGATGGGAAACCTAGTGCTCTTTGGCTCGATAGCTTTCATCGCTGCGAGCGCCACCAAGACAACTGGGATAAAGAACGGCATCGAGGCAATGATAAAGGCCGGCAACTTCTGGATGCCCTTTACTGTTGTTGCATTCTTCTTAATAATCTCCGCAATCTACGTGACCCTCAAAATAAGAGAGCCCAGAGCAGAAGGCGAGCTCCCCGAGGAAGGCCTCTGGGACTACCTGAAGGCTATAATCTCCGACAAGGACTTCCTCAACTTCTACATCGCCCAGATGCTCTGGTGGCTCAGCTTCGAGTTCGTTGCGGTGTTTCTCTTTGGCATACTTGAGTCAGTGCTCGGCACGAAGGAAGTTACTGCCCTCGGAAACGCCATAATGGCACTCTTTAATGTCACCGTCCTGATTGGAGCTATAGTGGGTGGTCCGGTCTACGACAGGATAGGCAGGAGAAGATCCATTCTCATAAGCGGGGTGATATTCCTTATACCCTTCCTCTTCGGCTGGTTCGTCTCCACGAGAGGCGAAATAACCGGCCTTATAGCCGTCGCGGGAATAGGCTGGGGAGCCCTCATGGCAACTTCGTGGCCGGTCATCGGGGATCTCCTCACCAAATACCAGAAAGAGGCCTACAACGGTCGCTATTACGGTGTCTTTGAGGCCGTGAAGTCCTTCCCGGTGCTCATAGCCGGAACCGTCGGTGGCTTCATAGTCCAGCTCGCGGGCAGCAACTACAAGATCCTCTTCCCGGTCGGGGCGATATTCATAGCCATATCACTCCCGCTGGTATGGGGCATGAAGCATCTCGACGTTGAGAGCAAACCTGCGGGGGAGTGATGAGCGTGGACTGGCTCATTGGGCTCCTTTTATTTTTCATTCTGATATTCTTCGCCTTCGTTGTGTTCGTCGCCTACAAGCTGGTTAAACCCCCGCGCTTTATAGGTAAGTGGACGCCTAAAGACCTTGGCTTCGACTATGAAGAAGTCGTTTTTGAGACCGGGGACGGCCTCAAGCTCAGCGGATGGTGGATAGACAGCGGGAGCGAGAAGACTGTTGTGCCCCTTCACGGCTACACGAGGAGCAGGTGGGACGACGTCTACATGAAGCCCGTTACAGAGTTCCTCCTCAAGGAGGGCTACAACGTCCTTACCTTCGACTTCCGGGCACATGGAAAGAGCGAGGGGAAGTACACGACGGTCGGCGACAGGGAAATCGATGACGTTAGGGGAGCGGTTAAGTGGCTGGTCGAGAACCACCCGGAGAGGGCAAAGAGAATAGGACTCCTCGGCTTCTCCATGGGTGCGGTGCTGGCGATAAGGGCCCTAGCTGAGATCAACGGGGTCTGTTGCGGCGTCGCCGATTCACCCCCAATAGAGATGGACAAGACAGGGGCGAGGGGCCTGAAGTACTTTGCAAACCTTCCGGAGTGGCTCTATGCATTCATCAAGCCCTTCACAAAGCTCTTCAGTGGTGCTAAAGAACTCAACGTAATGAACTACGCCGATAAAGTCAGAAAACCGCTCCTCCTGATACAGGGGGAGAGCGACCCGCTGATTAAGGTGGAGGAGGTTAAAGCCTTCTATGAAAAGAACAGGGAGGTCAACCCCGACGTTGAGCTCTGGATTACGGATTCACCTCACGTCAGAACCCTCAAGTTCCATCCGGATGAGTGGAAGGCAAAGGTCGGGGAGTTCTTCAGAAAGTACCTCTGAGAAACCTTTTTACACCCCTCCTCCCTTTTATCTCAGATGAAGAAGGTCGTCCCCATACTCGTGGCGTTCGTCTTCCTTTCTTCCTCAAGCCTCTCCACTCCGGTCTATCTCCCCAATCTCGGCCACCTGGTAATACTTCTCCACGACGTTAGTCCGGGCTACTATCCCCAGCTCAGGCAGCTAACGGAGATAATCGACTCCTACGGCCTCCAGAACGAGACATACCTATTCGTCATCCCCAATCATGGTGGTGAGATGCCCCTCAACCGCTACACCGGCTTCGCAGCCTTTCTCCGGAACCTCAGTGATGAGGGCTATCACATCGAGCTTCACGGTTACGACCACGTAGGTAAGGAGTTCGACTGCGACTCAAGCACGGCCAAGGAGAAGCTCGACCTCGGCCTCAGAACCTTCAAGGAGTGCTATCTTCCATACCCCCGTTACTTCATAGCCCCGCGCTACTCACTATCCGGAGACGCCCTGCGGGTTCTCCTGCTCAAGAACTTCACGGTTATCGATCGTGATTTTATCTATTTCCCAAACGGAACCGTTCCGATACTCAACCGGGAGTATACTTGGTATATGCCCTCCATCCTCCTGTCATACCAGCTAACGAGCGTTGAGGAAAGCTACCGGAACTGCCGTTGTACGTTCTTCCTCTCGCTTCATCCTAGGGCTGCGAACAACGAAGCTGGACTGGAATTCCTCAGGAAGTTCCTCGGCTTCACCGTGCGGGATAAAGTGGGAAGAGGCTAAGACAAGATGTGCCCAAGGTGGAGGGATGGGATCTCCCGGGTAATAGCGGTTCCCTCGTTGTGGGGGTAGTATTAGACTCGGGCGGCGTTGTGGCGGTTACTCCTCAGGGGAGAGGGAGAGAAGGCTTTTCTATATCGGGACGGCAGGGTCGAGTGGAGTACAACTTATCGCTCCCTCCGGGCCCCTGCATCTCCTGCAACAGGGTCGCTGTCTTAACCCTAAGTTTGTTAGGGATCGGGGTTTTCTCGTTGAGGATCAGGTGTTGCTCCCCCTCCAGACGGCAGGATTCCTGTAGGTCTCAAGGTTCGACGTCTTCCCCAATCCCTTTGGGATGGATGTTGGAAAGTTCCTCGGCTACTCGACTCCCGGGGATCATAGGCCTTCTCCACATCGGTTGAGAGAAGCCTAAAACTGCATGGGATTTAAAAGATTATCGAAAATCATAAAAAAAGGTTCATCCAATTGTTGTCGGTGACTCCCATGGACTTCGCGCTGTTCATGGAACGCTATGGCTACAAGCTCCTTTTAATAACCGTTGTTGTCGGGCTCTTCGGCTTTCTCTTTGGCGGGTTACTCTACAGTTTCCTGTGGGCAGGTTATAAAATGAACGAGGCCCTTTTCTTCATCGGCCTGCTCGTTGTGGCTTCCCTCGTGGCCGTTTACGCGGGGAGGTTTATGAACAGGGCTTTAACGCTACTCGGGAGGGTGAGGTACCACTACAGGGCCAAGTTGCTTGAGGACGAGAAGAGAATCGAGAGGGAAAGGGAGAAGCTCCGCGAGGAGGGAGGTAAACTTTATTGAGCCTTTACCGGCGCCCCGAAGGCTCTGTCGCCTGCATCACCCAGCCCGGGGAGGATGTAGCCCTCGTCGTTCAGCTCCCTGTCAACCTTGGCAACGAAGATTTCGACCTCTGGAAAGGCCTTCTTTATTCTCTCTATTCCCTCTGGAGCTGCGAGAACACCTACAATAACGTAGCGTTTGGCCTTTCCATAGCGCTTAACTTCCTCAAGAACCCGGATGAGCGTTGAGCCGGTCGCTATCATGGGGTCGGCTATTATCACGGTGTCCTCGGGTTTTATCTCTGGTATCTTTACATAGTTCATCTCTATCTCGAACTTCGGGGCCTTCTCACGAGAGGCTGAAACGATGCCGACGCGGGCGTGCTCGAGAACTTTTATCAGACCCTCCATAAGCGGTATTGCCGCGCGCAGAACGGTTATTATGACGACACTCCGTCTGTCCCTTACGATAACTCCCTCCGTCTCCTCAAGGGGCGTCTTAACGGGAACCCTCTCAATTTCCATCGTCTTTGTTATCTCGTAGGCCATGTAACGGCCGAGCTTCACGAGGCCCTTCCTGAAGGATATAGGCCCGGTCTTCTCGTCCCTCAGCCCGGTCAGTATCTCCATGATAAAGGGGCTGTTCTCGAAGGAGTAAACATCATCCCATCTTTCTGCCTTCATGATCTCACCATAGTCCCTTTGAGCGCCGGGTTTATTAGACTTCCGGAAGTTAAAACGCCCTCTTTTTTTCCTGTTCTTTGGCCTCCCTCTCGATGATCGCCCTCATCCAGCTTCCCCTGAGGAACCAGGCGAGCGCAACGAGGGCCCCTATGAAGTTGCTCAGACCCATCCCGAAGAAGACTCCCCTGCTCGTCATCCCGAAGAGCTCGGCCAAGGGGAGGTTAAGGTAGATAGACTTCTGGATGAGCGGGAGCGTAAAGGCCAGCACTAAGGCAGGCACGTAGCCGAAAACGTAGCTCAGCGGTATCCTCAGTCCCCAGAGTCTGAGTATCCCGAGGAGCATGGTCTTTTTCGTATGTCCAGCTGAGCTGAAGGTTCTGTTCACGACTATGAACATCCCGTTGAAGAAAGGAACTGAGATGAGGAAGTAGTCGAGGACGATCTTGCTCTCCGCTATGACCGCTGGGTCGTTCAGGAAAACCCTGAAGATGGGCACGCGGAAGAGTCCTATTATCAGAACGGCCAGACCTGCTATCGTGAAGTTGATTACCATCGTTCTCTCGGCTATCGCCTTAGCCCTCCCGTACCTTCCAGCACCAACGTTTTGAGCCACCATAGTTCCCATCGCCATGCTTATGCCCCTTGAAATGCTCGTGAGGAAGTTGACGAGCCTCGTGGTTATGATGTAAGCTGCATAGGTTACATCCCCGAACCCCATGATTATCCTCGTCAGAACAATGAAGCCGAAGCTGTTGGCTGATTGTCCAATGCTCGACGGCAGGCCGACCCTGAAGAGCTTCCCGTAGAACTCAAGGTCCGGCTTTAGACTCTCAAGGCTTAGTCTGAGGCCTATCTTTCCCTTGAAGAGCATCCAGAGGCCTATCGCCGAGCCCACGGTATTGGCTAAAACCGTCGCCAGAGCGGCTCCTGCGACACCAAGCCTTGGAAAGGGTCCGATGCCGAATATGAAGACCGGGTCGAGGATTATGTTCAGGCTCACGGTGAGGAGGGTTATCTTCATTGGGGTCTTGGTGTCCCCTGCGGCCCTGCTCAGGGCAGAGAAGGTCATGTAGGTGAAGGCGAAGGGGACGCCGAGGAAAACTATGGTCGCGTAGGTCTTGGCGTAGGGATAAAGACCCGGGGTCACCTTCATGAAGGTCAGGGCGTAGGGCAGAATCAGGACGCTTAGAATGGCTGTCGCGGTCGCGAAGAGCAGCATGAGGGAGTAGAGGGCTCCGGCGGAACGGTTGGCCCTTTCGTATTCTCCCGCTCCTATGTACTGCCCGACGAAGGCGAAGCCAGCCATGACGAAGCCCATGCCGAGTGCCATCAGGGTTCCGATTATGGGCCACGTCACCCCGGGCGCGGAGAGGGCCTCCCTTCCGAGCTTGCCGAGCCAGAATGTGTCCGTTATGTTGTAAACTACCTGGACGAGGTTGTTAACCACCAAAGGGCCGGCCAGCTTGAGGAGGGTTCCCTCTATGGGCCCGTTCAGTATCTCCTCCCTCATCGCCCTGATCTTTTCTCTCTCCATCACCACCACGGTGAGACAGTAGTCGAAGCGCGCCAATAAAAAGTTACTCTTCGATTATTCCCTTCATCCAGCTCCCTTTGAGAAACCACGCGAGGGCTATAACCGCTCCTAAAACGTTGCTCAGCCCCATCCCGAGCCACATTCCGGTTGTGTCCCTCGTGAGCACGCCGAGGCCGTAGCTGAGGGGAAGCCTTATGCCCCAGAGCCTCACCATGCCGAGGATCATGCTCTTCTTCGTCTGACCAGCGCTCTGGAAGGTGTTGTTAACGGCAGAGAAAACCCCGAAGAAGGGAAGCGAGGCCGAGAAGTACTCCACTACCTTGGCGCTCTCGGCTATGACCCCCGGATCGTTTATGAAGAACTTGAATATAGGGACGCGGAAGAGGATGAAAAGGAGCGTCCCAGCACCGAGTACCGTGAAGTTTATGGCCATCGTTTTTCCGGCTATGACCTTGGCCCTCTCGTAGAGCTTTGCCCCTATGGCTTGGCCAACCATCGTGCCCATCGCCATGCTTATGCCGTCGGAGAAGGCGAACATTAAGTTTGTTAGGCGGTTCGTTATGCTGTAGGTTGCAAAGGCAACGTCCTCGAAGTTCGGAATTCCATGGGCTTGGCCGTAGAGCCCGCCAACGGTGAAGATGACCCTCGTCAGGATAACGAAGCCTAAGGCGGTAGTCGAGTTCCCGATGCTTGCAGGTAGGCCAACCCTGAAGATCCTTGAGTAGAAGCTGACGTCAGGCTTCAGCGTCTCCGGCGTGAGGTGTATCCCGACCCTTCCGGTGAAGAGGAGGTAGCCACCCACAACCGAACCAACGCTGTTCGAGAGCATCGTCGCAATCGCGGCGCCGGTGACTCCGAGCCTGGGGAACGGCCCGATGCCGAAGATTAGGAACGGATCGAGGACTATGTTGAGGATTACCGTGGTGATGTTTATCTTCACCGGCGTTTTGGTGTCCCCAACTGCCCTCAGGAGGAAGTTAAAGGCGAAGAGGGTGAAGGAGAATGGTATTCCCCCGAAGATGACCCTCGTGTAGCTGAGCGCGTAGGGGTATATGGTATCGCTGACGTCCATCAGGTGGAGCAGTTCCGGGGCGAGAAGCACACCGGTTATTCCAACTGCTGTAGCGAAGAGCAGCATGAGGGAGTAGAGGGCTCCGGCGGAGCGGTTTGCCTTGTCGTATTCCCTAGCACCAACATACTGGCTCACGAAGGCGAAGCCAGCGGTAGCGAACCCCATGCCTATGCTCATGAAGAACCATACGATGGGCCATGCCGTTCCCGGGGCAGAAAGCTCCGTCCTGCCGAGTTTACCGAGCCAGAATGTGTCCGTCAGGTTGTAGAGAACCTGAACAAGCCTGTTGATTATTAACGGGTAAGCTAAGAGGATGAGCGTCTTGACTACTGGCCCGCTGAGAATCTGCTCGCGCATCTCCTCTACTTCACGCCTCATTAAGATAACAATCGAAACGTGGGAATAAAAACTTTAGGATGGATAAAAGGACCAGCTATTCTGCCAGAACCTTGACGTCGAGGTTTAGGAAGTGCCTATCGAAGGTGCATATCTCCCTGATTCCGAGTTTCTCCATCCTGAGGTATGCGAGGGCGGCGTTGACGCTTACCCCGCGCTCTCTCGCAACGATAAGGGAGCGGAGGTAGTCCTCGGTGTTTACCGGGAGAACCGTGACGTTCTTTGCCGTCAAGAGTTCCTCAAGGAAATCGAGGGCAACGGCCAGGCTGAGCTTGGCCCCAAGGATATTGGCGACTTTGCTTAGGTGAACAACCGTTGTGACGGCCTCTTCTCCGTTCTCCACGCGCTTTAGAATCTCCCTTGCCTTCCTCTTCTTCTCCGGAACACTCTCGGGGACGCTCCCTTTGGGCCTTATGAGGGCATACAAAAAGACGTTGGCGTCTATGAACCTCATGGGATCACATCAGATGCCCTCAAGGAGTTCCTTTTCCAAGTCCTCGCTCTTAACCTCCAGCTCAAGGATGTCGAAGAACTTTGAGAGGTTTGGTTTTTTCTTCGGGAGTATTTCAAGCCTGTCCTCCAGCTCAACAATTATGACCTCATTGCCCCACTTTTCCCGCCAAGAGCGTGGTATGACGATGCGTCCCTGAGGGTCTATCCTCTTAATTTCCATTGCACTCATAAAATCACCATTAAACTTTCTCATTGGGAGTAGATGAGCTTTTTGGCATTGGCCATAAACTGGAGAAAAGTGGAAAACTGGAAAGAGGAAGCCGAAAAGGCTTCACTCGAAGAGCCTCTTCCTGGCCGCCTCAAGGAGGATCTTCTGCTCCTCCTGGGCGACGGTCTTCCTGATGAGCTCAACGGCATCGGGGTTGGCTGAGATGCTGTCGATGCCCATCCTGACGAGGAGCCTTGCCATCTTCGGATCGCTTCCCGCCTGTCCACAGATGCTGGTCTCGACGCCGTACTTCTTGCAGGTCTTGATGACGCTCTCGATTAGCTTGAGGACTGCCGGGTGCTTCTCGTCGTAGAGGTAGGCTATCCTGTCGTTGTCCCTGTCGATTGCTAGTGTGTACTGGGTGAGATCGTTGGTTCCGAAGCTGATGAAGTCGAGGCCCTCCTTTATGAGCTCTTCGATGATTATCGCGCTCGCAGGGGTCTCGACCATGACACCCCACTCAACGTCCTTGTGCGGGACGAGGCCGACTGAGAGTGCTATCTCCTTGGCCTTCCTTATCTGCTCCGGGTGGCTGACTAGCGGGAGCATAACGCCGAGGTTGTCGTATCCCTCATCCACGAGCTTCTTGATGGCCTTGAACTCTGCCCTGAGGAGTTCGGGCTGGTCGAGGCCTCTCCTTATTCCCCTCCATCCGAGCATCGGATTCCTCTCGATCGGTTCGTCCTCTCCACCAGGGAGCTCACGGAACTCGTTGGTCGGAGCATCGAGGGTTCTGTACCAGACGCGCCTCGGATAGAAGGCTTCTGCAACCTTCCTTATGCCGTTGGCGAGAACCTCAACCAGCTCCTCCTCCCTGCCCTCCTTGATGAACTTGACCGGGTGGGCACCTATGCTGAGTATCATGTGCTCCGCTCTCAGAAGTCCAACGCCATCTGCACCGGTAGCGGCGGCCCTCTCAGCCACCTCAGGCATTGAGACGTTGACTTTGACCTCCGTGGCGGTTATGAGGGGGGCACCTGTCACCACCACCTGGCCGCCGGCGGCCTTCTCTTTCTCCTCCTTGACGAGGCTCTTGACTATGCCCTTGTAGACGACGCCTCTCGTTCCGTCAACGGTGATGAGCATGCCGTCCTTGAGCTTCTTGGTGGCCTCCTTGGTTCCGACTACCGTCGGGATGCCAAGCTCCCTGCCGACTATGGCCGCGTGGCAGGTCCTTCCGCCCTCGTCGGTAACTATCGCTGAAGCCCTCTTCATGGCCGGAACCATGTCCGGGTTGGTCATGGTGGTGACGAGAACGTCGCCTTCCTTGACCTTGTCGATCTCCCTCGCATCGAAGATGATGACGACCCTACCGGCGCCGATGCCAGGTGAAGCACCGAGTCCTCTGAGTATGACCTCCATCTCCTCGGTGACCTCCTCGGCCTCTTCGGTCTTGGTCTCCTTGAGTGTCGTTATCGGCCTGGACTGAACGATGTAGAGCTTGCCGTCGTCCTTGTCGTAGGCCCATTCGATGTCTTGGGGATACTGGTAGTGCTCCTCGATCTTTGCACCCATCTTTGCGACTTCGATTATCTGCTCGTCTGTCAGAACCTGTTTCTCAACGTATTCCGGCCCGAGGTAGTCGGCGACCTTGACGAGAACGGTTCCCTTACCGGTCTCGGGGTTGCGGACGTACATGACTTCCTTCTTTGCTATGTACTTCTCCTTGATCTTCCAGGTGCCCTTCTCAACGATGTACTCGTCAGGAGTAACCGCACCGCTGACTACAGCTTCGCCAAGGCCCCAGGCGCCGTTTATCATTATCTCGTTTCTGTCGTTGGTGACCGGGTTGGCGGTGAACATGACGCCGCTGGTCTCGCTGTTGACCATCTTCTGGACGACCGCCGAGAGGTAGACCTTCCTGTGGTCGAATCCCTGCTTGGCCCTGTAGAAGGTAGCGCGAGCGGTCCAGAGTGAGGCCCAGCACTTCCGGACGTTCTCAAGAAGGTCATCATCGCCGTAAACGTCAAGGTAGGTCTCCTGCTGGCCAGCGAAGCTTGCTTCGGGAAGGTCCTCAGCAGTGGCAGAGGAGCGGACGGCGACGTATATGAACTCGCCTTTCTCTGGGTTCTTGTTGAAGCGCTGGCAGAGCTTGTGATATGCGTCAAGAACCTCGGTCTTTATCTCCTCTGGCATTGGCATGCTGTCTATGAGCTCCCTTATCAGGGCGGTGTTGTCGAGGAGCTCCCTGCTATCATCAACGTTCGTCCTGCTCACTATGTCCATTATCCAGTCCTGAAGGGGTCTGGGCTCCTCCGGAGCGGCCGCGAGAACCTCGGCGAGAACGCCGGTCTCGGCCTTCTCTCCCATTAACTCCTTTATCTGCTCCTTGGAGACCTTAACGTTGTTGACGAAATACTTGTAGGCTTCCGCCGTAACGCAGAACCCGGGCGGAACCGGGATTCCGGCGTTGGTGAGCTCACCGAGGTTTGCCCCCTTTCCACCGACGAGGGGGACGTCTTCCTTGCCGAGCTCCTCGAACCATCTTATAAACCTGTATTCGCTCATGGCGATTACCTCCCTTTAGTTACTGCGGGTGATATATCGAGGGGCCGTTTTTAAAATTAACTATACAGGGCTGTTCTCTGGTGCATATAAATGAAAAGAAGAGAAAACGTGTCCATTTGAAAAGGAAGGCTTAATTCACCGGAGGATTCTCCTCGCCACGAACACCTTGAACCTCCCATAAAACTCCTTCACAAGGATGTAGTTCCCGCTCGTTAGGATGTTGAGGTACGTGTTAGGGTCCTTGTGGATTATCACGTCGTACTTGCCCTCGGCTATTCTCTCCTCCACATTTTTCTTCTTAAGTATCATATCAACGTGGGCCTTCGGGTAGTAGAAGCCTGCCATTGTGTAAAGGTATGGTGATACCAACAGCTCGCGTCCTGGGTAATGTTCAGTCGAATACTTAAGAACCATTGACTCGTACTGCCCCACCACGTTCCAGCGCTCCTTCAGGTGGAGTGCATTGAGGCCCACCGGAAGGAGAAGGAGGAGGGACAGCGCGAGAACGACGGGCTTCTTCCACCTTCTTCTCTCCGGTCTCAGTGAGAAGGCTCTTCCAGCTAATTCAACCATTAGTTCAACGCCCTCAACGGCCAGAATAGCCATGACGGGGGAGAGGAAGGTTATGAACCGGGTTTCCTTATGGGTGACGGTGAGTATGCCAGTTAGACCAACGGCGAACCAGCTGAGGATTAGCCAGCCCTCCTCGTCCTGCCTTATCTTTAAGAGACCGAGCAGGGTGAGGCCAAGGAGAACGTCTCCAAGGTCTTTTCCAAGCCATTCAATGTAAGTCGAGACATCAACAGGCTTGTCGAGGGTGACAACTCGGGAGGCAACTTCAAAGGGCCTCAGAAAGCCCCCGTAGTGGAGCTGACCGAGATAGAGCCAGGGCGAAAGGGTTAAGAGCAAAACTCCAAGGCCCAGCCAGTATTCACGTTTTTTCACCCAGTCCCAGTATTCAGTCAGCCAGAGGTAAACCAAGAAGACACCGATTATCGAGAGGCCGGTGTATCTTGTTAGTATTGCAAGACCTGCTGAGATAAAAGCGAAGTAAATTCTCCTTCCCTCCCTATTTCTTCCCGTGTAGAGGAGGTAGATAGCTAGGGCGTAGAAGAACGTGAACTCGCTGTGGACGAGCTCCCTTGTCCCCATGGTGAAGGCCAGGGGGTTGAGGATGAAGAACGCTGAGGCTATTAGGGCTTTGTTCCTGTCTTTCAGTAATTCAAAGGCGAGCAGGAATGTCAAGACTGCCGTCAGGGAAAAGAAGATTGCCGATACCAGTCTGGCAACCGTCAGCTGGCTGAGGGGGTTGTGGATGAAGTGGAAGAAGAGGGAAAGCGTGTAAGGGTAGAGTGGAGGCCGATACATCATGTAAACACCCTGGTAGGTGAAGTTCGTCGGGCCCTTTGCTAGGTTTCTGGCTATGTCAATGTAGAGAGCCCCATCGTAGGTCAGGGTGTTCCAGGGAGGGAAGGTCGCGAGCGAGAGCGCGAGAGCCACCCCAAAGATAGCTAGTGACAGAGCCTTTTTGTCCAGCAAGATACCACCTCCGTTGGGATTGAGCCGAGCACCATCAAAGCAGAGAAAAAGAACGCGTCAAGACCTATCGGGATTGCCAGGGTGAGCAAAGTGAGGCTTATTACTCCGGTCTCCTTCAGTCGCAGAGAGTCCCTGAAGGCCATCCCCAGAAGTAAGCCTTCAAAGAGTCCTATGAGACCGAGGTCGTAGGCGGGCTGACCAAAGAGCGTGTATGTGTAACCAACATCCCTTCCAAAGAGGCGGCCAACGTAGAGCTTTGGGCTGTCCGAGAGGAGTATCCATCCCTTCCCCCAGGGAAAGCCGAGGTTGAAGAGCCTCTCGTATACCGTGTAGGTAACACCGGGCCTGTAGAGGATGGTTTCAGCGATGCCCAGGTGCCACGTGGAGTAGCTGGAGAGCGTGGTGTGATATCTGACGAGGAAAGCAAGGAGAAGTCCGAGGGCTATTGCGATGAGCGGACCGACTTTCGGTCGCTTTCTTCCGAGGAGCAGGCCAAAGGTGTAGGCCAGCACGACCCCTAGAACGACCGTCCTAAATGTTGAGACAACACCAATGGCAATCCCCCAGAGGAGAACCTTCCAATCCGGCCTGACCGAGAGCAGAATGACAGCGATGTAGCCAGATGCTAAGTACAGGAACCTGAAGCTTGAGAACCTGCTTGCCGGCTTCAGGAGGGGAACACCCGCTAGGAGAATCGCTAGGGTGGGGAGTATAACCAGAAGGGCGATGCCAAGGATGTAAAATGACCTTCCAAGCTTAGTCCTGCTTCCGTAGATAGTGAGGAGGGGCAGGAGGAAAAGCGACCTTTCAGGCCCGGTCTCGGTTCCGCAGATAATGAAGAGGGCCAGGAGAATAAACAGGGGGAGAGATATCAGGAAGACCGTCAAGTTAGTCGCCAGCAGGACGATCGAAAAGAGAGAAAGGTACGTCATCCCCCTAACCGTCTCGGGAATCCTGTTTACTATAACAAACCCCAAGGCCATAAAGACTAGAAAGGCGAGGGCATAAGCTAGGGGCAGCACCTCGGGCCTTCCAAGTTCCGGGAAGGTAAGCTTCGAGAGGAGCGCGAGGAGAATGTAGAGGAGAGCCAGGGGCCAGAAGATGACCTCAGCCCTCACGGGCGACCCTCCATCCGCGGTAGAGTATGTAAGCCGCCAGAAGGAAGAGCGCATAGACAGGGAGGTCAAGAATTCCCGTCTCAATGCCCACAATGCCGTAGGCCAGGGTGGAATAATAGAGGGCCTTTGTGATCGGGTGCTCCGCCTTGGTCAGCATGCCGTAGTAAAGGCCCAGGAGAAAGGCCTCGATGAGTGCAAATACTCCAAAGTCGAGGTACATTCCCCCCAGAAGGGTGGGAGTTATGGTTGCCCCAGTGTGGACGTAGAGGAACTTCGCAACGAGCCCTCTCGGGGCGTAGCCGTGGCCGAAGTAGGACGTCACCCCGGCCCACTGGAGGGCACCCTTGTAGTAACCGCTCCACCCGCCCCGCCACACTATGACGTCGAGAACCGATACGGTGCTCTGAATTCTAACCCAGAGGCTGGAAAGCCCGTTTCCCCGGAGGAACGTCACGAGGAGGAAGAGGAGCAGGCCACCCCCGGCTATTCCGGAGAGGGTGAGCAGGCCTTTCCTCCCGGACAGGTTCCCCCCCTGGTAGTAAGCTATTCCAAGTGCAAGGATGGAGACAACCACTGGCGTCCTGTAGGCGTAGAGGGCCACGGCAACGGGGTAGAGCAGGGAGTAACGTCTGCCCTTCATGAAAAGGTAGACCGATGAGGGGACGCCTAGAAAGTAGGTGAGGGCAGTGAGCCTTGGGTTGAGGTTCGTCCTCACAACCGGGTCGAGAAGGGGAACCTTGTGGAGCATGGCAATCTGGAGGGCAATTGTTGCCAGGGACAGCCAGAAGGCCCAGACGATATACTTCTCATCGATCTCAAGCCCGTAGTCTCTCCACTCCACTAGCTTGCCCCTTTCAATCCCCCACGCCATGAAGATAGCGAAGGCGGCGCTTACTGCTATCGTCTTCGGCTCAGCGAGTCCGAGGGCAACGTAGACCATGAATAAAATGGGTATCAGGTGGGGCAGGTCGCTCATCCAGTCCTCACCTCTAGAACCCTGAGGGGCATGTTCCTCTCCTCCGAGTTGACGTAGAGGATGCCATAGACAAAGACGCGGTAACCCTTGAGGTTGCTGAGCAGGTACTGGACAGGCACCATGTTGGCGGTTAGAATGGCCCCCCTAGACGAGAACTGGTTTATTGTGAGCGAGCCGTAAGTCAGGTAGTCGGCCCTGTATTTCAGCCTCCCGATTGCTATTGGAGAAACGTTCCCCTCAACGTATATCTTCCCTGAAAACCTGATCGAATAGGCTTTGCCCTTGGGGATTAGGGAGGAGAACACTTTTTCTCCACTTCCCTCCATGGGTGGAACCTCGTAGAGGTAAACCCTGCCGTGGTGTTCAATCTTTATCAGACGGGCCTTTACCTCCTCCCTGGTTGCCTCTGGTCCCCCAACGGTCATGGGGGTTCCGTTGATTACAACGGTTATTGTTGAGCCTCTCACGCTTAGCAGCGTTCCGGTGAGGTTTTTCCCACCAACTGTCTCTATTTGAACGGTAACGTTGAAGCCCTTAACGAGAAGGCCATAAGCTTTGTTAGCGGCCTCGTATATCTCCCCACCCTGGTAGTGCTGAACGGCTTCGTTAACCCCAAGCCCTGTGATGGCTATGATGAGTATGAGAACCACAACTTTGACCGTTTTCATGGTTCATCACCGGGTTTTCACGACGGCGTATTTCCACAATGGGTTAAAAGCCTTTAGCTTGCCATTACAGGGAGTTCTCTAGAGTTCATAAACGTTTTACGAGGTATTTTGTTGTATATTCAAGTCGAAATATTTATATCGAAGACCACCTAGCTTTCTAGTGGTTAGTGGTTCTACCACTAGTGGTTCTATACAGGCAAAGGTGGTTTAAAATGAACAGGAAAGTATTGGGCGTGTTAATAGCCCTGTTGATGGTGGCCTCGCTGGTGCCACTTACGATGCCGGCGCTGGCTACGAGCGGTTCAGTACCTCAGAGTGCGACAGCCGCTTATGCCCCGTCACCAAAGATTGTGAAAGGGGAAAGCTCCCAGAGTGCGGTGGCACCCGAGGAGAAAATAAACCCCGTGCTCTTCAGGGCAGTAAAGGGTAAGCAACCTGACCTGGTCAAGACAATCAACGGCAGGCTGTACGTTCCGGCCTACTTCGTTGCCACCAGAAAAGTCCAGGTTCCTAGGGGTGTTAGGGTCTTTGGATATGCAAACATCGATGGCTTTTACGTCTACAACATCATGATACCGGTTGGCCAGAGGAGCGATGCGCTTCTTATAAAGCTCGCCAGCATTCCTGACGTCAAGACCGTTGACATCGTTAAGCCAGAGCTGGTGGGTTCCGGCTCCATAGAGACCATAAGCGCAATGGAGCTCATGCAGAGTTTTGACAAGCTTGCGAAGCAGTATCCCGAGCTCCAGGCAAAGCTTAAGGAGATAAACGCCCACAGAAAGTTCATAAGCTCCTTCTATGGAAAGAAGGACAGGCTTCCGTGGGGGATCATTAACAGGAAGAGCATTCTCAACGCCAAGGTTCCAGTCCTCAAGTCCGAGGCCTCCAAAACTCCGAGGCTTGAGCCGGATGATATGTACGTCGTCAAGCACGACGGTGCCATGAACGCATGGAAGAAGTACGACATCAACGGCAGTGGCGTGAAGATTGCAATCCTCGATACAGGCGTTGACTTCGGAAACCCCGCCCTGATGGGCGCCTATGCCGTGGACACCAACAAGAACTCTCCCTACTACGGCTGGCCGATAATGTACGACCCCGGTAGCCTCTTCCAGTACCTGGCCTTTGGCACGGCATTCCCGGATGCACTCTTCAAGTACGGCTTCATGAACGAGTACTCCAACACCTCCTATCTCACGGGGTTCTATAGAATCCTTAGCGCCCCATACATAGTTGGCTACTACAACTCAACCTACAACTACAGCGTTGTCTTCTCTGGGATGAGCCTGGCCAGCATACCGAACAAGTCAGACAGGGTAAAGGTTCTCGCTGACATGCTCAACTGGATTGCCTCAAAGAGGGGAGGCATAGGCAGGGTTCTCGTCGTTGATGACGACGGTGGCCAGGGCAACGGTGGTTACTACCTCGACTTCGAGAAGTACTACTATGATGCCCTCAATGCCCTCGGCATTCCATACGATAGGATAACAATACCCTTCGGTAAGCCCCTGCCCAACGACACCTTCAGCAATTACAACCTCGTGATAATGTTCACCGGTGAGAACAACGAGTCATTTGTTGGAAACGACACCCAGATTATAGCCAGCTACCTCAAGAAAGGTGGCAACCTCATCCTCTTCAGTGCCGACTACCTCTACCAGACCCTGAGCGAGCTTGAGGAGAACCAGACTGCCCTTGCAAACTTCACGGTTCGGTACTTCCACATAAACGCCACTGCCTCAATGCCAGACATAGGCATACCCACAGTTCTCGACCTTGGAACCTTCAACGTCTCGGTCAGGAGGTTCAACAGGGGCATAGGGATGGTGTACAACTACACCGGCTACGGATTCAACCTTCCATTCCTGATCCCGTCACTTATAGACCTTGCGGATGTTCCATCACCAATGAACGGAACGGAGATTATTGGAGACGGCTACATGGCAATACCCATCATAGCAATACCTTATGGTAACACCACACGCTACGTCCCGCTCTTCGGCGTCAGGCTCCCGATGAACAACAACCTCAAAGTCCCGCTCAAGAGCGGTGAGGTTCACCTTGGGTTCCATCCAGACCTGTTCCTTGCCTACATGAACGGGTTCTATCTAGCCCCGAACGTTCTAACGGCCGATCCAAACGAGCCCGGTAAGTACGACGAGGTTTACGTCTCACTCACGACCGACTTTGGAATGTTCGTTGACTTCAACGACGACGTCGGTCATGGTAAGGACAACCCGGTTGTTGCCTGGGATCTGAACGGTGATGGCCTGCCTGACATCTCGGGTGGTCTCGTCTACTACATAGCCGACGGTCAGAAGCCGATACCCTATTCGAACGTCTACTACCAGAGGTGGCATCTCGCCCAGATGGGCATACCCTTCAAGGTCCCCAAGGCGGGAAGCCTAGTGGCCTTCCTAATCGACTACTTTGGAATACCGCATGGTACTGGATGTGCATCCTCGGCAGCTGCCAGAGGTGGTAAGGTCTACTACAACGGAATCAAGTTCTTCGGCCTGACCCTTGTCCCGGCGCAGCCTGGCAAAGAATATCCGATTTACGGAACTGCCCCCGGGGCGAAGATAATGGCAGTCCCGCTGCTCACGACGTGGACTACAAGCGTTGACTGGATGAGCGCGATGTTCTTCGCGACCTCCGGTTACGACGGCATCCCTGACACCGGGGACGAGGCTCAGATTGTCAGCAACAGCTACGGCAACTCCTACACAATAACGAAGGGCTTCAGCTATGACGATAGGTTCCTCTACTACCTGACCCACTACTTCGCCCCGCATGTGGCCATCCTCTATGCAGCTGGGAACGGTGGGCCCGGATACGGAACCGTAACCGACGAGGGTGCATCCCCGGGTGTCATAACCGTTGGAGCAGCTACCGACAGTGGCTACCGCGTCCCGCTCGGATGGGACAGTGGTAAGATAGCCTTTGGTGACGTCATCGGCTGGTCCGACGGCGGGCCGAACGGTCTAGGTCAGGCCAAGGATGACGTCCTTGCAACCGGTGCCTACGGCGCCGAGGCGGACTACGTCAACTACCACCTCAACGGAAAGTACGCCGAATGGCTCTTCAGCGGAACCTCGATGGCAACTCCTGTGGCCGCTGGAATAACGGCCCTTGTCTACGAGGCCTACTACAAGGCCCACGGCACTTGGCCGACCAGCGACCTAGTAAGGGACATCCTGAAGAGCTCCGCCGAGAACATTGACAACGATGTCTTCAGACAGGGTGCTGGCTACCTCAACGCAACTAGGGCGGTTGCGCTGGCACTCGGCAAGAACGGAATCCTCATACAGCCCACTAGCTGGCAGCCGGGCAAGACCGACTATCCGGCCTTCCCGAACGTGATGTATCCCGGAGAAAGCGCAAACAAGACCTTTATGCTGACCAACTACGGCTTCATCAAGAAGGTTACCGTCGAACCGATGGTCTTTAAGAAGATAGGTGAGCAGGACTTCAGCGTCAACGTCAGCAATGAGAGCAGCATCTGGATCAACCTAACCCCGTATATACCGACCGATGCAGAACTTATGAAGGTCACAATGTACTCAACATACTTCGGAAACCCGTTTGTTAGGGTTTACTTCTACGACCCGACCACCGGGCAGATGACCCGCGTCAACGAGGACGGCAAGGAAGGCAACATAGTCTCGTTCACTGTCCACGACCCGCTCAAGAGGGCCGATGGCAGGCTCGTCCTCCTCAGGGTCTACCCGGACGCGAACTACCCGGCGACCATAAAGGTTGAGTTCTTCAAGCGCGAGCCCTGGAAGTGGGTCACGGTCAACGGAAAGCAGAGCTTCACGACCAACTTCACCGGAAAGCTCACATTCACCGCCACAATAACCGTTCCGAAAGACACACCCTACGGAATCTACGAGGGAGCTATATACGTCAGGTACGGCAACCACGAGTCGACAATACCTGTGAGCGTCGTGGTAGCTTCTCCAACTGCGGACTTCGCCTTTGGTGGAGAGAACAGGACAAGCAACGGCCTCTACGACAACTCCTACGTCTACGGCGTCTACGACTGGGGATGGAGATACGAGACCGGTGACTGGAGGTTCTTCTACTTCAACAGCGAGCACAAGAACGGCGTGCTTATTAGCGACGTCGTTTGGTCAGAGTTTGGAGACATAAACGTCCACATCCTCGGCCCATTTGTTGACAGCTGGAGCCTCAGCAACGCGAGCGTCTTTGGACCTTACACCCTTGAGGAGATAGCCAGAGGATGTGATGGCTACGTGGGAGGAGGCTTCTTCAGGCCATGCACCGAGACTGGAAGCCCCTTCGAGGAGATAGTGACGGCCCCGGCTAGTAAAGGTCTACACTCCATAGTACTCCACAACGTCTTCCTGTACCCGCTCTTCGGTTATCCAATGAAGTTCGCCGGCCATGTCGGTGTCGCTTACACGAAGCCGATGGAGTGGAAGGTCTTCACAAACACTTCCACCGGTACGGGTGAGATAACCGCTCACATTCCGGAGTTCGTTGGGCCACTAAGAATGGACAAGCCCTTCGGCTATGTCTCCAAGACGACACCCTACCTCAACATCGTTGCCCCGCCGACCGGGAACAGCACCTACTTCAACATCACGGTGCCCAACAACACGATGAGCCTAGACATAAGAACCGAGTCAGTGTTCCCACCCACGATACTGGACGTTGACTTCTATCTATACTACAACAACAGCGGAACCCTTGAGCTGGTGGCCTCTTCAACCAACTGGGGAACCAACGAACACATCCACGTGGACAACCCGATGCCGGGTCAGTACATCCTTGAGGCCTACTCTTACGACAACGAGGCCCCAGGACAGGCGACCTACAGCATGTACATAACGGAGGTAGTGCCAACCGACAGGATCGGCGTCTACAACATCACTTACTCCGGTGACGGCAACTACGATATAAAGGTATACTACAACGTCACCAACACCACAATCCCGTTCAAGGGCTTCCTCGTGCTCGGCACAATCAAGAGATGGCCGCTGATAACAGTTCCGGTGACGATACTCCCTGCCCAGGCAAAGACCGATGTCGCGGTCATGACCTTCACCTACACCGGCAACGTTGAGCTCGGACGGAGTATCAACGTAACCTACGCCATCAAGAACCTCGGAGAGGTCAATACACCGATAATCGTCGAGTTCTATAGGGACGGGGCGGAGATACCGTTCCTTACCTACAGCACCGTACTGCCCGCCAATGCAACCCTCATGGACAGCATCCTGCTGCCGGTTACCGATACTAAACTGCACGAGTACATGATAAGAGTTACCAGCCCGCTCGACTACAATGACTCGAACAACGTTGGAGTCTTTGAGGTGAGGCCGGTCACGCAGCAGGTCATCAACGAGGCCAAGAAGACCGGTGCCGAGGTAGTTAAAGCCCTTAACGGTGAGATCAAGATCCTCAACGTTACGAGGAATGAGAGCAAGGAAGGTGGCGTCGTCAACATAGCCTTCGAGGGCGACCACGGAACGGTGGCTACCCTCTACGTCTCGATACCGTCAAAGATACAGAACTACACAGTTACGGCAACCAGTGCAGACATCCTCAATTACAAGGTCGTCGAGGATGACGGAACGACCAAAGTCATCGAGGTAACCGTCCAGCTCCACAGCGTTGGCACGATTGAGGTTAAGTACACCTACCCGGTCTCAGTCCTTAGTCCAATGACGCTGACGCTCAGGATGCTCAACTACATGTACTATCATAATTTTGTTATCTTCAACGAGAGTTTCAGTAGGTTGTACCGGGAGGCTCTTTCAGCTGGAGTCGGTAATGAGACTCTTCAGAAGGCTGAGAAGCTCTATGAGATGGCA
>NZ_JALTCZ010000201.1 GCF_027008145.1 Thermococcus sp. | reverse complement strand
GGGTTAGGGTCGTCGAGAGAAAGGCGAAGGGCATCTACACCCGCTCGAGGATTCCCGGCGTGGACTGGAGCCTGAACCAGTACGTCGGCTGCGCCTTCGCCTGCAAATACTGCTACGCCCGCTTTTTAACCCGGTGGAAGGACTACGGCGAGTGGGGGAGCTGGGTCGAGGTGAAGACCAACGCGCCTGATCTCGCCAGAAAGCGCGTCGCAGGAAAAATCGTTATGTCCACCGTGAGCGACCCCTATCAGCCGTTGGAGGCCGAGCTGAGGCTGACGAGACGGGTTCTCCGCTACATGGACAAGAGAAACGAGCTAATTATTCTGACGAAGTCGCCTCTCATTACGCGCGATATCGACCTCTTTAAGCTCTTTCGCTCGATAGAGGTCGGTCTGACGATAAAAGGCTTCACCGGGAGGGCGAAAAGGCTTTTTGAACCCCTCACCCCGATTCACGAGGCAAGGGTGAACGCCCTGAGGGAGCTGAAGGAGGCAGGACTGAGAACTTACGCCTTCGTCAGCCCTATAATTCCCGGGGTAACTGACGTATCGGCCATCGTGGAGGACACGAGGGGCTTTGTGGACTACTACTTCTTTGAGATGCTCAACCTCAGGGCGGCAGGAAAGGAGTTTCAGGAACTCCTCCGCGGGGAATACCCCGAGAGCTACGGAGTTTTAACCGACCGCGGCAGGTTCCGGGAGTTCATTCTGGGTTTGAGGGAAGAGATTAAAAGCCTCGGCGTGAAGGCAGAGGGGATAGAGACCCACCAGAGGGGCTGGGAGTTAGTGGAGCTTTAAACGCCTTATGTCATCAACACCAGCAGACGGGGGTCCAACGGGTGCGCCTCAGGCGGTTTAAAAATCCGGCCAAAGCCATTAGAACCGCGAGAACTGCCCCTTTTGAAGCTCTTGATAAGTGGTTACTCGTCTTGGCGGCGGCAGTCAACCTGTTGCTCCTGTTCATGGGTTACTACTATCTCGACATCCACGTCCTTGCCATCTCGGCTAAGAAGTTCGCGGAAAGTGGAGTAAGCCCCTACGAATGGTGCGAGCGGCCGCTGTGCAGTCCCGAGTACCGGTGGTACGTGTATCCACCACTTCCGTTCCTGATCGTGGCCCCATTCTACGCCCTCCACCCCGGCCCCCTGGCCGAAAGGCTCTTTGTGAAGATTCCAGCGCTCCTCGGGATGGCTCTCCTGACGCACGTCTTGAGGAAGCTCGGATGGAGCAATAGGAGAACCCTGGCCTTCGTGTGGCTCAACCCCTATTTCCTCTACACCGCCACGCTGAGGGGGAACTTCGATACCCTGTGCGTTGCCCTGATGCTTGAGTCCTATCTATACCTCAGGGAAGGCCGGGCTATCACGGCAGGGGTTTTAGGCGCCCTCTCAGTTCTGACAAAACAGTACACGGCCGTAATCCTGCTCCCCCTGCTCCTCTCAGTCAAATTCCCAAGGAAGATCGCCGAATACACTATTTCGGCGTCCCTCGTTTCCGCCTTAGTGGCCGGTCCCTTTCTCCTTAGAAGCCCCGAAGGTTTCATAAACTCAACGCTGATTTTCCACCTGGGCAGGGTTCCCTCAAACTACGGCTTATTAGGCCTCAAAATGCTTGGAGATGCCGCTTATATTCTCTGGAACAGCGCTGCCGGCCTCCCAAAAGGCACTGTCACTCACGGAGGGACACACAGCGTTGAGCTGCTGGGAATCGTCTTGGTCCTCCCGCTCGCCCTCGGCCTGCTCAAAGTTTCACTCGACGCATTTCTCGGGAGAAAAGAAGCGGAAGAAACCCTCGGAACGACAGCGGCGCTCTTCCTCACTTTGAGTAAGGTCGTCAACATCCAGTACTTTGCCCTGCTGTCCGTTTTGGACATCGGCTTCTGGGAATGGACCCTGTTGGCGCTCTCGGGTGCGGTGCTCTCACTGGACTTAGCGAAGTCCTTGATTCCCCTCCACGTTGCCCCGTCAACCCTCTGGATTCCCCCGGTCTGCGGACTGGACGGGACGTGGGTCGATGGACTGTCCAAGCTGATAGGCTTCATCCTATACATTCCAGTTTTGAGAACACTGCTGAGGTCTCTCGGATTAGTGCCGTTCAAGCCGCGAGGTCAATAATCACGTGGGTTCCTGGAATGAACTGCCGAATCCGGCACAACCGCGATCACCAGCGAGTTAACGTTCGTTCCAGTTGGACCGGTCTTCAGGAGAGCGCCAACCCTTTCGAGTGCGCGGTAGGAGTCGTGACGCTTTAAGGCTTCCCCAACATCGATTCCAGCTTTTTTCAGCTTTTCAAGGGTTTCTCCGTCAACTATTCCCCCAGCGGCGTCGGTCGGCCCATCGGTTCCGTCGCTATCAGCCGCCAAGATGACCACCTTGAGGCCCGCTATTTTACGGGCGACACTCAGGGCGAACTCCTGGTTCGGGCCGCCGAGGCCAGCTTCTCCCTCTATCGTCACCGTCCACTCGCCCCCAGCTATCAGAACGGCCGGTTTTCTGAGGGGGCGGTCGTATCCCGCTATCTCCTCAACAATGGAGCCTACTGCAAGCGCCACCTCCCTCGCCTCGCCCTCCAATGTGGTCGTCAGGATTTCGGGGTTGTATCCAAGCTCCTCCGCCTTTCTCTTCGCCGCCTCGCACGCCAGGGAGTTGCTCCCCACGATGAAGTTGTGGGCGTTTGGCAAGTCCTCCTTCAGCGTCTCCTCGGCTTCTCCCCTCAAACCGCGCTCGATGTGCCGCCTAACGCTCTCCGGCAACTTTTCCCAGACGTTGTAGAGCTTCAGAATCCTGTAGGCATCTTGGAACGTCGTGGGGTCCTTTACGGTGGGTCCGGAGGCTATGGCCTCGAGCGGGTCGCCGACGACGTCGGAGAGGATTAAGCTTATCACCATCCCCCTAACGCGTTTCGCGAGCTTTCCGCCCTTCACCGCGGAGATGTGCTTTCTCACGGTGTTTATCTCAGCTATCTTAGCCCCGCTTTTGAGTAAAAGCTCGTTCGTCCGGATTTTGTCCCCAAGACTTATTCCCTCCTCCGGAAGGAGGAAGAGCGCAGAACCGCCTCCCGAGATGAGGACGATGATTATATCCTCCGGTCCGACCTTTTTTGCCAGCTCGACGCCGAACTTTCCGGCCAAAAGGGAGTTCTCGTCTGGAACTGGATGGCCGGCCTCGATAACCCGGATGTTTGGAATATCCGGGCAGTTCTCAGCGTAGCCGTATTTGGTAACTATCACGCCCCCTTCAATGCGTTCCCCGAGAAGGTCAGCAACGGCCCTGCTCATGGCGCAGGCGGCCTTTCCGAGGGCGAGAAGGTAAACCCTTCCCCTACTCTCAAACTCCTCGCCGAAAATCCGGAGAATATCTCCTTCGACCTCAACCGCGTTCCTCACCGCGAGGTAGGGGTCGGCGGCCTTCAGCGCGGCGTCGAGTATGGAGAGGGCGTCGGCTTTTGCTTTGGACAGTTTGGACGGCATGGGGGAGAATGGGGGAAAGGCCTTAAAAATCAGTCGAGCATGAAAAATCAGTCGAGCATGGCCAAGACCTTATCGACCTCGTTGGAAACCTCGACGTCAAAGAGGTGTATCGTCGGCAACAGCCACCAGAGGCGGTAGTAGGTCTCTTTCTTGGACTCGCCGAAGTACTGGAAGATGAACCTGCCGAAGCCGGTCATGTCGCGGTGGACGTCCCTGACTTCGCGGAGGACGCGCCTGACCTTCGGCGGATAATCCTCGTAGGGCAGAGGGGTGGAGGGTTCTTCAACGCGGCTCTTGTAGAAATCTGTGGTGAGTCCAACGATGACGAGGTGCTTTACGAGCTGTTTGAGCTTCTTCTCTGTCCAGAAGCGGTTGAGGATGACCCTTGGATCCTCCTTGGCGAGCGGGAACGTTTCATCCTCGGTGTCAAGCCAGAACTCCAGGTAGGGCCTTCCCCTCTCGATGATTATCCTAGCGAGGAGCTTTGAGTTCGCCGGGAGCGCCCTCTGGGTCTCGGTGATGTGGTACTCCTTCCCGCCCTCGGTGTAGGTTTCTCCCTCCTCCCTCGTTCCGGCTCTCGAGACGAAGTAGGCCTCCCTT
>NZ_JALTCZ010000200.1 GCF_027008145.1 Thermococcus sp. | reverse complement strand
GACCCTTGATGAACTCGACCTGCCGGCGAACACCGGAACATGGGTGATCGCAATCAGGAGGGGGAAGAGGTGGATTTTCAACCCAGATGAGGACACCAAGATATTCCCGAACGACACCCTCATAGCGAGGGGCACCCGGACGGCCCTTGAGAGACTTAAGGAGATAGCCCGTGGGGTTCTGAAGGTGGTGTCCCATGGATGAGTTTGAGGAGATTAGGAACTGCCTTGTTGAGATGAAGGATCTCTCGGCGCTCATGATAGACCTCGCCTTCTCCTCGGTCATGTACAACAGCGAGGACATAGCGGAGGAGGTCTATCTCCTTGAAGAGAGGATGGACGACCTAACCCTTAATGTCAAGAGGCTGACCCTCCGCGCGGCTAAGAAGGAAGAGGACCCGGAAAGACTGCTCAGCATAATAGACCTCGCCGAGATAAACGAGCACATAAGCGACGCGGCCTACGGTATAGCCGACATAATTCTGAGGGACCTCGAACCACACCCCATAATCAGGAAGATAATGGAGGACACCAAGGAGGAACTCGGAAGGGTAACTGTTAGGCCCAACTCGGTTCTCATCGGCAAGACCCTCGAACAGCTCAAGCTCCCGAGCAAGATAGGGACGAGGATAATAGCCATAAAACGCGGTGACCGCTACATCTACGATCCCGGGAAGAAGGACACGATCGAGGGGGGAGACGTCCTCATAGCGGTCGGCTCCGACCTCGACAAGCTGAGGAAGCTCGCCGGGGAGGAGATCGAGGAGGAAGATTGACCACTTCAGGAGCGAGGTGTTTTTATTCTTTGAGATTGTTCTACGTTCATGGCGAGAATAAAGAAATTATCGTAGTCGTTCTGGTTTTTATCCTATTTGCGTTTCAGGGCGAGAGGGCTACCTTATCTCCTCGTCCTTCACTAATCCCCTCGCGTAGGGGCAGAACTCCCTGAGGGGGCACTCACCGCACCTCGGCCTTATCGGCTTGCAGATGCTCCTTCCGTGGTCGACCATAGCGTGGTTGACATATATCCACTTGTCCCTCGGGATGAGCTCCATGAGGTATTCCTCAACCTTCTCGGGGGCAACCCTGGGAGGAGCCAAACCGAGGCGTTTGCTTATCCTGTTGACGTGTGTATCAACTGGAATGACCTGCCTTCCGAAGCCGTAGGCTAAAACTATGTTGGCACACTTCCTCCCGATACCGGGAAGCTTCATGAGCTCGTGAACGTCGTCGGGAACCTTTCTGCCATACTTTTCGAGGATTATCCGCGAGGCCTTTACGATCCACTCCCCCTTGGTCTTCCAGAGGCCGACTCCCCGCTTTCGGAGGAACTCCTGCATCTCCTCGACCGGCGTTGAGGCTATTGTCTCAATATCCTTGTAGCGGTTGAAGAGCTCCTCCCAGACGCGGTAGGTGACCTCATCGCGCATTCTCTGGGAAATTATGCAGTGGATCAGAGTCCTGTATGGGTCGCCTATGAGGAGCTTCTCCCTCGGGTGGGTCTTCATGAGGATTTCGACGATTTTTTCCGCCCTCTTCCTCTTCTCTTCCCAGGCTTCGTCAAAGGTGAATCCGCTAAGGTCTAATGATTTTGACGCCCGAGCCATGGATTACCACCACCAAATCTTCGGTTACCCTAATTCCTTTAAGGGACTTGAACTCCTCGCTATAAACCTTTTGCCCCTCTTTCGAGAGGACGACGACCTCGTTTCCAAGGAGGATCACAAAACCCTTCCCAAAGGTTATGACGTCGTCAACTTCCTTCCCGAATTCGATGTTGATGACGTCCAGGTCTCCCGTCGAGAACTCAATTTTAGTCGACTTGTCCACCTTAAGCGGAGAAGGTTCAGCCAAGAGAACCTTGAAGTGGAGCGGTTCTCCAATCAGCTCAACGACCACCTTCTCACCGGTTTTAACTTCCTTCCCGAGGAGTTTGCCCTTTATTACCTCCGCAAAGTCTGGAGTTAGTTCGGCCTCAAAGAGTGGCTTAAGAACCAGTCTCATGCCCATCACCTGAGGGAGTTGGAGGAAGCCTTAATAAGGGTGGCGACCCAAAGGCTTTTAACCGATATGTCGTCCGATATATTGGGTGGTTCGATGGAGAGGCCCAACGTCAGGGGAACGCTCAAACTCGTCATCCTCGACTTGCTGAGGGAGCCAAATCACGGCTACGGCGTGATGGCCGAGATGGAGGGGCTCTACGGCGTAAAGCTGAGTGCCGGAACGATTTACCCAATCCTGGCATCGCTCAGAAGGAGCGGTCTGATCGAGGTCGCTGAGAAGGGGAAGCGCGAGAGGAAGACCTACGTGATAACGAAGAAGGGCCTCGAATACCTTGAGAGACACAATGAGGAGCTTAAGGAAGCGAAGAGAAAGATGAAGGCTTACAAGCTCTTCCTTGAGCTCGGCGGTGAGGAACTCAAAGAGGCGTTCAAGGAGCTCTTCTCACGGATCGAAGAGCTGGACAAAGGGCAGAAGGGGGAACTTGAGGAGCTGTTTAAGGACTGCGCCAGGCAGATAAGGCTCATCATTCTCGGTGAGTGAGATAGAAGCCCCGGACTGGAAGGGATACTACAGGAGAATGAAGGAAAACTCCCCTCCCTAAAGGACGAGGCTTGTCAAAAGAAGTTAAGGTCATACACTACCCGATATGTTGCGGTGACGAGTGCATTTCAGCGTGTCTCTTCAGCGATGAAATGGAAAACCGTCCCGATGAGGGCGAGCCTCTTCGGGGTTGGGTATAAAGTCCGCCTCAGGCCCTTCATGAAGAACCCTGAAGCCTGCAGGATGTGCTACATCTGCGTCCAGGCCTGCCCGACTAAGGTGCTGAGACCCGTCGAAAGCCCTGTAAGGCATCCAGCCATGGCCTTCATTAAGAGTGCATTGGCGTTGCCCTTCAAGAAGAGGTATGGCCTGAGGTTCGTTTTCCGGGAGGAAGAACAACTTCCTGGAGGAAGAGGAGAAGAGAGGCAGTGCTGAGCTTTAGGAAAGGGGATTCCACTACCGGCTGAGCCTTCCCTTAAAGGCCTCGTAGCTTATCCTGAAGGCCTCAAGGACGGGCAGTTTTTCGCCCGCGAAGAAGCTGAGCATAGCCCCTCCTCCGGTGGAGACATGGCTTATCCCCGTTATGCTGTACCTGTAGATGCTCGCTATGCTGTGCCCACCCCCGACGACACTAAACGCTTTGCTCTCGCCGATTGCCCTAAAAACTCCCACCGTCCCGAGGGCGAACTCATCCCTCTCAAAGACCCCCATCGGGCCGTTGGCGACGATGGTTCCGGCGTTGAGAAGTATCCCCCTGTACTTCTCGACAGTCCTCGAACCTATGTCGAGTATCGGATACTCGTCAAAAAGCCTCTTCTCGTCGCTGAGAAGGTCAACCTCAACGCGCTCCCCCTGGTAATCAACCGCGAAGTCAACTGGAGTTCTGATCAGCGGGTAGAACTCGTCGAGTATTCTTTCCGCCCAGTCAACGAGCCCAAGGAGTCCCTTTTTCTCCATGAACTCAATGTTGGCATCACCGAGGTTGAAGCCCTTGGCGAGGGTGAAGACGTGACCGACGAGACCACCCGTCAGGATGAGGTCGGCCTTCTCCCTCCTCAGGACGTTCTCAGCTACACGAAGTGAGTCCTCAACCTTCGCCCCCCCAAGGACGTAAACCCTGGGGCTCTCACCGCTCCCGTAGGCCCTCGTTAAAGCGCTGACCTCCCTCTCCATGAGCGTCCCCATAGCCATTGGCTTCAAGCGGGCAAAGCCAACGAGGGAAGGCTGAGAGCGGTGGGCCGCTGCAAAGGCGTCGTTGACGACGTAGTCTATTAGGGGCGCGAGCTTCCTCACGAAGAACGTCCTCTCGCAGTCCTCAAGGGGCCTGTAAAAGACTTCCTCGGCAGAGAAGCGCAGGTTTTCGAGCATTATGGCCTCCCCGGCTTTGAGCGAGCTTATCCTCTCCCTCGCGAGCTTTCCAAAGATATCCTCAACGTACTCGACCTCCTGACCGAGGAGACCGCTCAGTATCTCCGCGTGCTCCTCGGTGGTTACGTAGTCCCCCTTGTAGGGCCTGCTCTGGTGGGTCGCTA
>NZ_JALTCZ010000199.1 GCF_027008145.1 Thermococcus sp. | reverse complement strand
AGGGTTCATATCGTTCCAAAACGTTCCAAAAGGCATGACTAACCCCCACCGGCTCGACTGGAAAATAACAGCCTTTAAAATCTTAGAAGGGGTGTTATTCTTCCAGTATGGCAACGGCCCTCACAGGGCTCCCGGAGCCACCCTCGATCTTCAGGGGAAAGGCTATGAAGGTGAACTCCCTCCCGAGAAGCATCTCAAGGTTCACGAGATTCTCAAAGACGGGCACCTCGGAGGATAGGAGTATCGTGTGAACATTCTCGTCCCCGATGCTGGGCCCGTCGGTTCCAACGGCTTTGACCCCCTCGGCAACGAGAAAGAGAGCTACCTCCGGAGAGAGCTCCCTCCCGCCGGTGATGAACAGTACTATCTTCCCAAAGTAGCCTGAATCGGGTATCTCTTCGAGCTCAACTGGGCCCTCCCGACCACCAACATCCACGACAAAGGCTTTCCCGAAGAACCTATCAAGAGGCATCTCGTCTATCGTCTTCCCACCCGGAACGAAGTGCGCCGGGGCATCGACGTGCGTTCCTGAGTGCTCGCCCATCTTGATAACGTTCATGTAGTAGCCGTCCGTGTCTATGAATGTCCAAGGTCTCACCTTGACCTCAGGATCGCCGGGATAAACCGGGGTCTCCTCTCCTAGGGGCATCGAAAGGTCGACTATCATGCACCCACCGGACTATGGATGCTCTTCTCCCATATAAACCTTGCCGTTCTCCCCGAGGAGGCGGAGCAGATACTTTCTGTTTGGGAAGAGCTCGACGGCCTTCCTTATGGTAAGCTCTATGTCCCTCTCGACATCCCTCGACTCCCAGCCGTGACCGGGAAGTAGGAGGTCTATCTTGAGTGTGTTGAGAAGGCGGAGTGAATTGAAGTACTCTCCCAGGCTTCCAGAATCGTAGATGTTTGAAAGCGTCCCCTTGGCGAAGAGCGTGTCTCCAGAAAAGAGTATCCTTCTCCTTGGCTCGTAGAGGCACATAGAGCCGGAAGTGTGGCCGGGCGTGTGGATGACTCTGAACATCCAAGAGCCGGCGTTTATAACGTCGGCGTTGTTGAGCCACAGGTGAACCTTACTCCCGGGAAAGGGCTCCCCGTGATGGCGACACCTCATGACGTCGTCGTCCCCGTAGAGGATCTTGACGGCCGAGTACTTGTAAGCCCCGATAATAGCACTATCCTGGAGGTAGATGTTGCCCCCAACGTGGTCGCAGTGCTCGTGGGTGTTGAGGATGAGGTCTATATCGCCCGGCTTTAGCCCAAGCTCGAAGAGAGCCTCCTCAAGCCTAGGATAGTCGCTCATGAGACCGGTATCAATGAGCACGTTTATGTCCGCCGTTATTAGGTAAGAAAAGGCCGAGTATTTGCCGGGCTTTATCTTGTAGAGGTCTTCCGTGATTTTCTTGACGCAGGGGTAGTCCACATCTGCCATGGCATCAATTAGGACTACCTAATTCAAAAGCCTTTTGCTTCGGAGAGCTTTTTAAGATGTGTCCGGAAGTATACCCGGTGATACCATGGACTGCACGAAGGACTACTGCGTTAAGGACATCTCCCTCGCCCCGAGCGGAGAAAGAAAGATAGACTGGGTCTCGCGCTTCATGCCCGTCCTTCAGAGCATAAGGAGGGACTTCGAGAGGAAGAAGCCCTTCAAGGGAGTTAGGATAGCGACGACACTCCACCTGGAGATGAAGACTGCCTTCCTCCTTTTGACCCTTAAGACAGGAGGTGCAGAGGTTTCGGCGACTGCGAGCAATCCCCTATCAACGCAGGATGACGTCGTCGCTGCCTTGGCCAAGGCGGGGGTAAAGGTCTACGCGATAAGGGGGGAGAGCAGGGAGGAGTACTACGAAAACATGCATAAAGCCCTCGACATAAGACCCAACATCATAATCGACGATGGCGCCGACATGATAAGCACCGTCCACCGCGAGAGACAGGATCTAATAGACGAAATCTGGGGGGCGAGCGAGGAGACAACGACCGGTGTTATAAGGCTCCGCGCGATGGAACGTGATGGAGTACTGAAGTTCCCAATAATAGCGGTCAACGACTCCTACACCAAATACCTCTTTGACAACCGCTACGGAACGGGACAGTCAACCTGGGATGGCATAATAAGGACGACCAACTTACTCGTTGCAGGGAAGAACGTCGTTGTTGTAGGCTACGGCTGGTGTGGAAGGGGCATAGCGATGAGGGCGAGAGGACTGGGAGCAACCGTAATAGTCGTCGAGGTTGACCCCATAAGGGCTTTAGAAGCGAGAATGGACGGATTCCTCGTCATGGACATGAAGGGAGCGTCTAAGATAGGGGACATCTTCGTCACCTCGACTGGAGACGTAAACTGCATAAGGAAGGAGCACTTCGAGCTGATGAAGGACGGGGTTATCCTAGCAAACGCGGGCCACTTTGACGTCGAGATAAGCAAGCCTGACCTTGAAGCTTTGGCCGTCGAGACAAGCGAGGTCAGGCCAAACATCACCGAGTACAGGCTCGCAGACGGAAGAAGGCTCTATCTTCTAGCCAAAGGGAGGCTCGTGAACCTCGCCGCTGCAGACGGTCATCCAGCGGAAATAATGGACATGAGCTTCTCCCTCCAGGCGAAAGCCGCTGAGTACATCAAGGACAACCACGGGAAGCTTGAGCCAAAGGTCTACGTTCTGCCGAGGGAGATAGACGAGATGGTCGCGAGGATCAAGCTGAAGGCCATGGGGATAAAGATAGAGGAGCTTACTGAAGAGCAGAAGAAATACCTTGAGAACTGGGAGCACGGGACGTAGAGGGGAGAAAAATAACGTAACGGGTGCTCCCCTCCACTACTTCACCTTTTTTTGTGAGGAACAGGTTATCCCAGGGAGATTTCAGGAGTATGTACTCTGGAATCTTTTCATCCTCGATGCGCATCAGGACTGGCCTCCTAACCGGGGTGCCCCCGACGAGGAGCAACTCGTAACCGTTCTCGTAGATACTGCCCCTCCTGACTTCAAAGGTGTCGCCGGCGAGAAGGTGCCCTCTCACCACGAGAACGGTTTTGTTTGCGGGCTTTTCGCTCCTGTCCACTGAGGCCAGCAGAAGCCCCAGGGAGAGGGCAATAAGGGGCAGGAAATAGCTAGGGAGCAGGGCAAAGGGAGCCGTCCCAAGGGCCGTGGAGTAGAGGAGGTAGACTAGGAGCATTCCCCCCGGGATCATCGAGAGCAGGAAAGTCTTTAACTCCTCCCTGACCACAGCGTTCCATTCAGCCTCGGGAGGTCCGTGGAGGGCTTTTTCTCTCACCGAAAGGAAACTGAGGTAGGGGGCCATCACGATTGCCAGGGAAAGGGGGATTGCGGAAAGGGCGACATAGGGAATCTTCCCGACGGGAACTCCACCGATGTAGGGGAGGACATAGAGAACCGACATTACACCAACCGTGAAGGACAGGGAGCGACCTTTCCTCTCGAAGAGGGTGAGGGCGAGCAACAGAAAACCGAGAAAGGATATCAAGAGTGGCGGGATGTAGGGCCCGAGTTTTTCGGCCACGAGACTGCTTATGCCCTTGAACAGCAAGGGGAAGGAGAAGGCAACTGATAAAGAAGCCAGTCCAAGAGCTAGGTAGGAGAGTTCCTTAACGGCCTTCAACTTACCACCTCCAGAAGCTGCAGCACTGCACCGTTTCCGTTTTCTAAGACCCTTATAGCTGGAAAACGGAGTTCTTCCCGGAGATCCTTTTTACAGGCTGAAATTAACTCGCCGGACTCAAGGTTGGGGTAGATGTCCACATCTATGAGAACCGGGGTGTTCTTTGTTATAGAATAGAGCTTTTCCATGCCAGTTTTTATACTGAAGAAGTTGTCCCTTTTCAGATTAGTCACCACCACGGGAAGGGCTCTCCTCAGGACTTTCCTCGTCCTCTCAACGGCCAGAGGGAGGGACTCGTTCCTAGGGGCAATACCCACAGAGGTCAGCGCCCTTGTGAACATCGAAGCCGATGCATAACCTGAAACAGGTGTAAGCAACACCCCGTGGCCGAGTATGTACAGCCCGATCCGGTAGCCCCTCCTGAGAAGGTGAAGTATTAGGGGGATCAGTGAACCAACGGCCGTTTCCAAGGCGTTTTCTTCAAGTCC
>NZ_JALTCZ010000198.1 GCF_027008145.1 Thermococcus sp. | reverse complement strand
GCTACGAGTGAGGCATTGAGAAGAACAAAGGATGCCATACTCGCGAGTGCCTCTGTTGATGCGGTGGCCTTCGCAAGCTTTATGCTCGCCTGGGAGTTCCCTATCTTCAAAGAGATGGGCATGATAGCTCCCATAGCGGTGTTGGTCGTCTTCGCCGCCAGTCTGACACTCATACCGGCTATAACCGCTCTCATCGGAGACAAGTCAACCTTCTGGTGGCCGAGACACATAGGGCATGTTAAAGGGAGCAACATCCACAAAGAGAGCAGAATTGCCAGATGGTCTGTCAAACACGCAAAGGCAGTGTTACTTATATTCCTCCTCCTGCTTGCCCCGGCAGTTTACACTTTTACCAACTTCAACGGGACACACGACATCAAGCTGTTCCTGCCAAAGGACAGTGAAACCTACCACTTCCTTGAAATAAGTCAGAGCAAGCTCGGGGCCGACGTGATGGGTGCCACCTACGTCCTGATTAAGTTCAACCATAACGTCACCAATAGCGACCTTTCAACAATCAACGGAGTAGTGAGGAACATCGAGAAGATAGACGGCGTTAAGTACGTCTACACCATTACCCAGCCTTATGGAAAGCCCGTAAACACTAACCTGAGCCAGCTCAAGGCCATAGGTGGCGGCAGGTACCTCTCGAGCACGGGTAATATGATCCTCATCGAGGTAGTCAGCAGGTACCAGTCAACGACCCCCCAAGCTCACAGGATAGTTAGGGACATTAGGACCCTATTGAAGAACTACGAAGCCAGCGGAAAGATAACCAGAGGCATGGTGGGCGGTGGTGCGGCTTTAGACCTCGACCTCAGCAACTTGATCAACAACATATTCTGGCACAGAATCCTGCCAGTAGCGCTAGTGCTGATGTTCCTACTGCTTATACCAGCGCTCAAGGGCATTCCCGCTGTTATTTCAACGATGGCAACAGTCGGCACTGGGGTGCTCCTCAGCATAGCAATATCAACATGGCTCTTCCAGAAGCTCTTTGGACAGGAGATCATGTGGTTCCTGCCGCTGATGGTGTTCATCGTGCTCATGGGAGTAGGCATAGACTATAACAGCTTCTACCTCGTCAAAGCGAGGGACGAGTTTGAGCGCCGCTCCCCCAAGGACGCCCTCGTAGTTGCGGCAGGAACGATAGACCTCGTTGTCATCGGCCTAGCAACGGTGCTAGGAACCACGTACGGTGCATTGATGATCAGTTCGACGTGGGGGACGAGGGAAATAGGCTTTGCACTTGCCGCAGGAGTGCTGATAACAGCAACACTTGCGGTCTACTTCCTTGGCCCGGCGATGATGGGCCTCTTCGGTGAAAAGGCCTGGTGGCCTCTCCACAGGACAGAGAAGAAGGAGTGACACCCTAACTTCCCCTTTCTTTTTAGTATGTCTTGACACCTTCTCCTCGACATCCTTTTAAACGCTGAGACCCTCGGTTAAACCATGAACATCTACGAGATGCTCGCGCTCATAGCGGTTGGCTACGCCCTAAAGTACGCGGTCAGGAACGAGAGGCCCTTCCACTGGCTGAACATCCTCTCCACGCGGGTTCTCCTTACGCTCTTCGTCTTCGGGAACGTCGCGAGCAAGGATTTAGGGTATCTAATCAGCATAAAGCCCGTCTTCATCTACGTTCTTCTGATAGTCATCCTGAGCCTCGGCCTCTCCTACCTCTACGCCCGATTTTTTGTGAGGGACGAGCGCTGGGCCGGGGCTTTAATGGTGCTCTCGGTTTATCCCAACACCGCCGCAATGGGCTTCCCAATAGCAAGTCTCTTCCTCGATGATATAACTCCCGCGATACTCTACTCCACAACCAACAGCCTCATCGTACTCCCTCTGGCGAGCTTCATAGCGGCCCACTACTCCAGCGGGAAGGCCTCGGTGAAGGAGAGCCTCGTCAAGGCCCTTAAGTTCCCTCCAACGGCCGCAAATCTCCTGGCCCTTACTCTCGTTCTTGCTGGGATCAGGCTTCCCAGCTGGTTCCTTGAGCCGGTTAAGGCCGTTGGCTGGTGGAGCATCCCCCTCCTGCTCATCTACTTCGGCTCGATAATAGACCTCCAGAAGTTCAGGCTCAGGCACCTCGCCGAGGTCGGCCTCTTCAGGAGCGTCCTTCCGTTCCTCTTCGTTCTCCTCACCCTTAGAGGGGCTGGGAATATCTACTACGCCGTCCTCGTGGAGTCCTCAATGCCTCCAGCAATAATGGCAAACGTCATTCTATCACACTACAAAATGAAGGCCGGGGAAGGGATTGCCGTAACTGTCATCCTGAGCCTCCTAGTTCTCCTATTCTTCAGCACCCTAAAATTCTTCACCAGTTGAAATTCATCCGCCTGAGGAAATGCCCACATGGAAAGCTTGTAGCTTCCAGCCCTCAGCCACGAGTTCGGGTGAGGTTTTTAACCCCCTTTTTCATTCCTTTTCCGGTGATACCATGGAACGTGTTGTCGAAATTCTGCGCGAAATCCTTGAGATACCTTCGCCGACGGGCTACACAAAGGAGGTTCTCGCCCACATAGAGGAGAGGCTCAACGAAGTTGGAATAAAGACGTACTACACCAACAAAGGAGCGTTAATAGCGGGCAACCATCCGGAGCCGGAGCTTGTGATAGCGGGCCACGTTGACACACTCGGAGCTATGGTGAAGGGAATTCTCCCGGACGGACACCTGAGCTTCACCCGCGTTGGAGGGCTTCTCCTTCCAACGTTCGAGGGCGAGTACTGCACGATAATAACCCGCTCCGGGAAGCGCTATAGGGGAACCCTCCTCCTCAAGAATCCAAGCGTTCACGTGAACAAGGACGCCGAAAAGAAAGAGCGCAAGGAGGAGAACATGTATATAAGGCTCGACGCCGAAGTAGAAAAGAAAGAGGATACCGAGAAGCTCGGGATAAGGCCTGGAGATTTTATAGCCTTTGACCCGAAGTTCGAATATTCGAACGGCTTCGTTAAGGCCCACTTCCTTGACGACAAGGCGAGCGTAGCGGTTATGATCGATCTGATGCTTGAGCTTGGAGCGGAGAGACTGGAGAAGCTCCCGGTGGCGTTCTTTTTCTCACCCTATGAGGAGGTGGGTCACGGCGGTTCCGCTGGATATCCACCAAGCACTAGGGAGTTACTGGTCGTTGACATGGGCGTCGTCGGCGACGGAGTTTACGGTAAGGAGACTGCTGTCTCGATAGCGGCGAAAGATTCGAGCGGTCCCTACGACTACGGGATGACGACTAAGTTAATCGAACTGGCCGAAAAGAGGGACATACCGCACGTGGTTGACGTCTTCCCCTACTACGGCTCCGATGGTTCCGCCGCTCTAAGGGCCGGCTGGGACTTCAGGGTTGCGCTCATAGGCCAGGGAGTCCACGCGAGCCACGGCATGGAGAGGACTCACGTTAAGGGCATGCTCGCTACAAAGGAGCTGATAAGGGCTTACATTGAGGAAAAGTTTGGGGATTGAACCTCTTTCTTTTTAATTCGCCTAAGGCCTAAAAAGCAGAGAAAAGGAAAAAGAAGCTTATTCTATCCTGGCCCCGCAGATCGGGCAGAACTTCGCTCCCTCGGGGACTATGTGACCGTTGGGACAGCGCTTTATCTCGTGCCCGCAGTAGGGACAGAAGCGGGCCCCCTTTGGAATCGGCTTCCCGCAGTAGGGACATATCTCCTGCTGGGCAGGCCCTGCCGGGGTAGCAGGCTGAGCTGGCTGCGCCGGGGCCGCTGGAGGAACCCCGCCGCCGGCGTAGGGCTGTGCAGGCTGGGCCGGTTGAGCGGGCTGCATGAGCTGGGGAAGGAGGACCATGCCCGTCCCGACGGACGCGCTCCCGCTCTTCCCGAGCTCTGCCGCGACCTGCTTGGCCGTGTCCAGCTGCATCACAGCCTGGGCGTTGCCCGTCTGCATTATCCAGAAGAGCCTCTGGCGCCACTCGTCGGTCGTGTTCACTCCCTCGATTTTCACGTCCACCAGCTCAAGGCCGAGCCTTCTGAAGTCCTCCATGAGCTTTACCTTTACTTGAGTGCTCACCATGTCGAGGTTCTGGAAGAGGTCGACAATTGAGTAGCCTGAGAGGTGCTTCATCATGCCCTCGTTGAAGTAAGCGCGAATGAACTTTGTGACGTCGCTCGTGTCGTAGAG
>NZ_JALTCZ010000197.1 GCF_027008145.1 Thermococcus sp. | reverse complement strand
GTTTACGCCTTTGAGTGGCTCAAATTGAGGAAGCTCTACGCGAGGGTCTACGAGCCCAACGTTGCATCTATCAGGGTTCTCGAAAAGAACGGCTTTGAACTCGCCGGGAGGCTGAGAAAACACCACTACGTCCCGGGATACGGGTTTGCGGACGAGCTGATATACGAAAAGTTTAGAGAATAGAAAAGAAGCTCACTCAAGCTTCTTGTAGCAGAACCACCAGTCGTAGCACTCGATCTCGCCTTTGGCCTTCGCTTCCTCGCGCTCCTTGATCTGCTCGACTGTTCCGGCGGGCGGGACGATGACCTTGTCGCCGATGAGCTCGTTGTTGGGCCACTTGTGTGGTAAAGCAACGCCATTCTCGTCGCTGGTCTTGAGGGCCTTGACGAGCCTTATGACCTCGTCCCAGTCCCTGCCGACCTCTGCCGGGTAGTAGACGATGGCCCTGATTATGCCCTTGTCGTCGACGACGAAGACTGCCCTCGCTGTTTGCGTTGAACCGCTGGGAATCATGCCGAGCTTCTCGGCGAGGTCGCCACGGTCGTCCGCGATTATCGGGAAGGTTATTTCCTCACCGAGGGTCTCCTTTATCCACTCAGCCCACTTGAGGTGGCTGAATACCTGGTCAACGCTGAGTCCGATCGGCTCAACGCCGAGCTTCCTGAACTCCTCGGCGCGCTTCTGCATGGCGTAGAACTCGGTCGTGCAGACTGGGGTGAAGTCGGCCGGGTGGCTGAAGAGAACGAACCACTTGCCCTCCTTGGCGAAGTGCTCCGGCAGCTTTATCTTTCCGAAGGTCGTGTTGACCTCAACCTCTGGGAACTTTTCTCCTATGACGACCATCTTACATCACCTCTTCTTTTCCTGTGTCGTCTTCACTATAAACTTGATAGGTTCGAATATATAAAGTTTTCGGTTCGTTTTCCTTAAGTTTTCTGTCGGCTGTGCAATATTCCCTAAGGTTCTTTGGAGTGAGGACAAAGAGTGTCCAAAGCTGGCCGTCATTGTGGAAATCTGGCTAAGAACGGTTTGGAGAAAATAAAGCCTTTTAGGCCTTCACTCGCCGTTAGGTTTTCTAACTTCCACCCAGGTTGAATGATATGCAGATCCGTTTCCATATTTTTGAAGGGTTTCATCAGTTGTTAGGAAGTTCGCGTTCCAGCCCAGCAACCTAACCCAGAAGGCCTTGTAAAGGAGAACCACGCCGGCTGGAACGTCTTCGCTCAGCTTTGCCCTCGTCCAAACCCTTCCGAAGTCGTTGAAGACCTCTACCTCATCACCGTCCTTAACGCCCCTTTCCCCGGCATCGGCCGGGTTGATATATAGGTTGGGGTCTATCATGCCGTAGGTGTTGTGGTACTGGCTCGTTATCGTCATCCTGTGGGTCGGGGTGAGGAGCCTGAGTGGGAACTTGCCTCCAAACCTTTTATACTCTGGAAACGGACTTAGACCGCGCTTCAAAGCCCTCCGTGAGTAGAACTCTATCTTCCCGCTCGGCGTCTTCCATTTCCTCGGCCTTTCCGGCACTTCGACGAAGCCCTTCTCCTTAAGCTCTCCCCAGCTCAACCCGTTGAGTTCGAGGACTTTTCCTATCACTTCCTCGTCGCTCTCGTAGAGGTAGGAACTGTCTATCCCAAGGGCCTTTGTAAGCAACCGGATAACCTCACTGTTGTCCTTTCCGTGGAGCCTCGCAACCGGTTCGTTTAGGGCAACGTAGCGGTGGTAGTAGCTATCGGCTATATCCAACCGCTCAAAGAAGGTGTTCGCTGGGAGAACAACGTCCGAGTAGAGGGCGGTATCCGTGAGGAAGACGTCATGGGTGACGACGAAGATGTCGTTTTCAACCAGTGCTTTTCTCAAGCGATTCAGGTTCGGCAGGCTCGCGAGCGGGTTGGAATTGTAGACGTAGAGGAACTTGATCTCACCCCTTTCGACGTACTCCGCGAGCTTCATCTGGGGAATCTTCTTTGCGGGTTTGGTCCTCAGGAAGGCCCCCTCCGCGTAGGACTTATCTATCGTCTTCATGTCGTAGATGAAGCCGAAGCGGTGGCCAACTAAAGCCGGGAGAACTGCTATTGCCCTTATGGATTCACCCCCGGCCAGAGAGCGCTGGATGCCGTAGCCTATGTGGATTACACCCCTCTTTTCTGCAAACCCTCGGGCGAAGGCCTCTATTTCCCCAACCCCCAAACCTGTCTCCCTGCTTACATAATCAAGCGATAGCGTCTTTACATAATTCTTGAATTCCTTAAAACCGCAAACACTCTCACGGACGAAGGTCTTATCGTAGAGATCCTCCTCTATGAGAACCTTCGCGACTCCGAGGGCAAAGAGAACGTCCGTATCGGGCCTTATTTGAAAGAACTTATCGCTCTTCTTGGCCGTCTCGGTTCTTACAACGTCAACCGTCCAGATTTCGAGGTCGTTTCTCCTGGCGAGCATGAAGCCGTGAAAGTTAGTCCAGAAGGCGTTAATGCCCCAGTAAACGAGCAAGCGCTGGTTCCTCAACTCTTCAGGGTCGAGGCCGACTGCAGTACCGTAAACGTCTTTCAAAGCTTCCTGCCCGGCTCTGTCGCAGATGCCGTGGTCGAGCATAGCCGTGTTAAGGTAGTGAAAGAGCCTCAGCGGGAAGGCGTAGTTGACAGCTCCGCGGTCGCCGGCGTACTGGTAGACCAGAACGCTCTCGCTTCCATAACGCTCAATTGTCTCTCTCAGCTTATCCGCGACGAGCTTTATTGCCTCTTCCCAGCTTGCCTCCCTGAAGGCTCCCCTGCCCCTCTCGCCCCTCCTGATGAGTGGGGTTCTGAGTCTGTCCCGGGAGTGGAACCACTTTGGCAAAAGCGCCCCCTTCGGACAGAGGAAGCCAGCGGTTACCGGGTGTTCAGGGTTTCCCCTGACCCTAAGCCTTCCGTCCTTAAACTCGCTTATCATAGAGCATGTGTCGTAGCAGTCGCGCATGCAGACCGAGAACGGCATCTTCATCACTGGGGAAGCCTTATTTTAACGGCGACGCCCCTCTTGACGAGGACGACCCCTATCTCATCGGGAATGGTTACGAGGTCCCCTCCCCTGAATGGGCCGTATTCCCTGAGATCTGGGCCCATGATTGCCGGGAGGTTCTCGTTCACGATGTAAGCGTACCTCGGCCCTCTGGCCGAGATCTCAGGGGGACTTGGCTCGACCTCTCCCCTGGCCTTCTCCTCCATCCCTTCTCCCTGGAGCTCCTCACCCTTCACAAACGCCCTCAGAACTCTGTAAAGCTTCCTCTCCTCTGCGGTCATCTCCTCCAGTTTTCCTTCAACGGCAAGGTCAACTATCTTGTGGAGTCTGAGCCTGAGGATTTCCCTCATCAGCTCCTCGGCTATCTTCAGCTGCGCCAGATAGAGGCGCTCCTCTGTGTCTTCCCCCCTCTCCCTGGAGCTCTCAGCGCTCAGCTTGAGGGCCTTTATCAGACTGTCGTATTCCCTATAAAAGTCCTCGTTGAGCATCACCAGCTCAAGTTTTGAAAGCTCCTCCTCAAGGAGCTCCCTGAGCTTCACGATGTCCATTCCCACCACCAGGAAAAGAAAAGGGAATCACCCCTCGACGCGTGGGGCGAGAAGGAACGTCAGTCTGCCCTCGTCTCTGATGTAGTACTCCATCTGGAGGGGCATCTCATTGCCGAAGTGGAGCGTTACCTCGTCGGCCTTCCCAATGCCCTTTATCATATCGCTGAGGTAGCTTATCCCGTAGGCGCTCGTGGTTTCCTCCTCAACTTCAAGGTCGAGCAGACCTTCGTCCTCAAGGGTGAGTCTTATCTCGACCTCGTTGGTCTCCCCTTCGGCCCTCATCGTGAATTCGTTCTCCTTCGCTATGAACTTTATGGCATCGCTCACCAGTGAGGCGTCCTTAACTGCCTCCTTAAGAACTTCTCCGAGGAGGACGACTTTAGCTGTGAACGGCAATTCAGGGAGCTCAAGTTCAAGCTCCTCAACGTCTATGAGGGGTAGCCTGAAGGTTCTCTTTGCCGTCCCCTCGAAGGTTATCTCAAGGAAGTTTTCATCACCCTTCCTAAGGATGAGCGTGTCCTTGGCCTTCCCACGCTTCAGAACTTTGTTGAACTGGTCCATGTTTATGCCTATTGTTTCTGGTTCCTCGACCTCGTACTTGGAGAAGATGCTCTCCGGGAGGTTGAGGTCGATGAGAACAACCCTGCTGGGGTCCATGGCGCGCATGCCTATGCCCTCCTCCGTGAACTTGAAAGCTGCCTCGTCTATCAGGTTGCTTGCGGTCGCTATTAGGTCAGCGAACTCCTTGGCCCCGTCAAAAACGACTTCAAACGGCATCTCCATCACCCTCCAGCATTTTAAGCATGAGCCTAACCCTCTCTTTTCCTCGGAATAAATAAGCTTTTCCGTTGTTGGTGTCCGGTATTCTGAGGTAGGCTTCCTCAAGCTCCTTCAGGGCTTTTCTGGCGAGCCTTATAAGGACTTCCTGCTCAAGCTCCTTCACTCGTAGGACCTCCAGACGTAGCCGCATTTGGTGCACTTGTAGAATATTGTGCTCGGCTCGTCCCCGGCCCTCGTCTGCATTTCCCACCAGTAGGCGGTGTCGTTACCGCACTTCGGACAGGTGACGTGGGCTATCGGGAGTGTCTTGAGATCCTGCTCTATGACTACTATCTCCTCATCCGGTTTGTGCTCGACCTTCTGCTTTATCACGGTCTTCTCCCTGTCCTTCTCCTCGTCGAAGGGCTCCTCGTAACCGCAGACCCTGCACACCCACACTTTTCTCTTTCTGTCGGGAAGCATGATGTTACCGCACTTTGGACAGAACTTCATTTTTCTCACCCCACTAGCCGAGGGCCGGGTATGTTGAAAGGGGATAAAAAGTTTTGCCAATGGTCGTTAGTTCCTGATCTCGAACTCCGCCCACTGGTGACCGCAGACACCATCGAGGCAGACCCTCTTTTCTATCCTGTATGTTCCGGGCTTCAGCCTGAGTCGTGAGAGATCTATCCTCTGGCTCCACGAGGAGTGCGGTTTTATCTCCACCAGAACCTCCGGAAAGACCAGGTTCAACTTTACTCCGATCCATTCACCATTTTCAAGGCGATAGAGCCTGAACTCGTAACCCGTTGTTAGGGTTGAGTTGCCGTCGTTGGTTATCGTCAGCGTTAGGGTGCCGTTCCTTGGATAGACTTGCCCGTCGAGTTGAACGACACTGTGTTCGGATATCACAACGGGACCGAGGGTCTCGTTGAGATTGAGTGGACTCTCTCTGGAGCCCGCACCATTGGCATCACCCCCATGGTGTGATACCAAATAACACCCAGCGGGAACCAGCAGGATTATCAGCAGAACTGGAATAACCTTCCTCACGCCACGCCACCAAATGAGAGTGTGCAAAAATCCTTTTAACGGTTCCCAACGCTTCGAACCGACTTAAAGCGAAAGAAGAGAAAGGGGTCACTCCCTCATCGGTAGCCCATGATCGAAGGAGTAGTAAACCTTCTGGAACTCGGCGCGGAAGCCGTAGACGTCTCTCCTGACCTTCTTCGGGTCCTCCTTGTCGAGAAGCACGCGCTTCATAAAGTGCGCTATCTCCTTCATGTCGTCCTCCATCATTCCAACCCTGGTCATCTCCTGGACGCCTATGCGCAGGCCGCTCGGCTCGTTGACCTTCTCAAGCGGGTCCCAGGGGAGGAGGTTCTTGTTGAGGATAATACCGGCCTCTTCAAGGAGCGGTGCCGCCCAGCCCCCGGCCTTCTCGTGGAGGTCTGAGACATCGACTATGACCTGGTGGCTCTCGGTGTAGCCCCTGTCCTCGCCGATGACTTTGAAGCCCTCCTCAGCTAGGGCCTCAGCCAGGGCCTTGGCGTTCTTGACAACCTGCTTTGCATAAACCTCACCGTACTCAAGCATCTCCGCTGCTGTGATAACCTTGCCAGCCATGTGGTGGAGGTGGTGGTTGCTGACGACTCCCGGGAAGATGGCCCACTGGAGCTTAGCTATCTCCTCGGTTTCTCCAAAGCGCTTGTAGAGTATGACGCCACCCTGAGGCCCTGGGAAGGTCTTGTGGGTCGAGGCGGTTATCACATCTGCCCCCTCGCGAAGTGGGTCCTGGAACTGCCTTCCAGCTATAAGGCCGAGGACGTGAGCTGCATCATACATCACATAGGCACCGACTTCCTTCGCAACAGGAGCCAGCTCCTTGACCGGGTGCGGGAACGGGAAGAGAGAACCACCGAAGACGACTATCTTTGGCTCAAGCTCCCTTATCATCTTAGCGGCCTTGTCGACGTCGATGTTAAAAGCTTCGTTGTCGAAGGGCCAGGTGTGGACCTCAAGTCCACGCATTCCGGCGGCACCGAAGGGCATGTGACTTATGTGCCCGCCATGACTGGTGTGGAGGACTATGGCCTTGTCCCCTGACTGAGCAAGGCCAAAAAAGACTGCCTGATTGGCGTTGGTTCCCGAGACGGGCCTCAAATCCGCGAAGTCGCTCCTGAAGAGCTTCGTGAAGAGCTCGACACCTATGAGCTCAACCTCATCAACGTACTTGCAGCCCTGATAGTAGCGCTGCCTCGGCCAGCCCTCGGCGTACTTGTGCATGAAACCGCTGGCAACTGCCCTTATAACGCTTGGAGAAGTCACGTTTTCACTCGCGATTAAGTTTATCGTGTGGGCCCTCCAGTGCTCGTGGTCTTCAATAAACTCCAAGACCTTATCCCGATATTCACGGTAGCTTTCGGCCATTGGGAACACCTCGACGGTGGTTCGAGGAGGGGGATATAAACCTTACCTAAGGTGCATGAAAATGTTAACCAAGGGGCCTTCTCCTCAGCTTTTTGACGGTCCAGATGAGGAGTGGCAGGACTATGAAGGCCAATAAGTCACCCGTGTCCCCGGCGAAGGCCAAGACATCTGCGAAGTTTCTCACGCCGGCTATGTACACCAGAACCGGGGGGATAACTGTCAAGGCCCAGGCGTATGACCTTCTCATTCTCAGGAACTCTTCACTGTTGCTCTGCTGAGCGAGGCCTATCCCAATGTAGCTGGTGGTTATCGCTAGGAGGGGAATGAAGTTCCCGACGAGCCAGCCCATCCGGCCGTAGAGCTCCTGGAGGGCCAAAGTAGCTACCTCCGGCGTGTTCCTTCCGAAAACCAGGAGGAAAGAGGCCATAAAGATGGCATAGATGGCAGTTGGTATGAGAAAGGCCAGCACAACAACCCTCTTCGTCTTCTCGTAGCTCCCGAGTCCCTTGTAGACGTCAGGAATTACCGTGTGACAGCCGAGAGCGAATATTGCAACCCCCGTTATGCTGAGTATCCCGGAGAGGTCAGCGTAGAGGCCGTTCTCAAGCCTCGCGTGGGGAATCAGCATAATGGTGACCCCAATGAAGAGGGCGAGCATCACGTAGCTCATTATCAGCTCAGTCTTCCCGCTCGCTTCGAGGCCGTGGTAGATCACCACCGACGCCAGAATCCAGAAGATGATCCCACCTATGGTCTCGCTAACGCCGAACAGGCTTGCTAGAACCTGTCCCATACCGGCTACGTAGGCCAGCAGCGCGCCGAAGCTCATCAGCATTATGCTGAGGTACATCAGCCAGCCCCCGGGCTTTCCAAGGGTTTTTCTGGCCACCGTGCTCATCTGAGCACCGCCCATACCAGCCGAGAACTTGAGGACTATCAGGGCCGTGGCTAGCATAAGGAGCATTACCCCCGTGAGAACTCCGAGGGCTGGTATGAGGCCGACCTTACTTGCGACGTAGGGCAGGCCGAGGACTCCGGCACCTATCTGCGTCCCTACAAGAATCGCTAGGGCCTCCTTCTCGCTGATGTGCCTCTTCTCCACGGTTATCGTGCTGATCCTCAGGCCCCTCGCACACTTCCTCCGCCTTATGTTCTGAATTACTATGAGCTTTTTCCTCCTCTGGGAGGATATCCTGGTAGAGTAATACCTTCCATGGGAGGTGGTGACCTTTTTCCTCTCAACACCCTCCGAGACCGGCATTTCTCTCACCCCTCTAACGTACGGGTGGGTATAATTTAAACCCTCCCCCGAGAATTTGAATGGGCTTTCAAAAAATATTTGAACCTATCCACGAACCACAAAAACTGACGGGCAGTATTTTTAAGCCCCGCCGAGTATGAGCTACCATGTTTGAGAGGGTCGCAAGGTTGCTCGCATCCTCCGGCTCCACAATAGCCTTCACCGGAGCGGGGATAAGCGCTGAGAGCGGGATTCCGACCTTCAGAGGAAAGGACGGGCTCTGGAAGAACTATAAGGCCGAGGAGCTGGCAACGCCCGAGGCCTTCGGGAGGAATCCAAAGCTCGTGTGGGACTTCTACCGGTGGAGAATGGGCCTAATACTGAAAGCCAGACCGAACCCAGCCCACTATGCCCTCGCGGAGCTTGAAAGGCTTGGGATCCTCACGGCAGTGATAACGCAGAACGTCGACGACCTGCACCGTGAGGCCGGCAGCAAAAACGTGATCGAGCTACACGGCAACATCTTCCAAGTCAGGTGTAGCTCCTGTCCTTATAGAGAAGATTTGAAGGAGAGCGGCAGGCTTGAGGAGTTCCTCTCCATGAAAGGGCTCCCGAAGTGCCCGGAGTGCGGTTCCCTGCTCAGGCCGGACGTCGTGTGGTTCGGCGAGGCACTCCCGAGGGATGCACTCGAAAGGGCCTTTGGGCTGGCTGAAAAAGCTGACATCGTGCTCGTTATAGGGACGAGCGGTGCCGTTTATCCTGCTGCCTACATACCATACATCGTGAATGAGCGCGGGGGTAGGGTGATTGAGGTAAACGTCGAGAGAAGCGGGATAACGCCCATAGCGGACGTTTTTATACGTGGAAAGGCCGGGGAGGTACTGCCTCACATCGTTGAGCTCGTTAGGGAGGTGGTACGATGAGGCTTCTCCTGATAGGTTTTCCCGAGGAGGAGGTAGGGAGGATCTCCAGGGAGACAGGAATACCAGTCATCCCGGTTCCCGAGCACTTCAAGGGCCTCAAGGTCAGGGAAATCCTCGAAAGGACATGCGAGAAGGCTGAAATATGGACGGACAGGAAGTTTGCGATAATGCACAGGGTCGACAACGAGACCCTCAAGAGGGTCATCTCGATAGTCCGGAGTATCTCGCGGGAGCGCGTGATATTCGCAACAACAACAGAGACGAGCCTTGAGTGGCCACTGGAAAGGCTCCTCGACGAGCTAATTCAGGAGGACGAGTACTTCAGGGCCATGCGCGAGGCCAAGAAGCAGGCTCCTAGGGGTCCGTACCTCGACCTGAGTATAGGCAAGGATTAAATATAACCGGGACGATCAACCATGGGGAGAAAGATGATTAAGGCCGTATTCTTCGACCTGGACGATACCATAGTCGACACGACCCGGCTGGCCGAGATGGCCAGGAGGAATGCCATCGAGAACATGATAAGACACGGCCTTCCGGCTGACTTTGATACAGCTTACGGTGAACTGCTCGACCTCATAAGCGAGTACGGAAGCAACTTTTCGAGGCACTTTGACTACCTTCTCAGAAGGCTCGAACTCCCCTACAACCCGAAGTGGGTCTCGGCTGGTGTTATAGCCTACCACAACACCAAGATAGCCTACCTTAAGAGCGTCAGGGGAGCTAGGAGGACTCTGCTCCAACTGAAGAAGGAGGGCTACATCCTGGGGATAATAACCGATGGCAATCCTGTAAAGCAGTGGGAGAAGATACTCCGCCTGGAGCTCGACGAGTACTTTGACCACGTCCTCATCTCCGATGAGCTCGGCGTTAAAAAACCCCACCCGAGGATATTCCGGAAAGCCCTCCAGAGGGCTGACCTGAAGCCAGAGGAGGCCGTAATGGTGGGGGACAGACTCTACTCGGATATATACGGAGCTAAAAGGGTCGGTATGACGACAGTCTGGTTCCGTTATGGGAAATACGCGGACAGAGAACTGGAATACCTGGACTACGCTGATCTCACAATCGAAAGACTTGAAGAGATTCCCAGGGTGCTCAGGGGGTTGGAAATTGAGGAAAGCGAGGCCGGTGCAGATAAGGAAGTTCATTCTGATTGATTCCTCTTACAAGTCCAGAATCCTGCGCGGGGACAAGGTGACAACAGTTCGCTACGGGAACTACGAGGTGAAGCCGGGTAGCGAGGTATACCTTGTGGTGACGCCGAGCGATACAGCCGTGGCCAGAGTCAGGATAACAAAGGTCGAGAGGAAGAAGGTGAGGGAGCTTACGAACGAGGATGCGAAGCTCGATGGCTTCTCTGATGTTAGGGAACTCCTTAGAGAGCTGAACAAAATCTACGGTGAGCTCCATGGCGATGACGAGGTTACTGTGATAGGCTTCGAAGTCATTAAACGCTTTGGGGACGGGATTCCGCTCAAGTGGCTGAAGGGCCTCAACTACCGCGAGCCTGCTGAGATAGCGAGGCTCTACCTTGAGAACCAGGAAAAGCTTAATCTCAACCGCGAAACGGACTTTATAATGCGTCGTATTTACAACGAGGGGCTTGGAAGGGCTGTCAGAACCTTCGGGCCAAGGAGGGTTCAGAACGCCCTCTTAAAGACCTACCACGCGCTCTACGGGGCTGGCATCATTTAATTGGGATTGGAGGGAAATTTTAAAAGGGCACACTTTAACTAATCACCCGGGGAAATCGTTTGAATCTGGTGGATTCTCTAATCTCCGGGTTCCTCTCTGGACTATCGCTTGGTCTTACGGGAAGCGGTGGATCAGTCCTTGCAGTTCCCCTTTTGGTGTATTTTGTTGGCCTTGATCCCCACACCGCCGTCGGCACTTCTCTGGTTGCCGTAGGGATAACCGCAATCATAGGGTTTCTAATGCACTGGAGGAAGGGAAACGTAGACTTCAAAACCGGAACGCTAATGGCTCTCACAAGCATTCCCGGAGTCTACATCGGCAGTTATCTTAACAAATCTGTAAAAGGGCCCCTTTTGCTGACACTGTTCGCGGTTTTGATGATAGCTATAGCAATTAAAATGGTGAGAAACAATAATAAACGGGTCCAGCAGGTTAAAGAGGGGAAAGAAATTAGCCGTATTAACGTCGCTGGCCTTGGCTTTCTCGTTGGGATTGCCTCTGGATTCTTTGGGGTTGGAGGTGGCTTTCTGCTTGTCCCGGCCCTAGCGATGGGCGCTGGGCTTGAAATGCATCGAGCAGTTGGAACTTCCCTCTTCGTGGTAGTCCTCAACGGGCTTGCTGGCTTTGTAAGCTACGAACTCCAAGGCAGACCCATAGACCTTGTAGTGGGGATGCTCTTCGTGCTGGGCGGGCTAATTGGAGACTCCATGGGCGTGCGTACAGCAAAATCGCTTTCCTGCAGGGAGCTGAGACAGGTTTTTGCAGCCGTGGTGATTCTGGTGGCCCTATACCTAATGTGGATCAATCTACCTAGGGTGTTGTGAGTCTCCTCCTGCCTTTTGAGACCTCAATACGGAGGAAGTTACAGAAGCGGGGATTTCCAGCACACCATCCATATACGAGATGCCACCCCTTATAGATGGTCTTTGAGGAGTCCACAAGGATTCCATTCTCCCTCAACACGGCGTATATCTCAGAAGGAAGCTGTAAATTCAGGACTCTGAACGAGACCACCTCTCCAAAATTCCTCAACACCTGGAGGGATTTCTCTATGATCCTCTCGGCTTCACCTTTTGGCAGTTTCTTCAGACGCTCATGGTGGTAGGTATGGCATCCCAGTTCATGACCATTGTCCACCACGCGCTTCCTAGATGGAGGTATTCCTCCGCCATCTGTGCAGTAAAGAAGAAGGTTCCCATAACCTTATTTTCCTCAAGCAGGTCGAGAATCTTGGGGGCCCCTCCACTACCCCCCTAGTTGTGCTCAAGTAGGAGGACAGTCCTGCTCCACATCAAAGGTTAAAGACACTGGCATTCGCGATTGCTCCTTTGAGCATTTGATGGAGCTTGTAAAGAACGAAGGGCTCTTCATCTGCCTGCTCCATAGTTCTCTCGTAGGCGTTCAGCACCTGGGAGACTACTGATTCCCAGCTAAAGTGGTTCTCCACGCTTTTTCGTGCATTTTTACCCATTTCCTGCCTCCTTCCTTCATCGTCGATCAGCGACATCAAATTCTGAACCAGCTCAAAGTCATTATTGGAAACCAGACCAGTCCTTCCGTGCTCTATGATCTCGCTTATTCCTCCGTGGTTGTTGGCAACCACTGGGACGCCACAGGCCAACGCTTCCAGCGCTGCTATCCCAAAGGCTTCGTATACCGTGGGTGAGAGGTATATATCACTTGCCTGCAGGTATTCCCTCACCCTTGCCCTAGGCTGTCTTCCGAGAAGTTTAACAACGTCCCCAACGCCATATTTCCTGATGAGACGTTCGATGTTGCCCTTCTCGGGTCCATCCCCGATTACCAAGAACGTTGCTTTCCTCCCGTACTGCTCCTTTATAACCCTTGCAATTTTTGGGATCACATGAATCCTCTTCCTCTTCGTTAGGCGTGAGGTGGTAGTTATCACAATCCCGCTCAGGTCAAGGGCTTCCTTTTTCTCCTCCCTGTCATCTGAGGGCCTCCAGAACTCTGCATCTATCCCATTGGGGATGAGGTAAATCTCCCTGTCCCCCAGGCTTTTCCCGAGGATGGAGCGCATATCCACCTCAACTGCATTGCTAACGGCTATGAACGAACTGACCTTGCGGAGTGAGAGTCGCAGAATCCTAGAGTACAGGGGGTTCAAAATTGAACCACCTAATAGAGAGTGGTTGGTCAATATGCTTGGCACACCCCGTATTCCTACGGAGAGATTAGCAGTCCCAACGGCCATTGGGGAGTATATACTGTGACCGTGGGTTATGTCAAAGTGTTCTCTTTTGTACAGCTCGTTCACTCTCTTGAGAACATCAAACCCAATGCTCACGTGAAAGCTATCCATCGTTATCCTGCCCTTAAATCGGTGGACTTCATAGGGAAGTGCCTCATCGGGATAATCCCCAAACTGTGTTATTACATGGACTTCATGACCGAGGGAAGTCAGCTCTGTGGCAAGATCGTGGATGTGGTATTCTATCCCGCCAACGCTCGGGAAGAACCAGTCGGAGACTAACGCGATCTTAAGGCTTTCCATATTTCTACACCCCCAGATGTAATCAGGGTGATGAAACCTACAATCGTGCTTGATACGTAGGAGATGAACCTTTCCAGCAGTGTTACGGAAACGGCAAGTGTTGATGGAATACCAAAGTACGTCAATGTTCCCAGCAGTCCCCCTTCAACTATGCCGATTCCTCCGGGTGTGAAGGCCAGCAGGCCAAACAGGAGGTTGGCTAGGGAGATAACTGAAAGAAACGTGATAGGGGGATTCCATCCGAAGGCCATCGCTATAAGCTTAAGCCTTACAACGTCCAGGAACCATACTGTCGAACTCAGACCAATTGTGAGCATGTTCACCGTTGGTTTTCGCTTGAGTTCGAGCATCCTCACAAGGTCGTCCTGCGTTAGCTTGATCTTGAAGAGCCGGATTGAGAGAACAACTATCCTATCCCATTTAAACCATATCAAAACCATGAGGACGGAGAGAGCCACAATGAAGAGGCGGAGGTGTGTCGCGAAGTATGAGACGCCCAGCACCACAAGGATGAGAACGGGCACGATTTCCGATATCCTCTCGTAGAGTATACTGACGGTTGAAACTGCCACAGGGACCCTGTGCTTCTTTGAGACCCAGGTGATTCTTAAAATTTCACCACCCCCGCGGCTCATGGGAGTTATGTTGTTAACGAAGATGGAGGAGAGGTTTATCTTTAGGAGATCAGTTAGGGGTATGCTCTTCCCCAGTCCGTTGAGGACAATCTTCCATCTGAGGGCGTAGATAAACACACTTATGTAATATGTAGCCACCGCTATTCCCAAAAGCTCCAAGGCTTTACCGTCCAAGGAGGTGAGGATAGCAGTGTAAGCACTGATGTCTATCATTTCCATGCCCCCATTTTATTAGAATATTAAACTCATAAAAAGCTAACTGGTACACTTTTAAAAATATAAATTGGTGGGATCAGTTTTCTTCCCCCTCCTGCACTTCATCATTTATACTGTCAGTGTTCGTTGCTTCACCAGAGCTCTCCTCCTTAGGTTCACCTTTGCTCTCCTTCTCTATGTCGCTCCCGCTGTCGATGTGAAGCACCTTTCCGTTCCCGGCATCGACTTTCACGTCCTTCGTAAGACCCTTGGCCGTCTTAACTTCCACGGAGTACACGAGGTATCCGTTCTCATTGTCAAGACCTACCTTGATTGCAGTCCCGTTCACCTTCGCGAGCGCTGCGCTCTCGGCCTGCTTTGGAGTTATCTTTGCAAGCTTCTGGAGGGCCTTTGCTTCCTGGCTCTCGCTCAGGTTGGAGTTCTGGGCAATCTTTATGCTTCCAGTGTAGCTGGGTGGCTGAACGTTCTTCCCGGTGGCGTTTGCGGGTGCGGTCGAGGCTGCCATTGCAAAGGCACCTATGCTCACCGCCATTATCAGTGCAGCTATCAATGCCGCGACTTTCAGCCCGATATTGAACTTCCGTATCCTCACGGCTTATCACCCCCTCAGGTTCTTCAGTACAGTGTATATCAAAGCTAATATAAATCTCTTCTGGCTCAGTTCTCGAAGTATTAGTCCGATTTTTGAAATATGAGCCTTTTTATTTGGTCATAATTTAAATAAAACC
>NZ_JALTCZ010000196.1 GCF_027008145.1 Thermococcus sp. | reverse complement strand
TCCTCGCATCAACCGCTATGGTCGAGTCCTCATAGGCGAAGATTGGGTTGATGTCGAGCTCCTTAACCTCTGGAAGCTCAAGGGCAAGCTCGCCAACCTTAACGACGACGTCCGCTAAAGCCTCAATGTCCGCTGGCTTCTCACCGCGCGCTCCAGCGAGGATCGGATAGGCCTTTATTTCCCTTATCATCTCAAGAGCTTCCTCCTTCGTTATTGGGGCAACGCGGAAGCTTACGTCCTTGAGTATCTCGACGAAGATCCCGCCGAGGCCGAACATCACTGCCGGGCCGAACTGCGGGTCGCGGATCATGCCGACTATGACCTCCTTCCCGAGCGGGAGGAGCCTGTAGATGATAACGCCCCAGAGGTCTGCGTCCGGTTTGTACTTCCTGGCGTTCTCCATTATCTCCCTGAAGGCTTTTTTAGCTTCCTCGTCGCTCTTGATGTTTATCTTGACACCGCCGGCGTCGCTCTTGTGGATGATTTGGGGGGAGACTATCTTCATGACGACCGGGTAGCCGATCTCCCTTGAGAACTTTACCGCTTCTTCCTCGTTTGTTGCAACCTTGAAGTCCGGAACCGGGATTCCGTAGAGTTTGAGTATCTCCTTCGCCTCGGGCTCGACAAGGGGCCTGTTCTCGGCTTTCGCCTTCTCAATTATCTCCTTGGCCTTTTCAATCCTGTTCATAGCAATCACCCCGTAAGCCTGACGGTTGTGAGTAGCCGGGGACGGTTAAAAGGGTTTCCATTTGCCAACTTCGGCTCGGTTTGAAGCTATGGCCGGGTTATAAATAGGATGAGCGCGTAGTTACTAACGGTGATCAGTATGAGAAAGAAGGGCATAGTTGCTGTCGCCGGTGTGTTGATAATCCTTTTTGCGGTCATCACCTTTCACGGTGAGAGCGCAGTTCCGGGCAACACCACGGTTGCTCTATATAACTCAGCCAAGATTGGCCTCGTCGAGGAGGTTAAGGAGGTCGAGCTGAAGGCCGGCTTGAACGACGTTGCTCTGGGGGAACTGGCCGGTCTCAATATTGCCGGGGCCGTTGTGAGACCCCTCAATGATGGAGTTGAAGTCCTCGGGATTTTCGCCCGGAATCCGGCTGGGACTTACAGCGCCAACCTCGGGAGCGATGTAGAGGTGAAGCTTAAGGGAGGAGAAACGGTCTCGGGCAAGTTCCTTGGCTTAAAGGACGGGAAGATAGCAATCGAGGGAAATGGCTACTACCTCATCGAGCCGGGAGAGGTTGTTTACTTCAAGGTCAAGAACCTCGGCGAGAGGGGGGGCGTTTACGTTGTCCTGAAGGCCGAGAAGGCAGGCAAATACAGGGTGAGCGTTACATATCGGGTCGAGAACATGAGTTGGAGGAGCAGGTATAAGCTCTACCTGGGGAACGAGGCCGAACTCCGGGGTTACATCGTCATCAGCAACCCCACTTCTCTAGACTTTAAGGGCACGAAGGTTCTCCTCGTTGCCGGTAGCGTCCAGTTCTACGGCATCCAGCCGAGGGTTCTCTACGCTAAGACAGAGTCCGCCTCCGAAGTCCAGGTCGGCCAGCCGGAGAAGGTTGAGGCCTTCTACCTCTACAAGCTCGGTATAGTGGACTTAAAGGCGTCGAGCACCTCGGTTTACCCATACATCCACATTGAGAGCCCCTTCAAGAGGCAGTACCTCTACGAGAGCTGGCCCTATAGCCGGAGCGGTCCGGTCTACGAGTCGGTCTCCTTCAAGACGGACAATGTCCTCCCCGCTGGAATAGTGGAGATTTACAGGGAAACCGGCAACGGTCCACTCCTCATCGGGGAGGCAAGGGTTGAGCACACACCCAAGGGCGACACCGTGAGAATAGGCATAGGCAGGGCCTACGACCTGAGGGGGACCACGACGGTTCTCGAAGAGCACCACAATGACGGGAGGGACTACTACAAGGTAAAGGTTACCATAGAAAACTTCGGCAACGAGACAAAGACGGTTGTAGTGAGGCACTACAAGAGGGGGAAGCTGATAAGCTCAACGGTCGTGCCGGTTGAAGAGACAGCTGACTACGTTGAGTTCCAGGTCACTGTAAAGCCCGGTGAAAAGAAGGAGGCAGTCTTTGACTACGCTAGCTCCTCCTGAGGGTTATCTCGAACCTCCTATCCCCCTTTGTTATGTCCATAACGAGGCTCTTGTCGTAGTCTATGAACTTCGTGTTTAGGACAGTGTAACCCTCCTTGGATAGAAAGTCCGCCATCTTGAGGCCGAGATCACTGAAGAACTCCGCGGCCATGGTCGCAAGGCTCGGTTCCTCTATGCCCAGCTCGTCGTGGTAACGTCTCGCCAGCTCGAAGACGTCCGCCATAGACACCACCGAGGATAGTATCCTTCCGGACTAAAAACCCTTTCGCCGAAAGGCTTAAATTCCCGGCTCCTAACCCACGATAGTGGTAACCATGGACGAGCAGACAAGGAAGAAGGGCGAGCGCTACTACCGTTCCGGAAAGGTTCTCTGGGTCGTAAAGACGGGGGACAGGCTTTACGGCAAGGTTCTCGGAACGTACCCCTACTATCCCGCGGTGAACCTGAAGACTGGGGAGAGTAGCTGCACCTGCCCCCTCGGAGGCGACTGCAAGCACGTCGCCTCAATTTTGGTGGCTTACGAGAGAGGGACCTACTTTGAGGGAGATAACCTATCGGAGCTGAACCCCGAGGCGAGTGCATGGAGCTTTCTCGTCCATGCTCCGGAGCTGGCTCTCGATGTCTCAATAAAGGAGCTCCTCTTCTCCCTGCGAAGCGACGAGAGTGGCAGCGAGACGGCCAGGCTTTTCCTGAGGACACTCGGGCTGATCGAAAAAAGCGGACGGAGCGAGTACCTCCACGTCCTTGAGGAGGTTCTCGACGAGTTCTCGACCCTTTTCCCGGACTACCTTCTAACCGAAAGGCTCAGAAAAAGTTTTCAATCGGTCAATTCGGCTCTCCAACGGGCCCGTTGATAACTCTTATAAACACCCATCTCCCTAAACTAAGACCTAGAGGGTGGAAAAATGAAGGCCATCTACCGGGAGATGTGCCCAAACTGCTCCGGCAGGATTTCTGATGAGAGACTACTCGCCAAGAACCCCTGCGAGAACTGCCTCAGAAGTCCCGTCACGGCTCAGGACTATTTTGAGCTTGTGAATGAGGTTAGGAAGGCCCTGAAGGGGGCCGGGACTCTGGAGAGATGGGATGAGATCTACCGCTTGGAAAAGGGACTTAAGGACATTGAGGGGCTCTTTGAAAAGGCAACGGGCTTCAGGTTCTGGAGCGCTCAAAGGACGTGGGTGAAGAGGCTCCTCAAGGGCAGGAGTTTCTCGATAATAGCCCCAACCGGAATGGGTAAGAGCACTTTTGGGGCCTTCATGAGCCTCTGGCATGCAAAGAGGGGGAAGAAGAGCTACATAGTCGTTCCCACAACTCCCCTCGTGATCCAGACGGTTAAGAAGATAGAGGCGATGCGCGAGAAACTCGGCCTCGAGGTCAAGCTCGCCTACTACCACGGCAATCTACGGAAGAAGGAAAAGGAGGAGATGCTCGCCCTCATAGACTCCGGTGACTACGACATCCTCGTAACGAGCGCCCAGTGGCTCGCTAGGAACTTCGAAGAGAGGCTGAAGGAGAGGTACTTTGACTTCATATTCGTGGACGACGTTGACGCTTTTCTGAAGGCCAGCAAGAACATAGACCGCTCCCTCTACCTTCTCGGCTTCAACGACGACGTTATAGGAAAGGCCTGGGAGATAGTCAAACTAAAGAGGCAGATGGCCCGCTACCTCAACGGAAGGAGTGAGGACAAAAACGAGAAGCTTAAGGAGCTCAACGGGCAAATAGAGAAGCTCCAGCGTGAGATAGAATCCTACAAGAGGAGGAACCGAGTGGGGGTCATGATAATAGCCTCTGCCACAGGGAGGGCAAGGGGCGACAGGATAAAGCTCTACCGTGAACTTCTCGGCTTTGAGGTTGGAAGCGGGAGGAGCGCCCTCAGGAACGTCGTTGACAGCTACCTTAAGCCGGGGAAGAACATCAGGAAGCACGTGGAAGAACTCCTCACTATGCTCGGAAGGGGTGGCCTCGTATTCGTCCCCATTGACCAGGGGCTTGGCTACGCCGAGGAGCTCGTGAACTACCTCCGGGAGAGGGGCTTTAGGGTAGAGCTTGCGAGTTCTAAGAACAGGAAGGCAGTTGAGAGGTTTGAGAACGGCGAGGCAGATTACCTTGTTGGTATTGCTACATACTACGGCTCTCTCGTCAGGGGGCT
>NZ_JALTCZ010000195.1 GCF_027008145.1 Thermococcus sp. | reverse complement strand
AAGACTTCCGCGTTTTCGGATTTTCCTCGGGAGTAGGCCTTTATCGGGTACTATGAGGAGGTTAACCTCCGTCCCGTCCTCTTCAAACTTGTCCTCCACCTTCCGAACGTCCCGCTCCCTGATTTTGTTCTCCCACTTCACCTTAGCCACGAGTCGGAGTTTTTTGTGCTCCACGAGGGCAACGTCAAGTTCAGGCCTTATCCTAAAAAGCTTAATGCTTGTAAACCCGCACATCCACAACAACGTGCCATACACCCGGAGCGTAGCGTTTGATGACCAGCTCGTTGAGCTTCTCAACCTCGTAGCCGTAATCCCTCGCTATCCTCTTGAAGGTCGCGAAGGGTTCCTCAGGCATCAGCCTCTCTGGAACTGTGTTGTGGTAGTGGATTACCGCTTCGTCCTTCGCTATCTCCAGCGCTTTGGGGATGAACTCATGGGTTGTGACAACGTAGCCCATGAGAACCCTATCCGCTATGTTCTCCCCTGGAAAGTCGCGGTTGTCCATGTTGTAGGGAGTCATCAGGCCCTGAACGCCGTTGAGCCAGATGTTCTCAACTAGAAAGTGGAATGTGTAGAGGTCTTTCTCGATTGCTATAACCCGCGCCTTTTTATGAACTGCCATAGGCAGACTGAGGTGGCCGATTCCGGCAAACATATCAACAACCAGCTCTCCCGGCCTTGCAACCTGCGCCATTCTCACGCGCTCCTTGACGTTGGCCGGCGAGAACATAACTCTCGCAACGTCGAGCTTGTACTTGACGCCGTTCTCGATGTGAACCGTAACGGTGTCTTTGCCATAGAGGAGCTCGTAGTCCGGTTTTCTGGTTTCTCCGTAGATGTGCCCCTTCCTGAGGACGGTCTTTACTCCAAGGACTTCGGCGTAAACCTGGGCTATCCTCCCCCTGTAGGGATCAAGCTCCCCCCTCAGGGGCAGGATTACGACGTCACCTATCCTGACCCAGTGTTTTGGGAGAAGATCGAGCAGAGCAGGAGGGAGCTCCTTTGAGAGGATTTCCCTAATCCTTGGCTTTATGACCTGAGTTCTCATCAGCCCCCCTTGGACGATAGGTTTTAAAAGCCTTCCCAACATTTCGACAAAAGGCGATGGGAAATCCTTAAAAGACCGGAGTGAGAGTTTAAAAAGAAGAACCGCGGAGGTCGATGATAGATATGGAGGAAGAGCCCCCGAATAGTGGGTTGTTTTCGAGGATTTTTAGGAAGAATGAAGAAGCCCTTCTTGAGCAGAGGCTCAGCAACGAAGCCTATGAGGAATACAAAAGACTTCTCATGAGGGCCAGGCCCGAGGTGGATGGAGAGAAGATAACGCTCCGCCTCGCGGACGGGATTGTCGAGCTTGAAGAGGGTGTTTTGAGGATCAGGGCCAGGAGCAAGAAGAAGGCCGAGAAGATACTGCGCAACCTTCACCACTACTCCAGCCCCCCAAGCATCTGGCCAGCCTACGGTCTGAGCTACTCAATAAAGAGAAAGAGGCGAATGGTTCTCTGACGGAAGGTTTAAATCCCTCTTTTCCTTCACAACCTTCTGCGGATGACGACCCTTGCCCAGCCTGAACTGTGATGACGTCGGTATTAGCTGACGCAGGGGCGGTGAGGTTCGCGGGCCAATGAACCGCCCCATCGGGGGGGAGAAAATGAGCGACGGGAACAACGGACTGCTTGAGTTCTATGCGAGCGAGGCCCTTACCTGCCCGAGGAGGATATACTTCCGTCTCAAGGGCTATCCCGAGAGATGGCCCGAGTTCGTTAAGGTCAGGCTCGACCAGGGGGTTAACACCCACCGGGTTCTCGGGAAAATCCTGGAGAGGCGCTTCGGCTTCGAGCTTGAAAAGCACCTCATTTTGAGGTCGGAAAAGCTGGGGCTGGAAATCCACGGAAGGATAGACGCCTTCAGAGACTTTCCAATAGAGATAAAGGGGAAGACGAACCTCCCAAAGGCCCCCTACGACTACCACCTGGCACAGCTCAACGTCTACCTCCGCTGGGCAGAGGCCGAGTATGGATACCTATATTACATTAAGCTCCACGAGGAGCCAATGAGGGTCATAGGGAAGCTCGACCTCTCGGGCTTTCCAGTCATAAAGGGGCCCCAATTCAGAACCTTTGAGGTCCCCTACGATAAAACCCTCTTCCGGGAGACTCTCAGGCAATTCTATAACGTGAAGAGGGCCTATGAAAAGGACAAACCCCCAATGGGGTGGAAGAGCTACGCCTGTCGCTTCTGCCCCTACCGCTACCTCTGCTATCCCGATGGGGAACCCTAGTTCAGTCCCTTCTGATGACCCACTTGAGACCCTTCTCGGCGACCGCTTTTATCTCACCGAGGTTGTAGAGGTGAGCTATGATTGCCCTTACCGGGACGAGGTTGAGGGCAAGCTTCTTCGGGCTCGGCTCAACGTTAAGAGCCTTCATAATTGCCAAGGCTAGCTCATCAACTGAGAGAGGCTCCCTAAGGAGCCCCCTAGCGAGGTCAATTGAGCTTGTAAGCCTCTTCCTGTTGGCAGATACAAGGCTAACTGCCCCTTCCCCGGAAACCACCGAGCCATGGGAAGGGACGAGAGTAGTCCCTGAGAGGGCGAGCTCCTCAAGAACTTTCAGCGACTCAAGAAACGCCCCAACGTCAAGGAGGTAGGGGAGGCCAACGGTCTCCAAAAGCTTCTCGCCGAAGAAGGAATCCCCGGCGTAGATGACCCCACTGCTTAAGAACCCGCTCATGCCAGGGGAATGGCCGGGCAGTCCAAGCACCTTGAGGCCGAAGAGTTCATCGTCCCACTCGAATATCCCGTGAACCCTGATCTCCTCGGGGATGGAGTACGCCAGGAACCCCCTCGGTGCCTTAGAACCGAAGGTAAGGACTTCCCTCGCGAGGGGACTCTCTGCTATAGAAAACTCAAAGCGGTGGGTGTAGAGGGGGGCATCGATCTTTCTGGAGACGGTTATATGGTCTGCGTGCCCGTGCGTGGCTATCTGTGCCAGAAGGGGCTTTTTCAGCTTTCTGACCTCTCTCAGGAGATCTTTGTGCCTGCCCTTTCCGTGGCCCGGGTCTACGAGAACAACTCCATCCTCCAGGATCTTGAAACCCGTCGAGGGGCTTCCCGGGTAAAGATAGAAGTCATCGGCAATTTTTCTCAATCCCATCGAACCACCATGTAAGGTTCGCAAAGAAGAATAAAAACTTTGGCAAAAGGGAAAGTCAGACGTGCCTGGCGTAGAGGGTCTTCCTGCCCTCGGCCTTGGCTCTCCTGGCGGACTTCTCTATGAGGCCCTTAAGCTCCTCCTCAAGGGCGTCGTAGAACTCCGGGCTGACCCTGAGCTCGGGGTCAATGCCCTTGACGAATTCCTTAACCTTGGACTTAACTACCATCTCTGCCATTTCACACACCTCCTTTATGGCCAGAGGCCGTGTTTAGTGGGAGTTTTACCTTTATAACTCTTCTGCTCCGGGAGAGGCGGGAAAGCTCATTCACTCCCGAAAGGTTAAAATTCCGGAGTGAGACCTCCAAAACGGTGGTAGAAAGGTGAGGGTCGTCCTCATTGATGGGGAGCACTATCCCCCTGTGACGCGCTGGGCGATTGAAAAGCTCGGGAATGTATGCTGTGCGGTTTTCCTCGGGGGAGAGGAGAAAATAGGCGCTATGGAGACTCTTAAGGGAGAGCTGGGGGTTAAGCTTTACCGCTCCTCCAACCCGCTGGAGGCCCTACGGAGAGCCCTCTCCGAGAACGATGTGAGCGAAGTGGTTGACCTGAGCGACGAGCCTGTTGTTGACTACGAGGCGAGGTTCAGGATAGCGTCGCTCTGCATGCTCAGGGGAGTAACCTACAGGGGAGCCGACTTCGAGTTCAGGCCGAAAAAGCTCTTAAAGCCTTCAAAACCGAGCATAGCGGTTATAGGGACAGGAAAGAGGGTCGGAAAGACGGCCCTGGGGAGTTTCGTTGCAAAGGCCCTGAAGGAACGCTTTCATCCTGTCGTCGTGACGATGGGACGCGGTGGGCCGGAGAGGCCCGAGATCGTTGACGGGAAAAGGCTGAGCCTAACCCCGGAGTTTCTCCTAGAGATAACTCTGAAGGGAGAACACGCTGCATCTGACCACTACGAAGACGCCCTGGTGGCGGGGGTAACGACGATAGGGTGCCGCCGCTGTGGAGGAGGCATGGCGGGGTTCCCCTTCTTCGACGTGGTCTCCGAGGGAATGAAGCTCGCCGAGAGCCTGCCCCATGACATTATAGTCTTTGAGGGGAGCGGTGCTACGATGCCTCCAGTTAAGGCCGACGGCTACATAACCGTCGTCGGAGCAACCCAGAGGATGGAGCATGTA
>NZ_JALTCZ010000194.1 GCF_027008145.1 Thermococcus sp. | reverse complement strand
TTCCCGGCCCTTATGTAGTTTTCGCCTTCCTCGACCTCCCCGAGGATCGGTGCGACCTCGCGAATCCTGTCGAGGTTCACGACGGTATTGAAGCGAACTGTGAAGACTCCATCTTCCGTTTCCATTACCGAATACTTGACAGGCTCCCAGGAGCGTTCCTCCGGAATTTTAACGCCAAGCTCCCTAGCTATTGCCTTTTCTCCCCTGCTGAGCTTCTTCCAGCGCCAGAAGCCATAGGTTATCCACTCGTCCGGCATACCGAAGCGCTTCTTCCAGCGCTTAAGCTCGTTCTCCCACCTGCTCCAGAGCTCGGGCTTCTCCTCCTTCAGCGTGTAGATCTCGGCGAGTGAAGCGCTGGGACAGAGAAAACAGCCTATTCTATCCAGCCGGTCCTCGTAGAGCGGGTTGTACTTAAGCCCGCGGGAGAATATGTAGAGCCAGACCTCGAGGGCGCGCCAGTGGAATATGGGCGATGCCCCAGTCTCGTTCGGAACCCAGGGGTTTTTCCAGACGCGGGGTTGCTTGAAGCGCTTTATGCTCTCGTACTTCCTCTGGCCAACGAACATGAGAACCCCTTTAGGGTAGTTCTCCTTTATCGCCATCGTTATCGGACCGAGCTTTGTAACCTTACAGCACCAGCGGTAATCGCGACCGGGCGGCGAGAAGACGTGTATTGCCCTCCAGAAGGCGTCACCAGCGTCTGCAACGATGAACTTTATCCCCTTCGGCTCAAGCTCCTTCTTCAGTTCCTCGACGTATTCGAGCGTCTCCGGGAACTCTATGCCAGTGTTGTTGAAGAAGACCGTGAAATCATCCCCGAACTCCTCGAGGGCAAGGCCGAGAACGGCCAAGCTGTCCTTTCCGCCGGAGAAGGCCACCGCGACCGGAAGGTCCGAATACCTGTTCGCGGTCTTCCTCATAAAGCGCCTTGCTTCCGCGACCTTCCTCTCAAGCTCAATGCTGTTTGCCCTTAGAACGTCCTCCATCGTTGCTTTCTTCCCCTCGCGGTAGTTGGCTGACTTCTGCCTTCTCACCTTGACGCCGGTACCGCGTTCTTTGTTAGCTAATCCCTCGTAGTCCTTCTTCGCTATGCCTGTGGCAATGACCTCGCTGTCTTCGGAAACGAGTATGACATCGTCCCCGCGCCTTATGCTCGGCTCGGCCTCAATTATGCCGACGGGGAGGAGGTTGGAGCCTTTCAGGATGGGTTCAACCGCACCTTTGTCAACGATTACCCACTTATTCATATTCTTCTTAAAGCGCTTCCAGAGGGCTATGGCGCCCTCCACCTTGAGGCCCGGCTTCCACCTCAGCTCGATCGGGTCGAAGCGCACCCAGCCGAAGACGTAGCCGTCGAGGATTATCTCATAGACGTCGTCCTCGCCAGGGGTCTTGTTGAGGAGGACTATCTTACCGTTAAAGATCTCGCCGACATCGACGCCGTAGTGCTCCTTGAAGACTGAGCGGATGAACTCGATGTCCTTCTCGAAGGCGAAACGCAGGTCACCAGGAGGTGTTATGTTGAGCCTGAAAACCTTCTCCTTCCCGTGAACTGCGCAGCTATCGCCGATGAGCGGGACGTTGCACTCCTCACACCAGTTTATGTAAGCCTTACCGAGATAGACAGGCCTTCCCATTTCTCTCACCTGAGGCGAGAAAGGGGCTGGGGTTTATAAGTTGGGCGGTTACGTATAAATCGTCTCGCTCAAAGCCACGGAAAATCCAAAATCTTCCCATCCAGTTTCAATTTCGGAAATAAAAATTAAAACGGATTAAAGCTTTAACATCCTGTTGTATGCTGTATCAAGCAACGAGACTAAGACTTCTTTTATTTCTTCAGAGGGGGCTATCCCCTCTCTTATCCTACTCCTTATCGCATCCACAAACTCATCAAGCTCGCCCGGCACAGGTTTTCCTTCAGGAATTGCCTCCGTTATTGCAGCCACGGCAGAGTATGCTGCGGGCAAATCTCCCTTAAGGATGCTTTCTCGTGCTTTCTGGAACAATTCTACCAAGTTCACAGTTTGATGTTTATCACTTTCTCCAGCATTGACTGAAACAACGTTGTTTTCACCAACGGTTATGGTTACGGGACCCTCGGCATTGGTGACGGTGATAGTGGGTCCGGCCATGGAAAGGTTCTTGGTAATTTCCTTGGCCATTCTCTTTAACATGTCCTCAAAGGGTTTGAGCTGGAAGTCCCTTTCTAATCTTTGTATGTCCACGTTATGCTTCTGGAGATAAGTTTTAATATCGACTATGGAATTTAGGTTATCCCTAAGGTACTTAAGAGCATTCTTTGGATTGTATTGATTGGGGATTAAAATGGTAAGAAGATTCAAAGATCCGCGGAAATCCAGATCTTTAGGATCTTCAACTTTGTATTCACCAAGTATCACTCCTCCCCTTGCTCTAACTCCTCCGGAACCTCCAAACAGCGCATAATCCATGGCATGAACATCCTGACCAAGGATCAACTCGGAGTCCCCAAACAGATCAAAGACTTCAACCTCATCTTCTGTGGTTATGGTACCCCTGATGGAGACGACGTAGCCACCTACCTTTGAGCGCCTTCCAAGGGCTACGTGTGACTCGGTGATAATGTTTCCTAGTACGTTAACTTCTGAACCTATTTCTGCTTCCCTGGCCACAACATTCCCAAGTACTTTAGAGCCATCTTTAATGACAACTTTTCCATTGCTCTGAACGTTTCCAACCACCGTAACGTTTCTGCCGATTAGGACGATGTTCTTGCCAAAGAGTGAAGATGTTATCACGGGCTCTTCATCCGTGGAATCTCCTACCTCAATCGTTCTTGCAACTATGAAATCCAAGACAACGGCAGGTCTCTCAATTTTGACATTGTCCTGTAGTTGTCCCTCTTCCGGAAAAACTCCATCTCTCCTAACTCCAGTTATCAACATTTCAACCACCCAACGCCTTCCGTATCTTTTCAACTTCCTTCTCAGTCAGTATTCCTCTCTTAACCAATCTATCCAAGTTTTTCAGCCCAACTTTCATAACCTTATCAGGATTTTCTTTCTCGGCTTCTCTTAGTAGATCGAGTTTTAAGGATTTTAAGAAGCCCTCCAGTTGTTCACTCAACGAAGGTAGCGGGACTAGGTGGTATCCCTTCTTAGACTTATTGACAACAGATAGTGAGATGAACTTCTTATCACCACGTTCCGACACGATCACCCAAACGGGAAGATAGAGCAGCGTTGGTGTCTTCACCGGAACGTTGAGCTTTATAGGCCCAAGGTTCCATATAAACTGTTTGTGACTCTTCTCCAGATACTCAACGGTACTAACAAAGTCTGAATATGCACTCCTGAGAGTGTTAAGACGATGTTCTATCGGCGCCTTGTGGTAGTTCAATTCAGTCTGTATCACAGTTTCATAGAATTTCTCGAGAATCTCAAAGTGTTCGTCTCGCATATCAATGAAATCGTCCAAATCCTTACGGACTTTACGTATTAAGCCAGTGTAATAGTCCTGGATTTCCTGTATTCTGCGTTCGCCATTTTCTTTTATTTCGGTGATTTTTTCTTCCATCTCGCTTTTTAGTTCCTCTATTTCCTCCTCGAGCTCTTCGATTTTCTCAAGATAACTCTCGTATTCTATTCTTATTTTCGCCGCTTTCTCCTCCAATCTCCTGACTTTGCTATACCAGTTTATCCGCCTCCTTGCGGGCCTTATTTGCACGGCTTAGGTAGCTTCTCCGCTCGGAGGCAGTTTCAGCCCAGTCAGCCTTTGATTCATACCTACTTGCTTCATCTTCGTATCTTTCAGCTTGGGAGGTTAGATTAGAGATCTGTCTCTCTATTGAACGAAGTTCTTTCTCTCGATCTTTGGCTTTTTCCTTCAAATCCCTGACACGCTCTTTTTTCCGTCCAATCTTCTCTCTATATTTCTCCTTGGTGAGATCAACGAGCCTTCTGGTTTCATCTTTAACATTCATAATTTCCCGCTCCATCGAGGCTACATACTCCGAAACCCTGCCACGTATCTTATTCTCCGCCCGGTCTATGTATCTCTGAAAGACGGCTACTAAAGAATTGGGGGAATATGTTGAGTTCAGTCGCACATGGTACCTGTGTTGTACATAGGCGTAACCATATTCCTTAAGCTCTTCCTTTGTAGGTGTTGCGTGAATGTTAACCCCTCCAAAAAGGGCCTTTTTCAAAAGTTTCCTTACTTCAGAGAAATACGAGTCTATCCTTACCAGTAGTGCCATTAAACTATTGTTAAAGACAACAAAGCTGTCTTCGACTTTTTCTCGAACGGAGGAGAGAATTTCCAGTTCACTTTCGGCCCTCTTCTCCAGTTGTTCTAGCTGTTTAACGGTTTCAACCTTCTTTTCAATCCCTTCGAACTGCAGAGCCTTTATCGGTTGACCGCCACGAGATATTTTCATTAAAACCTCCACCAGGGGTTTTATGAAGCCCGAATCAGAGGCAACTACCCGAGTGGATATCTCCGACTTTGGTGTCAGCGAGTTGGTTATTTCATGGAGTTTCTCCCGCAAGGCCACTTCGGAGTCAAAGGAGTCATAGACCGAGGGAAGCTCCGATGCGATTTTCGCTGCCTCCTCGACATTCACGTCCCTAAACACAAGCTCTTTAACAACGGTCCCGGGAACACCTTTGCTCTCAAAGTAATCGGGCCCAATAACAACGCTCCCGCCATCGTAGGGAACCAAAAGCAAGGGGACGTGGACTTTAGAAAGCACCCTCAGGGGATGAGGTTTTATTGCGATCTGGCCGAGAGCTATTATCCCGAGTCCTGCCCCAATAAGACCAAAGGCCATTGCAGCATTGCCCGTCTGTACGAGACTCAAAACTCCAATTCCAGAAGTTATGGCTCCGGCCAGAAAAGCGAGTTTTCTTTTCCTCAGCGAGCTCTCAAAAGATATTTTGTACGCCTCAACGGTTATAAGGGCCTTCTCTTCCTCCTCGCTTGCCAGGGTATTGTCAATGATTATACCAGATTTTGGAACCAGGGAAGTAATTTTCTGATCCATCTGGAACCCTCCTAACGTACGTAAATATCAATCAGACTCAACTACAATATCGTAAAAAGGTTTTTAATCTTAACCCATGAGCGTATTTCTGTTTAAAATCGTCCCGATAATTTTCGTAATATAGAAAAATCCTATCCTTTAAAAGAACCGCAAAAAGCCTCCTCGAATGAATTTCACTAACGTTCCACAGCTGCGAAACACGTTTATCTTTGGAATTCCAAAACCCTAAGAGAGCACGATGCGGTGCCAAAACAATTGGTTCGCCAGAATGAACTAGGCAATCAACCTCCAAAATGGAGAAAACTTTATATAGGATGGACCACCAAAAAGAATCGAGTGGTGAAAATGGGATACATACTCTTCGTGGGCTACGATAGCGACGCCGAAAGAAAGCGCATTGACTACCTCCTTGACAGGTGGGCGGAGAGGGCAGTTATAAAAAAGCCCAGGGGGACGGTGTTCTACATAGAAACAGAGAACCCAGAGGAGTTCTTTGAAGAGCTTTTCTCAAAGCTTGAAGGGGATGTGGAGGACAAAGTGGAGGTTTACGAGGCAAAGCCCCTGAAGGAGAAAGTCCGGGCCAGGAAGCGAACCCTTGAGTACACCCTGCCGGAGGAAAAGAGGGTCGTCGAGCGCTTCATCGACTACCTGATGTCAAAGCTCAACGCGGGCTTCGTAGGAAAGGACGCCCTGGCGAAGACATACAGCGTCTACACGAGAAAAGGACGGGCCATCATAAAGGTCCTGACAAAGGGAAACGGCAGTTCCCACGTGGTCTTTGAGATTGAGGGCTTTGGGGAGGCCGTTGATTTTCTGGCCGATAGGATTGACGAGGAGCTGAAACTCTTCGCGGGTGATTGAAATGGGAATATTCGAGGAGGGGAGGACGGACTGTGTTAAGGCCCTGCTGAAGCCGGCAGAGCGGGTTTTGAAGCAGGGGATAGACATACAAGTTGAGGACTTTGAGAGGCGCCAGAAGCTTTGGAACCAGGTAAAAGAGGCCTATGACAGATATCTCGACGGGGAATGCGGTGAGTTCCTTAGGGACCTCGACCTCCACTTCCGGAGTAAGTTCGAGGGAGCACTGGCAGTATTGGCGTGGAGTTTCTGGAAGAACGAGGAGTCGTATCCTCCAGCCAAAAGGAAGTACAGAGACAGGGAAGTAGAGGCCGTCGAGAGGGTTCTTCGCTACAATGTGTTTGAGATATATACAACAGATGACGTCATGACAAAGATACTGCACAGGGACTCAAACATCCTTGGACTCTTAAGGGAGTACAAGGCCGTTAACCGGTGGCTCGATGAGGTCCTCAACGATCCAGAAGTCAAGTTGCCCCTTAGGCATTTTCTCAAGGGCAAGTGGGCCTCGTATAAGGGTAAGATCGAGGAAGCCATGAACGAGGCAAATAGGCGCTTTGACTGGTTTGAGGATCTCCTGTCCGCGGTTGGAGAGGAGGAAAGCGTCATTGAAAAAACATACCAGAAGGAGATTATACGCAAAGACCAGGAAATCAAGCGCAGGGAGGAGGAGATAGAGCAGCTCCAGAACGCCATGGCAGAAATGCTCCGGGAATTTGAGAGGGAGCGCGAGGAAATAGCTAAGCGCGTCACCGCCGCCAAGGAGGAGGAGATAGAGAGACTAAGGCAGGAAAAGGAAGAACTCCAGAGAAGGTTCGAGGGGGAGAAGGCCCGGCTCGTTGAGGAGATAAGCCGGATGAAGGACGAGGAAGCCCAGAGAAAGCTCAGGGAGGAGCTTGAGAAGGCCGAGCGGCAGATGATGAGCCAGGTTGCGGCCATGGAGGACGAGATAAGGAGGAGGGAACTCCAGCTGAAGCAGAAGGAGATGGAGCTTAAGCGGAGGGAGCTTGAACTCCAGCAGAAGGAAGACGAGGTTTCAAAGAAAATCCGGAAAGTGATGGAGCTGGCAGGAAAGGCCGAAAAAGGCTCACGCTTCGTCAGGCGCGACGAGGCGAAGATAATGGAGATGAACTTCGCGGGCAGGATGAAGGGCAAGTTCAAAGATGATTTGAAACTCCTTGGAAAGACCTTCAAGGTCGAGGGCGTAGAGGAGAGGGGCACCTTCGATAAGACTCCATTCGCCAGAAAGCTAAGCGAGCGCGACCTCAAGAACGTTCCGGACAACACAATGGTCGAGGTTCACCTCAGGGAGAAAAAGCTCCTCGGAAAGAAGGAATCCCTGGTGGTTAAGGCACTCTTCTACGGCCGGCCAGAGCGCTACGCCGACGTTGGCTTCGACACCGACCCCGTTGAGCTGGCCGACGTCAACGCCCTCCTCGTGGATGCAAGGAACGAAGCGAAGGACGGCAGGGTTGTTCTCCTCGTTGCCTCCCCGACCGGCTTCGAGAAGCGCATCAGGGACTATGTCAACTCAAACGACTTCCACAGGAACTTCATATCCGAGAACGTTTCGCTGGCCTTGCTCGACTTGGAGAGCGGTGAGCTGATCTACAACCCCCACGACGAGTACGCCAAGGCCTTCGAGCCTTTCCTCCGGCTGGAGCGCGATGAGGAGAAGATGGCCAAGGTCAGGGGCTTCATCGAGGAGAGGATAAAGACCAGGGGCTACGTCCGGCTTGAAGATGCTTCTGGAGAGTTCCCCGAGGACCTTGTGAAGAAGGCCTTCCAGGAGCTTGCCAGGGAGAAGGGCTACGCCACCAAGTTCATCGATGGCGTTGGCTACGTCCTCGTAAAGGAGGGCTTCATCTGAAACTTTCGTTGTTTACCTGGATAACGCTCACCGGAGGTGTGGAAGATGGGAATCCGCGACATGTTTGGAAAGAAGAACACCATAGAAAAGCTCTCCCTGAGGGAGCTTCAGGCCGAGGAGATAAGGCTGAAGAACAGGCTTGAGCGCCTTAAGAAGGACATCAACCAGATCGAGAAGAAGAAAAAGCAACTCTTCCAGGAGGGAATAGGAGCGGACAAGCTCAAGAAGAAGATGCTCGCCCAGGAGATTAAGGGCCTCGACATGGAGCAGAAGCTGAAACTCAAGGACTTCACGACCGCCCAGAGGCAGTACACCCTTGTGAAGAACCTGATAATCGTCAAGAAGTACGAGAAGGAGCTGAAGAAGACGGGTCTCTGGGAGAAGCTCAACAGCGTCGAGCCGGAGGAACTTGAGCAGGCGCTCATCAAGATAAACCTCGACGGCAAGGAGTTTGACGAGATGGTCGAGGGCCTCAACAGGGTCTTCGAGATGGAAGTTGCGGAGTTCGAGGAGAGCGAGGACGAGACAGAGAGGGAACTTATGAAGGCCTGGGGGCAGGTCGAGGCAGGCGAGGCCGACGTTGAGGAAGTGGCCGATAAGGTCGTCTCCATCGACAGGAAGCTCGAGGAGGACGAGGAGCTATGAGCTTCCTCTCCCGCTTTTTTGGAAAGGAGAATCCCCTCGACGTGCCCCTCCCAAAGCTCAACGAGAGCAAGATCAAGCTTGAAGTTCAGATCCAGAAGATCGAGAACGAGATAGCCAGCATAGACCGGGAGATAGCCCTCCTCTTCGAAAGGGCCAAGGCCGCGAGGAGCAAGAGCGAGGAACTGACGATAGCGACGAAGATCAAAACCCTCAACCAGCGCAAGAAGAACCTCCAGGCGACCCATGCCCAGCTCAACAAACAGCTCATGCTCATAAGCAACCTCGCGATAATCAAGGAGAACGAGGCCATTCTGAAGGACACGCCGACGTGGGACATGCTCCGCAGCATGTCGCCGGAAGAACTCGAGAGGAACCTCGTCAGCATGCAGCTCGACGCCCAGAACTTCAGCGAGAACCTCAACCAGATGCTAGGCATAACGGACCAGACGCTCAACGCCGGCGTGGATTTCGAGGAGGACGAGGAACTGGCCGAGATAATGAAGACCATCCACGCGGTCAAGGAGGGTGAGCTTGAGCCTGAAACTGCAGCGGAAAAGGTCTCCGGCGAGGAGAAGGAGAAGAAAAAGGAGTGGTTGGAGGAGGTTTGATTTTTTGTTTTTTATAGATACAATGGCAAACAGTAGGAGGTAGAAAGATGAAAAAGCTCCTGAGTTTGTGCATGATAATACTTATTGTCCTTAGTTTTTCAGTGATATTCATTCACCAAAATGTCAGTGCAAGCAATTTGATTTTCTATGATAACTTTGAGTCAGGAGATTATTCAGATAATTGGATAGCTGGGAATGTATCACTTCACTATCCCACAAAAACAGAGGTAGTTATAACCCCAATAAGGAATGCATGGAAGGAAGTCAATGGATACTTAATAGGCACAGATGGGATAAATCCCAGAACTGGAGAGCCAGCTGGAGGGGATTGGATTTACATTTACACAAAATTCAAAATTCCAACAAGAGGGGTTATTATAACAGCTAAGGTCAAACTCCAAGATGATTCCAATGCTGTTATAGCACTTATTGCGGATGATCCCAAGAACAGCACCCATATTCTTGCGGGAGCAAGTATAGTTGCTTATCCTCCAGATAGTGGATGGTATGCTTATTCTGGAACTGGGACTAAGGTTCACATGACTGGAAATACTGATGGCAGTGTGGTCAACGGCAAGTGGTACACTGTTAAGATCGTCATTCCGCCCAATGGGTCAGAGATTAAAGTGTACGACGGTGATACTGGAGAACTCAAAGTTGTAGATAACTATTATACGGTTCCAAACACTACAGCGTATTTAGTGCTAACTGCTCGGGGAAGTTGGGGCAGTGGAGCAAACGTGACATATGATTACGTTAAAGTGACCACGATGAGCGGAGAATCAATTGACGCTACTTCTCTTAATTCCCTTTGCAATTCCAATATGTGCATACAGTTTGAAAATCCTCCTGCAGGTGCCTACACTGGACGACTTACCCAGTTCAAAGTTGACATTAACGAAGATTCCAATCCTTCCAATGATCCAAACCTCTTCATAGGCGACCTTAGAGGATGGCAATCTCTTAGATTGATATATTCAAACTGTTGGGCAGATATTAATGGCAACTACGATGTTAGTTCAGACAGAGTTGTTTTTACAAGAACTAACAGCGATGCTGGGATAAAAGAGAAACTGACGTACACTCTTGATCCATCAAAGACGGTGTTCTACGCTGACACGGATTTAACAATAATGAACGACCGTAAGGATGACATAACCTATGGGATGGCTTTTATCTCAGACATCTACGTTACCAGTGATCCGGGGGAGACCACTTACGTAAAGGGATTTGGGATTGATGATAACTACATTGACAGTGCTGATCCTCAAAAGGTCTACAGCTGGGCCAAAAACTTGGGATTCAACGCCACTATTAGGGAGGGAAAATACACCTCAGACTATGTTACCACGATCAATGCTCCCAACTCACACCTCGTATACATGAAGATAGAGAGACCGGATGTAGGCACCTACTACTTGGGAATATACTCATATTCACCCAGATATGCTCATCTTATAACTTCCTCCTCTTGGCCCCATACAAAGCAGACCTCATTCTACCTTGAAACACCAGGGGAGGAACTATACAGTGGGGAGCAACTCAATGGTAAATTCGCGATTATCTACGCTCAATCACGGGAAGAGCTTTTTTCAATAGCCAAGGAGTTGGGATATTCTTCTTACTCATCCCAAACAACGACCACATCTTCTACAAGCACTCCCACCCAAACAACCACAACTTCTCCGACCTCCACGAGCACCACAACCACAAACAGCCCCGCAGTGACCACAACAACGGTTACGACAACGACCACAGCAACTTCCACCCTCGCTCCCATCGCCAGCTCGGCCATAAACACTGCCAAAAACATTCTCTCAAAGGTGCCAGGCTCCGTGGACACGGGCGATGCCCAGACGATGCTCGACGAGGCCCAGAAAGCCTATGAAAACGGTGACTACGAACTCGCTAAGAAGTTCGCCGAAACTGCCCAGGCTCTGGCCGTTAAGTCCTACTACGACGCTCTGAGGGTGGAAGTCCAGGCAAAGGAAAACCAGGGTTATGACGTTTCAAAGGCCAAAGACCTCCTCCAGCAGGCTTACAATGAGTACCAGCGGAAGGACTACGAGAAAGCGCTGGAGATACTCACGCAGGTGGACCTTGCGCTGAAGGGAGTCTCGCCCTCATCTTCAACCAGTTACTACCCCTACCTGGCGGGTGTTTTGGTTGTGCTTGGGGCTGTTGCGTATCTCGCCGTCTCGCGCAGAAAAGGAGGGGAAACAGCCGCTAAGAAGCCGGAGAGCGTTGCACCAACCAGCACTTCCCCATCCTCCACGGGGAGAAGGGGGGAGATAGTGGGAGAACTCGAAGAGCTTTACACCGACTTCGAACTCATCGGCCAGGGCGGTTTTGCGTGGGTTTACAAGGCCAGGAGAAAGAGGGACGGGAAGGTCGTTGCACTTAAGATACCAAAGAACTTGGACCCTGCAACGGGTAAGTCTTTCCTCAGGGAGATAACCCACTGGTTCAACCTCAAGCATCCAAACATCGTTGAACTCTACGACGCCAATGTTCTTCCCGTGCCCTACCTTGAGATGGAGTACTGCGATAAGCCTCTCTCTGCCCTCAGAAAGCCGATGGACGTGCAGCAGGCGGCCATGATGGTTTTCAACATCGCTGAAGGCTTGAAGTACGCGCACTCCAAGGGAATCATCCACCGCGACCTCAAGCCCTCAAACGTGCTCTTGAAGAATGGTATCCCGAAGATAAGCGACTGGGGACTGAGCAAGGTCATGAGCGAGAGCAAGAGTTCAACCACAACGACCAGCTTTACACTCCTCTACGCGGCCCCGGAGCAGCTGTCAAAGTCTCAGTTCGGTCACACGGACGAGAGAACCGACATCTGGGCGCTGGGAGTCCTCTTCTACGAGCTGGTTACGGGGAAGCTGCCCTTCGACGGAAGCGACTTGGGAGAGATAACCTTCTCAATCCTGAGTAAAGAACCGATTCCGCCGAGCAAACTCAACCCCGATGCCAGTTCGATGGAGCCGATAATAATGAAGATGCTCGCCAAGAGGAAGGAGGACCGCTACCAGAGCGTTGAGGAACTCCAGAGGGACCTTGCAAAGATTCTGAACCTTACCCTGTCGGAGGGGCTTAAGAAGAGCAGGGATATCAAGACAACGGTCTTCTACATCGGTGACCTGGCGCTGGTCAACCTCAAGCTGGGCAACCTCTCCGAGGCCCTGAAGTACCTCATCGATCTCCAGCTCTACACTGGCGGCAACAACTCGGACCTGAACTGGCTCGTCGACCAGGTCAAGCTTGCGGCCGAAGAGGGCGTTAGTCTCGGCGAGGAGGCCGTTATGAAGGCCGACATCATAATACATCAGATAAAGATGGGAAGGTGACGGTGGGAAATCATGGCTCACAGGCGCAGAACTCCCGAGGAAGATTTCCTCTACCGGCTCTTTGTGGCTTTCTTTTTAATCGCCCTGTTGAAGAGCTTTGGTTTAGTCTTAGCTCTCTTCGTTTTCCTGCCCCTCATCCGGAGGATCCTGCTGGAAACGTCCACCTCCAAGAAACCTGCCCCTCCCCGAGGAAGAATTCCCCCCAAAACGAAAACGCCTGACGTGGAAAACTTCCTGGCGCGCGGACTGTCTGTTGAGGTCCCAGAAAACCTTCTCCCGGGTGCGACCGCCCTCCTCAAGGTCGGCTTTAGAAACACGTCGAAGAGGCCTGTGAGTGTGGAGATAGACCTCAATGGGTTCTCCCGCGTCGGAAAGATATCCCGGAGGGGGGTTCGCCTGAATGTAGCCCCCAACGAGGGGAAGCACGTCTTCGTTGAGTTCATACCCCTGAAAGAAGGCTCCTTTTCCGTCCCCGTCAGCGTGAGGAGCGGGGCCGTTAGAATCAGAAAAGATGTCCCCCTCACCGTTAAAGCCGTTGGAAAGCCCCTTCCGCCCGAGAAAGAGAACGCCAAAGGGGCCTTTGGAACCCTTGACGAACTCTTCTCCCGCTACCGCTCGGTTGAACTCATCGGGAGCGGCGGTTTCGGTAGGGTTTACCGGGCGGTCAGAGGCGACGGAAGTGTTGTTGCCCTCAAGGTGCCCCATTCCCTCAACGAGCGGACGGGGAAGACCTTTCTGCGCGAGATATCGGCCTGGCTCTCCCTGAGGCACCGTAACATCGTCGAGTTGTACGACGCCAACCTATACCCCTACCCGTACATAGAGATGGAGTACTGCGACAGCTCGCTTGAGAGGCTTGACGTCCCCCTGAGCTGGGAGGACGCCGCCAAGATTGCCTTCGAGGTCGCCGAGGGCCTCAAATATGCGCACTCGAAGGGCATAATCCACCGCGACCTTAAACCGAGCAACATCCTCCTGAAGGGGAGAACGCCGAAGATAAGCGACTGGGGGCTGGCCAAGCTCATGACCGAGACGAGCACAACTTCTTCGGCATTCACGCCCTTCTACGCCGCCCCCGAGCAGATAAGCAAATCGAGGTTCGGCTCAACCGACGAGAGGACCGACATCTGGCAGCTCGGCGTTCTCCTCTACTGGCTGGCCACCGGAAGGCTGCCCTTCGAGGGGGAGGACTTCATCGAGGTGGCCGGGAAGATAACGATGGAAGAACCGGCTCCACCGTCGGATATAAACCCTGACTCAAAACCGCTCGAGCTGGTTATTATGCGGTGCCTCGCGAAGAGAAAGGAGGAGCGCTATCAGTCTGTCGGTGAGCTTCAGCGCGACCTCGGGGGTCTCCTTGGAGGGAAGTACTCCAGGGAGCTTGAGATGAGCACCGACTTTTCCCGCTCGGCTTACTACGCGGGCGAGCTTGCCCTGCTGAACCTGAAGCTCGGGAACACCGCGGAGGCCCTCAAGTACCTCACTGAGCTTAGGAGGTACGCCGGGAATCACCAGAAAGAGCTTGAGCAGCTCATCTCGCAGTTAAAGCTCGCGACCGAGGAGGGTGTAAAGCTCGGAGACGACGCAATTACTCGGGTGGAGATCCTCGTGAACGAAATAATGACCGGAGGGGGCTGAGGTGAGGTGCACCTACGAGTACCGCAGGGCCATCAAAGAGTGCCCCCACGAGGCCGTTGAGAATGGCCTCTGCATCTTCCACCTGCCCGAGGGAGGGAAGGACTTCAAGGGGGCAAACTTAGAGGGGGAGGACTTAGAGGAGGCCTACCTCAGCGAGGCTGACCTGAGCGGGGCAAATCTTTCCGGGGCGAACCTCACCCGAGCAGACCTTAGCGATGCCAACCTCTCCGGGGCAAACATAGGCTGGGCGGGTCTCTACGAGGCAGACCTTAGCGGGGTTAGGGCAGAGAGGGCGGACTTCACAAGCGCCGACCTGAGGAATGCTGATCTCAGTGGGGCTTCACTGATAGGCGCGGACTTATCGCTGGCGGACCTCTCGGGGGCAAATTTGACGAGAGCTGATTTGAGGGGAACCGAACTATACGGGACAAACCTCAATGGTGTTAGCCTCGTGGGTGCCGACCTGCGGGGGGCAAAGCTCTACGGCGTCAGTATATCCGGGGCGAGAGGGATCGAGTACGCGCGGCTGGACACTACGGTCGTAGAGGAGAAGGAGGGAGATAGGCTCCTGAAGGAAGGGAAGTTCTCGGATGCCGTTGAAGCCTACAGGAAAGCCCTTTCGGTTTACATCTCGCTGAAGACGCTCTTCAGGGGGCGGGGTCTCTACGGAAAGGCCTCTGCTTACAGTGTTGGTGAATGGCGCGTTCGGGGAAAGATTCAGAGAATAGCTCACCGTCATCCGAGACCCGCAGAGCTTGCCGAGTTCGTGCCCATAACCGGAGGGAGCGGGAGGAAATGGCTCATCGCCTTTGAGGGAAAACTGCGGTACTGGGCGAACGTCCTCTACCGGCTGGCCTCAAACTATGGCGAGAGTCCACTGAGGATTCTGGCAACGACGGTGGTTGTGATAGGAATCTTTGCTTTCATCTACTGGATGGGCGGTGGTATTGAAAGCAACTCAGCAAGGAACGCGCTCTACTTCAGCGTCGTGACCTTTACAACGGTTGGATACGGTGATATAGTACCGAAAGCAGGCTACCAGCTGGTAGCAGCTGCAGAGGCGTTTATCGGAGCATTCATGATGGCTTTCTTTGTTGTCGTGATAAGCAGAAAAATTATTAGGTAGGAGAAAGGAATGACGCGTATATATAAAACGGGGTGGTATCATGCCGGTTGATCTTTCCGGACCGCTGATGAGCGCCTTTAAGAAGGCTAAGAGGGAATACGAGGAGGCAGTTAAGAGGGGCGATGCCGAGACGGCAAAGAAAAAGGCCCTCGAGTGCGCCCGCATACTTAAGCAGCTCTCGAAGTACGATGAGTTCAACCGAGAGAGCTATCTTAGAAAGGCCAAGAAGTGGGAGGCCCTGGCAAAGGACATAGAAGGCGGGCGCCTTCAGAGGACGAGAAACAG
>NZ_JALTCZ010000193.1 GCF_027008145.1 Thermococcus sp. | reverse complement strand
TGATAGAACCTTCAGCGCTCAGGGAAGTCCTCATAGAGGTTCCAAACGTCCACTGGGACGACATAGGCGGACTGGAAGACGTCAAACAGGAACTCAGAGAAGCCGTCGAGTGGCCACTCAAGTATCCTGAGGCCTTTATGGGGCTTGGCGTAACACCACCGAAGGGAATCCTGCTCTATGGTCCTCCTGGAACGGGTAAGACTCTGCTTGCTAAAGCCGTTGCAACGGAGAGCGAGGCCAACTTCATAGCTATCAAGGGTCCAGAGGTTCTCAGCAAGTGGGTTGGTGAGAGTGAGAAGAGGATAAGGGAGATATTCAGGAAGGCAAGGCAGGCGGCTCCAACGGTGGTCTTCATAGATGAGATAGACTCGATAGCCCCTGCGAGGGGAATGGAAGGTGACCGCGTCACTGATAGGTTAATCAACCAGCTTCTCACGGAGATGGATGGAATACAGGAGAACAGTGGTGTGGTTGTTATAGGCGCGACTAACAGGCCGGACATTATTGATCCAGCTTTACTCAGGCCAGGAAGGTTTGACAGGCTCATCCTCGTTCCCGCTCCTGACGAGAAGGCTAGGCTAGAGATATTCAGGGTTCACACGAGGAAGGTTCCGCTGGCCGAAGATGTCAGCCTTGAGGATCTGGCTAGAAAGACAGAGGGCTACACAGGTGCCGACATCGAGGCCGTGGTGAGAGAGGCAGCGATGCTCGCGATGCGCAGGGCCCTTCACGAAGGCATCATAAGGCCAGGAATGAAGGCCGACGAGGTCAGACAGAAGGTCAAGGTGACTATGGAGGACTTCGAGGAGGCACTGAAAAAGATAGGCCCGAGCGTGAGCAAGGAGACGATGGAGTACTACAGGAAGGTTCAGGAGCAGTTCAAACAGTCACGCGGAGCGTGACCTAGCGAGCGAACACTCGGGGCCGGAGACTGGTGCCTCTACTTTACCTTTTTTCACCCCAAGAGGATTCGATGAGGAGGCTTGTTCTGGTCTCTCTGGAAAACACGAGGACGAGGTCATGCTGGCCGGATCGAAGAGAATGTTGCCGGAGAACTGGCGGACTCCGGCCATTAAGAAAACAGAAGGAAGGGCCAATCAGGCAACCCACTCAAGCTCGAACTCCCTCGCACCTAGCTTCTCCTTCTCCTTTCTGGCGACTCTCTCAGCCTCCTCCATGTCGTTGGTCACTACTATTCCCTCTTTGGGAAGGGTGCTCTCAAGGTAGTAAACTATCCTGACCAGCATGGCCACCACCATATCACCGTTAGTGATATGCAACTTCGGGCGAACTTTAAAAACGTTGCTATCCCGAAATGGTTATCAATAAACAGAAACTCGCGAAGGAAAACGGGCATTGATGACCATGTTTGAAAGAAAGGAAGTAATCACCCGACCTTCTCCATCTCAAATACCCTAGCGTCCTTCCTCCTCATCTCAGCAACCGCTAAGCGTCTTGCCTCGTCCACAGTTTTCGCCTCTATCGTGAGCTTCTCCCCATGGTGCCTTCCGCCGTGGAGGGTAACTTCCCACTTCATAGGGCCACCACGGCACCGAATCACACCGCCAAACCTTAAAAGCTTAACGTGGTCATCCCTGAACTATGAGGCTGTTAATACGGCAGGAAGACCTCGGGCTGATCATTGAACGGGCCAGGGCCTCGAAGGAAGAGATTTGCGGTTTCCTCCTCGGGGTTGCTGGAGAAGAAGTGGAGGTCAGAGAAGTCAGGTTCGTGAGGAACCGTCTGGCATCGCCGGTTGAATTTGAGATGGAGCCCCTTGAGATGGTCGAAGCCCTGGATGAGGCCGAGGAGAAGGGGCTTGAAGTTGTTGGAATCTTCCATTCCCATCTGAAGTGCCCGCCGAGACCGAGCGGGAGTGATTTGAAGGGTATGGAACTCTGGCCGGTGACCTGGCTTATAGTGGACGAGAAGGGCAACTGCGCTGCCTATATCCTGAGAGGCAGTAGAGTGGAAGAGGTTGAGGTCGTCGAAGTCGAAAACGTTAATAATCTGTGAACCCTTTGCTTCTTGGTGACTCTGATGAACGTTAATGTTCACCTTCTGGCCTCTAAGATAAAGCATGTCGCGAGGGAAGCGTCCAATGAGGAGGAACTAAAGTATGGGGTCTCCAAGGTTCTGGATGAAGTCGTTTCTGAGCTGGGAATACGGGGAAGGTTTGAGAAGACAACCGTTCTTCTCGACTCAGGGAAGAGAGTCCAAGGGAGAATTGACGCCTTATATGGTGGTGTTATAATCGAGTACAAAGCACCGGGGAGGCTTAAGGACAAGAAAACGCTCGAAGACGCCATAGAGCAGGTGAAGAAATATATAATGAGCGAAGCCGATAGCGTTAAGTTCTACCCATACTACCTCGGTGTCGTCTTCGATGGGTACACCATCGCCTTTCTGAGGTACTGGAAGGGATCGTTTAAGGTTATAGGGCCAGTGCCCTTTAGTGAGGAATCCTTGGAGTATCTTCTTGATGCACTGAGGGGTCTGACGAGAAAACCTCTCGAAGCAGACACGCTCCTCAAGGACTTTGGGCCCCAGAGCGAGGTTGCGCATGAGACACTAAGGACTTTTTACAGCGCACTTGAAAAACCAGACTCCGAGCGCACAGAGCTTTTGTTTGAGGACTGGAGGAGGATATTTTCCCAGGTCTGCTCATACACCCCTGAAAAACTCAGGAAGCTCGCCAAGTTCTACGGCTTTGAAGAGGCAGACCCTGAAAGGCTAACCTTTGCTCTTCACACCTATTATACGCTTCTCATGAAACTGATAGTCAGCGAAATCGTCAGCGTCCTCTCTGGGGGGCTGGCTGGTTCAATACTGACGAGGCTCAAGGAGAGATACATGGAGAGCCCGGAATCCCTGAAGTTTACGCTGGAGTATGAACTTGAGGAAGGGGGTCTCTTCAGACAGCTGGGCATCAGGAACTTCCTTGAGGCAGACTACTTTGCATGGTATCTTGAGGAGTGGGATGAGGAGATGGCGAAAGCAGTTAACCGGATCATCGTGACACTAATGAACTACGAGCCAGCAACTGTTGAACTAACTCCGGAGAGAGTTGAAGACCTATTCAAGCGCCTTTATCAGAACCTTGTCCCCAGGGAAATAAGGCACAGCCTCGGCGAGTACTTTACCCCCGACTGGCTGGTCGAGCTAACTCTCGACGAGGTGAGCTACGACGGCAACCCCAACGTAAGGATTCTGGATCCGGCCTGCGGCTCCGGGACGTTCCTTGTTCTTGCCATAAAACGGGCCAAGGAGTGGGCACTGGAGCAGTGGGGAATCTCACCCAATGCCCAGACGGAGCTCCTCGAAAGGATAACGAGGAACATCATTGGAATAGACCTCAACCCGCTCGCCGTTCTGGCCTCAAAGGCAAACTACCTCATAGCCCTGGGAAGGCTGATAAGACACAGAGCAGGTGAAATCACAATACCTGTTTATCTCGCAGATTCTATCACGGTCACAACCAAGACATCAGCCAGGGGCGGAAGGAGGATAGCCCTGAGAACCGTTGCAGGAGAATTTGAAGTCCCTCTGGAGGTAGTTGAGAAGGGGCTTGCGGATAAGGTCTTCGAGACCATAGAAGACGCCCTCCGGATGAACTACAGCCTCGGACAGTTCATCCCATACCTATACACCTACAAACTGAAGGGAAGAAAGCTCAGCCCCGATACAGAGGACGCGCTCAGGGAGCTCTACAAGAAGCTCCACGAGCTTGAGCAGGAGGGAAAGGACAGGATATGGACGAGAGTCTTAAGGAACGCCTTCGCCCCGCTCACCATCGGAAAGTTCGACTTGGTTGTGGGCAACCCTCCGTGGATAAACTGGGAGAGCCTCCCAGAGAGCTACCGTGAGCTTACGAAGCCACTCTGGCAGCACTATGGGCTGGAAAAGGGCTCTGGAAAGGGTATGGGAAGGGTAAAGAGGGACATGGCGATGCTCTTCGTGGCGAGGACCTTCGACCGCTACCTGAAGCCCGGTGGAAGGCTGGCCTTCCTCGTGCCTTTCACGCTATTCAAGACGCAGGCCGGGGCGGGCTTCAGGAGGTTTTTGGCCCAAGGAAGGAGGAGGGAGCCGAGGATACCTGTGAAGATTCTCAAAGTCCACGATCTCGTTACGCTCTATCCCTTCGAGGGGGCAACGACCAGAACGGGAATGCTCATCATCGAGAAGTCAGAGAAGACGGAGTTTCCGATACCACTAACCGTCTGGAACTGGCCCGAGAGCAAGGGAGTAGATGTTGAGGCAAGCCTTGAAGATGTGAAGAAAAAGGCCAAGATTCACAGCCTCGTCTTCATGCCCATCGAGGAAGGGAAGCCTGAAAGCCCCTGGATGATGAC
>NZ_JALTCZ010000192.1 GCF_027008145.1 Thermococcus sp. | reverse complement strand
TTCTCTCAAGCTTCCCGTTGAGCCAGCTCACGACGGCAAACCTCTTCGGGTTCTCACTTATTATGTCGATCCCAAGGATTAGAATAGGCCTCACCCTCATGGGTTTGTAGGGGGTAGGAAAAGGAATTTAAAAAGGTTTCAGGCCTTGATGGAGGTTCTAACGGCGACCTCCACAGCCTTCCTTATGGTCTCAAGGGCCATCGAAGGCCTCGGTTTGTCAAGGGCCTGCTCGTGGCTGTAGGGGACGTGCATAAAGCCCGCCCTAGTTTCCATCCCGGCAACGGCTATCGTGTGGAGCGCGGTAAACATAGCCGTATTACACACGTACGTCCCGGCCGTGTTGGAGATCCCAGCGGGTATCTTTTCCTCCCTTAAAGCGTTCACGATGGTCTTTATTGGAAGTGTTGAGAAGTAAGCAACCGGTGCACCCTCAAAGACCGGCTCGTCTTCCGGGGCAAAGCCCTCGTTGTCAGGAGTTTTGCTGTCCATGACGTTTATCGCGACGCGCTCAACGGTCACGTTGGGCCTCCCTCCTGCCTGACCCGTCAGAACTATCACGTCCGGCCTCTCCCTCACAATAAGCCTCGGGAGAAGTTCCCTAACGCCCCTAAAGGTCACGGGGAGGCGGTGCTTCACTATCTCCGCCCCGTCAATCTCGTCGGGGAGTCCTTTAACGGCCTCCCACGAGGGGTTAATGCCCTCACCCCCGAAGGGCTCGAAACCCGTAACCAGAACCTTCATGGAATCACCTGCGGGTATAGGTTTTTAGGGTTTAAAAGTTATAAAGTGGATGGGAGGAAAGATGAGGTACGACGTCCTAATCATCGGCGGTGGGCCTGCGGGCAACTACCTCGCGGGCCTTCTAGCTGGGAAAGTTGATGTGGCTGTAGTAGAGAAAAAGGGCTCCTTCGGGGGGAAGGCCTGCACTGGGATAATCGGGGCACAGAACTATGAGAAGCTCGGGCTTCCAAGAGAAGCCGTTCTCAACGAGGTCAGAGGGGCTCTCTTCTACTCCAGAATACAGAGCTTTGAGGTAGCCAGAAAAAATCCACAGGCCTATGTTGTGGACAGAAAAACGCTGGAGAAGGCGCTGGCCGAGAGAGCGGTCAAGAGGGGGGCTGATTACTTCATGGCAACGACATTCAGGGGCTTCAAGAACGGAAAGGCGGTTCTCCAGCACTTTAACGAGAGGTTCGAGGTAGAAGCGGACGTTTACGTCGGGGCCGATGGCGTCTCAAGCACAGTTGCCAGGGCAATTGGAGCAAAGAGCAGGGCCGAGTTCTTGAGCGGCTACGAGGTCGAGGTGGTTGGAAACTTCAGGAAAGACTTCGTGGAGGTCTGGGTGAACAAGGAGATAATCCCTGACTTCTTCGCCTGGCTGGTGCCCGTGAGCGAGGGCCTTGCAAGGGTCGGAACCTTCGGCGACATGGAGTCCCTAAACAGGTTCCTCAGGGTCAGGATGCTGAACCCTACTTCGGTCATTGAGTTCAAGGCCGGGAGCGTCGGGCTCGGCTGGAGGAAGCCCTGGACCTCGGGGAACGTGGCCCTCCTCGGAGATGCGGCACTGCAGATAAAGCCCACCACCGCGGGGGGAATAGTCTTCGGGGCAATCTGCGCAAGGGAACTCACCAGAGCTGTTCTCTCAGGCGACCTACAGTCCTATGAAAAGGCCTGCTCCTGGGTTAAGAGGCAGATAAGCTTTGGCCTGAGGTTCAGAAAACTCTTCCTCAGAATGAACCAGAATGACATTGAGAGAATCTTCGAAGTTCTCTCCAGCGATGAGGTAAGGGCTATAATAGAGGCACAAGCGGACTTCGACGACCATCTGAGGACGGCAAAGGCAGTGCTTAAGAGGCCGAAGGTGCTCGCGAAGCTCATAAGGATAAGCCCCGCCATCGTCAGGGCCCTGCTGTGAGGTGGTTGGATGGCGACGTGGAGGATGGGTCTTCAGGAGGAGTACCTCAGGGCCATAGCCGAGGGGAAGAAGAGGGTCGAAGGCCGTTTATACGACGAGAAGAGGCGGGCAATAAAGCCGGGAGACAATATAATCTTTGAGGACAGGCTGGTTTGCGTTGTAAAGGACGTCAGGGTTTATCAATCATTCGGAGAGATGCTTGAAAAGGAAGGCCTTGAGAACGTTCTGCCGGGAGTGAAGAGCATCGAGGAGGGTGTTAAGGTCTACCGAAAGTTCTATTCCGAAGAAAAGGAGAAGAAGTACGGTGTTGTGGCAATAAAGGTCGAGCCGGTGGCGTGGATTGGGTAACTCACCTAGTAAGCTCCTCGAACTTTCACTCAGGCTCCACTGCTTTCAAATATTCATCCTCTTCAGGATGCTGAGTAGGCGAAGCAGAAACTCAGCGTTCCCCTTTCAGTATTCTTTTCAGGGCCTTCTCCCCTATCCAAGGCCTCGTATTTAAGCGTTGCCCGAAACTTCGTCACGAAATTGAAAGAAGAGAAATCACAGATACCTCTCCTTCACCCAGCGGATGAAGTACTCCGGATCGAGCTCTTCTCCAATGGCCTTCTTCAGGAGCTCCTTCGGGGGGTATATACTTCCCCAGCGGTGTATCTTTTCCCTCAGCCAGGCCTTTATCGGCTCGAACTCGGCTTTAGCGACTTTCTCCTCGAAGTCGGGGATGTCGCGCTTGATGTGGTAGTAGTACTGGGCCGAGAGGAGGGTTCCTATGCTGTAGGTCGGGAAGTAGCCTATCGTCCCGTGCGCCCAGTGGATGTCCTGGAGGATTCCTTCGGCGTAGGTCTTCGGCCTTATGCCCAAAAGACGCTCCATCTCCTCGTTCCAGAGTTCTGGCAGGTCTTTCGCCTTCACTCCTTCGTTGAGCATCATCCTTTCGAGCTTGAAGCGGAGGAGGATGTGGAAGTTGTAGGTGACGACGTCGGATTCCGTCCTTATGAAGTCAGGCCTCACCATGTTGAAGTAGAGGTAGACGTCCTCAGGCTTGTAGGTGGTCATGAAGGGGAGGTTCTCCTTGAGGACAGGATAGATTAGCTCGGCGAACTCCCTACTCCTTCCTATGATGTTCTCCCAGAACCTGCTCTGGCTCTCGTGGATTCCTAGGGAAACGCCACCCGCTATCGGGGTGAACATAAAGCGCTCGTCCTGCTGGAGCTCATACAAAGCGTGCCCGAACTCGTGGACGGTGCTGAGTACAGTCCTCCTGAAGTCGTAGCCCTCGTATCTCGTCGTTATCCTGACGTCCTTTATGCCAAACTCGGTCGTGAATGGGTGGGCTGAAACATCTAAACGGGAGCGGACTCCGAGCGGGAAGCCGAACTTCTGGAGAATCCAGAGGTTTACCCGCTCCATCTGCTCTTTCTCGTACTTCTCCTTCTCGAGCGGGTGCTCCCTAGGAACCTTACCCTCCTCCATTATCTTCTCGACGAGGGGCTTGAGTTCTTTTTCAAGCTTGTCAAACATCCTCTCGACTTCTTTGGTGGTCAGGCCTTCCTCAAAGAGGTCGAGAAGGGCATCGTAAGGCTCCTCTTCATAGCCGAGATAATCGGCGGCACGCTTGGCCAAATCAATGATTCTGTCGAGCCAAGGCTCGAACTTGGAGTAGTCGTTACTCTTCTTCGCCTCCTCCCAAGCCTTAGTTGCCTGGCTCGTTACCTCGCTCATCTCCCTAAGGAACTCCGGCGGGAATGATCTGCTTATCCTTATGTCTCTGTCAAGGACGCGAACAACGCCGTGCTCGTACTCGTTGAGCTCCAGTCCCTTTGCCTTCTCCACAAGCTCGACGAACTCGGGCCTAAGGAGAAACTCCTGGCCCATAACCGAAAGCTCGCCCTGGGCAACGCTCCTCTCAAGGATGCCCTCCTTGGGCATGTTGACCTCCATGTCCCAGCCGAGAACGCTCTGGGCGTGGTTTATTGCCCATATCCTCCTGTACTTCTCAAGAATCGCTTTAATGGTCTCGTTCTGGAAAACCTGCTCCATTTCCATCACACTCCTTTCCTCGGGTAACTCCGTTTTTTATTCGCAGGGAAACTTTTAAACCTTTTCGATGAGCATCTGAACGAGAGTTCGGAAAATTTTTACAATCGCCCAATCCGAGCACTAGTTGGAAATAAGACAAAAGACTACAATCAACCGTTACATTAATCTTTTCCTCAAGAGGAGGGCACTGAGAGTTATCAGAACTATAAACGCAGGTCCGCAGATGCTCTTTTTGGTGGGCATTGAAGTCGTGGTTGTGTTCGCGTGGAGTGAAGTAGTATTCCCTCCAGTGGTGGGTGATGGTCGTGTCGTGTTCGCTGATCTGATTGGAGTAACCGTTTCATTCGTTTTCTCACTAGTGTTCGTGGTGTTGAATGTGGTGTTCTCCTGAACGGTCGTTTGAGCTATAGT
>NZ_JALTCZ010000191.1 GCF_027008145.1 Thermococcus sp. | reverse complement strand
GACTGGAAGGGAAACCTCAAGAGGGTGATGCCGTGAGGAAGGGCTCCGTCAAGGAGGTTCTTGCGAAGATAAAGTACGACCCTCGCGAGGACGAGAGTAACTACTACATCGTAATCGAGCACAGGGGGAACTATGGCAACGAAAAGAAAATCCCGGTTGAGGTGATAGAGCTGGGGCACGGCTACTTCTTCGTCGGGGAGACTCAGATACCCTACCACCGCATACTGAAGGTCGCGAGAAAGGACGGAAAGGTCGTATGGGAGAGCAGGAAGCTAAGGGACTAGTTTCAGCTCGTAGGTGAGCAACGCCCACTCCTTCTTATCAAAGGCTTCTGGGTTGGCCGTCACTATGACGTAGCCCTTGTATAGAAGGGCACTGTCCTTGAGGTAAAGCACGAAATCAACGGCCTTCTTGAAGCCGAGCTCAACTGTCAAGTAGCCGAGGTTCTCGATAAAGATTGCCCCCTTCCTGCTCTCTTCGCTTGTCCCCTTGAGGGAGGAGGTTAGATCCCCCTTAAGCCGGGGAACCTGGGAGGGCTTCACCGAGTTTTCTGCATCCACCTTGGTGACCCAGAGGACGTCCAAGGCCTTTACTATCTCCCTGAAGGCCCCGCAGGGCTTCTGTCTGAGGAGGGCCTTGACCTTAACACCCGCCTCCGCCAGCTCAAGGAGGAAGTACTTGGCCTTGAGGTCATCTGTGAAGAGATAGCCACCGGGTTTCAGGGTCTCGGGGAGAAGCTTCTTCTCAACGAGGATTTTGAGGAGGTCATAGACCTTCTTCAGCTCCTCATAGTGATCCTGCTCCATAGCTACGAGGTTCATGGCAAGTTCCTTCACCTCCTCATCCTCGGCCATCGTGGCGAGCAGTTCGTATGTTCTCTTGGCGAAGAGCTCGCTTTCCATGCAGTACTCCAGGGCCTCGAAGTAGTCTCCAACACTCTCTAACTTGGGGTAGAGGGGATGGACCTCAACAGGAGGAGCCTCAACTCTAACTGGCTCTTCTTCCGGGAAGAGCTTCCCAAAGAGCCTCCTCAGGAGATAGGCGTGCTTCTCACTCTCCTCACTCATCCTCTTGAAGATCAGCTTAATGCTGGGCTTCTTCGCTTTCCCAGCCAGTCTCGCGTAGTACTCCACCTCGGCCTCCTCGTTCATTATCGTGTAGCTGAGAAGCTCCTTGGGCGTCGCACCCCCCAGCTTCTCAACAACTTCGAACGTAATCCTGTTCAAATTAGAACCCTTTTCTTTTCTCACAATTCTCACCGCACTTAAATATCGAAAGAACATTCTTAAAGTAGATTCGATATTTGTTCAATAAAAGAACGTTCTTAAAGTAGAAAAGCTTTTCTATCAGGTAAAGCACCATAACACCCATGATAGACGCCCACGCCCACTTCGAGTTCTATAAAAAGGAAGCTCCCCGCGTAATTGAGGAGTGCAGGAAAGAGCTGAGGGCAGTCGTTGATTCAATAACCGAATACAGGAAAGCCCACGTCTGGAAGAGCTGGGAGCTCCTCAAACCGTACTTCGGCTTCGTCTTTCCGACTCTCGGCTACCACCCAAACGAGGCAAGGAGGGGCAACTGGGAGAAGGTCGAAAAAGTGGAGTCCTTCATCCTTGAGCACAGGGAGGGGATAGTGGCGATAGGGGAGTTGGGCCTCGACTACCACTACGCCGAGAACGAAAGACAGAGGGAAAACCAGAGGGAGATTTTCAGGCACTTCCTCGATCTCGCCCTCGAACTGAAACTGCCGGTTGTGATCCACGCGAGGGAGGCCGAAAAAGAAGCCTTCGAGATCGTCCAGAGGGCCGGCGTGAGGGCCTACTTCCACTCCTTCGCCGGGAGTGCTGAGCTGGCACGAGAGATAGTGGAAAACGGGCACCCAATCGGCATAAACACGGGGATAGTTTTCATCCCCGAGGTCAGGGAAGCCGTTAAGGTTCTTGAGCCCAAGGAAATCCTCGTGGAAACCGATTCCCCGTACATGAGCCCCTTCAAGGGACAGCGCAACGTTCCCTGCAACGTCAGGGTTGTCATCGAGGAGGTGGCAGATGTTAAGGGCTTGGACTTCGAGGAGGTTGAGAGGACGACCGAAAAAAACGCCATAAGATTCTTTTCACTGAAGGTTTAGGGGGTGGAAAGATGGAGGTTCCGGAGGTGGAGGAGGTAAAGGCCCTCCTCGAAAGGCTCGGCGAGAGGGAATTGATTGGGAGGGTGGACTCCTTCGTCAGAATGAACGAGGGGCTCGAAGCGAAGAGGGGAGAGGACTTCATAGCCGTCTCGATCCTGGGCTTCCTTGAGGGGATCCTGACCGTGCTGGGGGAGAGGTATCCTGAAGACAAGGATGTGAGGGAGCTACACGAGAAAGTCAGGGCGAGAAGGGCGGAGCTTGACGAACAGTTCAGGAGGCCGAGGATACCATATCTCGAAGAAGGATAAAAAGAAAACCTTCAGAAAACTCCCACCTCTCTAAGGACGCTTTCTATATCCCTAAGCGCTCCTTCATCGAGGGGTAGTGAGGGCAACTTCGGCCTTCCCGCTTTCAGCCCCCTCATTTCCATCGCGGACTTTATCGCGCTTATCTGGTTGTACCTCTTCACGACCACCTCGTTTATCAGGTTGACGCGGAGCTGAAGTTCTCTCGCCTTCCGGTGGTTTCCCTCTTCGAAGGCCCTCCAGAGTTCAGCGCAGAGCTCAGGAACAACGTTTGCAACCGCCACAACGGCTCCTTGGGCCCCAATGACCCACGAGGGGTACATAACGTCGGCCGTTCCAGCGAGGACGGTGAACCTATTTCCCAAGCGCCTTATAAGCTCGGTAATCCTCCCCATGCTCCCGCTTGAGTCCTTTATGCCGACCACATTGGAATGCTCGTTAGTGAGGCGCTCGATTACCTCAATGGGAATGTTTATCCCCGTGAACTTTGGAACGTTGTAGATAAGGAGCTCACCGTCGAGCTTCTCAGCTAGAGTTGAATAGTGGGTGAATAGCTCCTCAGGGGAGGGCTTGAAGTAGTAGGGCGGGCCGATGAGGAGGGCATCGGCTCCAAGGTCGAGGAGCGCTCTACCGAGCCTCAGCGTTTCCCTCGTTGAGTTTTCAGTTGCTCCCGCAACAACGGGAACCCTGCTCTTGGATTCGTCCAAGACCGTCTCAACGACCTTAAGCTTCTCTCCGAAGCCTAGGTAGGGGAACTCCCCATTGCTCCCAAGGGAGACGAGGCCGTTTAATCCTGCCTTAATAAAGTGATTCACGAGCTCCCTGAGGGCGGGCTCATCTATCTCCTCCCTCTCATCGAAGGGTGTGACGTGGGGGACGAATACTCCTCTCAGCATAGGGCATCGGGGGGAGTATGAGGAAGGGGAGTTAAGGTTTGTCCTCTAAGGTTTAAGTTGAAACTCAGGCATAATGCTCACGAGTATACAAAAGTTTGCCAGCAGGAAACGCAGGTCTGTTGGACTTGGGGATGTCGAGAGGCTTAAATTATTATCCTGAACCTGATGAGGATAATGTTTGCCAACCGAAGGGACGAGCTGGCTTTCCTTGAGTCCCTCTACTCATCGGGCAAAAAGGAGGCTCTGATACTCTGCGGGCGCAGACGGGTGGGGAAGACCGAGCTCGTGAAGAGGTTCATCACAGGTAAGCTCTCCATTTATTTTCTGGCCAACATGGGCGGACTGGAGCTTAACGCGAGGCGGTTTTACTCTGAGGTCGCGGAGGGTCTGGGCCTGTCAAGACTTAAGGTGTGGGACTTTCAGGAGGCCTTCGAGTTGATCAAGCTCAAGGTTCCTCACAGGGTCAGCGAGATTGCCCAGTATGCTGTTACAGAGGTCAAGGACATGCCGAAATACTTGAGAACGCTCATCTTCCTCGGACTCGTAAGGGCAAACCGCTGGGAGAAGTTGAGAAGCTGAGGGAGCTTTAAAACAAAACTCCCGGAAGTGGAACCCTTAATTTCCTACATGCTAGACGAGACGCTGGTCAAGAGGTACATCGTTGAGTTTCACAAGAGGGATTTTCCGGAGTTCTGCTGAGGGGACTCAAGGTGGCAAAGGTCAAAGGAAAAGCTACCTCCATCACCGGACCAAGGAGGGCCGAGAAAACCTACTACCTCTTTTCTATCCTCAAGGAGGATCCCCAGAAATACCTCTACGTTAACTTCGAGAATCCAGTTTTCCATCCAATGACCGCGAGGGACTTCACTGGGATTTTAGATACCTACAGGGAGCTGTATCCAGAAGTTGAAAGACCCGTTGTGATGCTTGACGAAGTTCAGGCTGTTCCAGACTGGGAAAGGCTGGTGTGGTATCTACTTGATACGGGACACGAGGTTTACTTTAACAGACTCCTCCCCAAAGCTTCTCTCGGCTGAAGTCGCCACACACCTCTGCGGAAGGGCGCTCACATATACCCTCCTTCCGCTCTCGTTCAGGGAGTTCCTCCTCTTCAGGGGCGTGGACTACAGGGAAAGGGACTTCTACCGCAACTACACAAGGATAAAGGCCCTGCTCGGAGAGTATCTCGAATACGGTGCCTACCCAGAGGTGGCACTGGCGCCCAAAGATACTAGGGAGTACCTCAACGTTATGATAAAGCGGGATGTCCTTGAGAGGCACCCCGTGAGGAACGTTTACCTCCTCAACGAGCTTCTCTACCTCTCCCTCAGGAGCTACTCGAAGTACCTCTCGGTCGATTCGCTCTACTGCCTTCTCAAGGGCAGACTTAAGGTGACGAAGAGGACGATAGCCAACTATCTACCCTACTTAGAGGAAGCATTTTTCTTCTTCCTCCTTAGGAAGTATGAACGCTCTCCTAAAGAAAGGGTTGTGGCCCCAAGAAAGCTCTACCTCATAGACACCGGGCTTTCGCTCTTCGGCTCAAAGGATGTTGGGAGGGATGTTGAAAACGCAGTCTTCATTGAGCTTATGCGGATGAAAAGCTCTAACCCGAGGCTCGAGCTTTATCACTGGAAGGGTCACTCGGGCCACGAAGTGGTCTTCGTTGTAGTCGAGGGTGGAAGAGTACGGGAACTCATCCAAGTCAGCGCTGACTTAAGCGATGAGAAAACAAGAAAAAGGGAGTTTTTAGCACTCCTCAAAGGAGCTTAAATGCAGAAGCACCAAGGTGATCACCCTCGATGAGGAAGGTAGCGAGAGGGTCGAACTCTACGGGATGAAGGGCAAAATCAAGGTCATACCACTGGCCAAATGGTTGCTGGAGGAGGTAGAACACTCAGAAATGAACCAGAAACTCAACCATCTGCGTAGAACTCAGGAAAAAGCTCGACCTCCTGGACATAGCTCCGCCTTAGCTTTAACGCTATTCTAGCCCTCTCCAGCTCCCGCCCGAGGTAGAAGGCATGCCTGGGGCTTATCTCGAAGTGTCCTAAGATAGTGTCGATTATCGCGTTGGGTTCCTCACCAACGATGGTCAAAACGACCTCTGTCCCGCGGTGTGCATTAACCCATATCTTGTCGTTCTCGACCCAGATACGGAAGTAAACGGGCTCAAGCTCGACCTGCTTTTCCTCGGCCTCCACGACTTTCTCGGCGGGCGTAAACTTCCACTCGCTCGCGCGCTTCTCCTTGAGGATCAGCAGATCAAAGCCGAGGTCTTTTGGCGTATCAAAGAGGTTCATGTCCACAGCTCGCTTCAGCTCCCTGATTGAACCCCTAGCCTTTGCGCTGACTTCAGTCGTGAGGAGCAGATTTATGGAGAGCTCTTTGGCTATTCCAGCCAGTAAAGCGTTTATCCCGACGCTATCAACGTCGTAGAGCTCCACCACGTTCCCCACGCCCGCTAAAAGGACGTCATCGGGGTTCCTCTTACGGTAGAGCTGGAAAGCTGTGATAGAGCGCGCCAGGTGGGGAACATGCTCCAGAATGAGATCGGGGACGACCGTTCTGTAACCTAAATCAAAGGCCCTCCCCTTCAGCCTCTCGAGGAACTCGACGCGCTCGGCCGGCTCAGTGGGGAAGAAGCCCTCCTTCTGGTCTGTAGGAATTAAAACGACCGGCTTTTTCGTTACAAGTTCCTCAAGGTTGCCTCCATCAACGCTGAGGAATAAGTCTGCATAGTCCAAAGACCTCTCGATTTCAGTCGTATTGAGCGAGTCGAAGCTTATCGGGGCTTGGAAGCCGTTCTCTTTGAGTCGCTCGCGGATTTCGGGGATTTCCTCGATGAAGTCGAGGTTGGTTTCACCGGCAACCATACCGATGTCAACTATGTCGGCTCCCCCACGGAGGTAATAAAGAGCTTTCTCAACTGTCTTTTCAACGCCCAGCTTTGGGGCATCGACTACCTCTCCAAGAATTCTCGCAGGGAAGTCCCTACCGGCTGGAAGGTTGCCAATGAGGACGTTCCAAGGCCTCTTGAGGGCCTTCTCTATGTATTTTTTGTCCCTCGTTCTGTTCCGGATGTCTTCAACCCTTTCGAGGGCATCAACGGAGAAGAGCTCATCTGCTGGAACCTCCTTGCTCAGTTTGAAGCCCTCGCTTAATGCTTTGAGCGTCTGGGGCAAATCCATAGCGTTCCTCGGTCCCTTGAAGGTTGGAATTCCGAGCTTGTCCTCTATGATTTGAGCGGAACCGCGGACGAGGCCCGGAATGAGTATTAGGTTGTAATCCTCGCTCCGGATTCCGGCTTTTTTGAGGTGGCGAGCTATAAGCTCCGGTGTGAGAAAGGCCGCAACGCTCACCGGGGTGACGAAGACATCACAGCCCTTTCCGTACTTTCTCACGAGCGGTTCGGCAAGCCTGCCGGTGACGAGGAGGATTCTTTCGGACTTCGGCATGATGATGTCTAGACAACTAGCCCTTAAATGTCCTCCGCCGATAGGTAGCTTATCACATTCCAGCCGGGAATAGCTCTTCATTGGGCTACAGTTTCGCAGGCTTTTTATCCTCCCTCTCAAAGTTCTCTTGGTGGTGGCATGATTTACATAGGCACATGTGGTTTCTGCGAGAGGCACTCGAAGTACTATCGGGATTTCAATATCCTTGAAGTCCAGTAGACCTTCTACAGAATCCTCCAGGACAGGACGCTGGAACGGTGGAGGAAGGAGGCCCCGGAGGACTTCGTCTTCTCTGTAAAGGCCTTTCAGGGTGTCACCCACCCGCCGAACAGTCCGACATGGTTGAGAAGCAACGTAAAGCCGAGTAAAAACGTCGGCCTTCTCAGGCCAAGCGGCGGGGTTCTCCACTTCTGGAGACTGACCGTTAGGGAAGCGGAACTTTTGGGTGCGAGGTTCATACTTATCCAGCTCCCGAGGAGCTTTAAAGAGACCGAGGAGAGCTTCGCCAACGCCGAGGGGTTCTTCTCGATGATAGAGAGAGACAGCTTTGAAATCGCGGTGGAGCTGAGGGGCTGGAGCGAGAGGGGAATCAGACGCTTCGTGAGGGAATTCGAGGTCATAGACGTGACTGACCCGCTCGTGAGGATTCCGCTCCACCGCGGGGAGACAAACTACTACCGTCTCCACGGGCGCTACGAGGACGGAAGGATTGTCTACGTCCACTGGTATAGTGAGGAGGAGCTGAAGAAGGCTAGAGACAGGATCGTTGGCTGGAACCACTCGGAGAGCTTCGTCTACTTCAACAACTCGAACATGTGTGATGACGCCAAGAGGTTCAGGAAGATGGTGCGGGAGCTCTTAGGATAACTTACTCAGAGCTCGGTTCACATTTTACTACCCTCCTGCTCACAAGCCTCGAGGAGACTCCTAAATGTTATGAGGTTCTGGCGATGAACCCGTCAATATTCTTCAGCCATGACAACATCATTGTAGCTCTCTAAGGAGTTTGGAGAGAAAACTTATTTTTAACACCTTTTCCGTTAATTAGATGATTGAACCAAAGCTTATAAATATTAAACTTGGGAAATTGTAATTGCCCACTACCAAGTGGTGAGGCATATGAACAAGGGAAAGTTGGTAGAGATTACCCTTGGTATGATTGTTTTTTTAGCTGCGGCAATGGCAACCCCTACAGTGGCGACAAGCAGTGGGGCAGGGATTATAACACTCTCGGCGGTTTTACATGGAAGCTTCTCAACGGCCAAAGCATACATAGCTGCTCAATATGAAGTTCAGGATGGCAGGTTCGTCTTGGGACCTCAGACAAGATTCCACTTTGGGATATCTTCTGGCACAGGTTCTCATGCATGGTGGTACGATGATGACTCCTACACTGCCCCCACTCAGATGGTTGGTCATGGCACATGACATCTTGATACATTAACACATTATGGACTAACGAAGGCTTCATACGATGGCTCAAGTGAACTTGAAGTGTACATAGTGGCCTCAGGAGGCAATCCAACTTCCAAAAACATAACACCTCAGGAAAAACCTAGTTTGGAGCCCAATGTTAATGTCCAGTTCAAGTTCCGCATCTTTGGCTATGTAAACACCTGGGGAGGAACCTCAGCGAATGTTGACCTCCTTAGAGACATTGGGGTCTCATTTGAAATACCCATTGAGGTGGGTGGCTGATTTTTCTTTCTTTTTAGCGCAAAAGACATCAAACGAGAGAGTGATGCAGAATGGGCGCAAATAGAATATACAATATAATAGCTATTATCCTTATCTTCATGGGTGTGCTTCTTGCGGTGTATCCAGTAGTTGGATACTATTCACTGATACACATCAAAAGCCCCCATGCTGTTTTAAAGCCGGGAAACAGATTTGTTTATGCTGGATACTATCCTTTTTTCAACTTGGTAATGATTTACAACATGACATATATGGAAAATGGAAAGTTTGAAGTGAATTTCACCCTCTGTAATCAGAGCGGTAATGAAAGTGTTATCTATCCCCTTTATAGCACTTACAGGTCAGGTCAAATAATAGGAAACCTGAGTCCCATCTTCAGAAAGACCCTTATCTTGCCCACAAACGATTCGCTTATACGAACTTTATTTCCCCACGGTCAAGTAACAGTTCACGCGCTGAACTACTCAAAAACCGTGAAATTAACAGAGCGAAAATACCCATTTTCATTTGATTTCTCTCCCAATTCTGTCGGATTCCCCGTAATATATGTCCCAGATTTGCAGGGAAACCTCAGCAAAAAAGTTGACTTGATAGCATACTACCGTTCAGACGACAGATATTTTGCCAGAACCCTTGTCATTATTGGTCGGAATGCCCATCTTCGATATCCTTCAATGATTAGTGGTCTGCCTACTCACGTTCCCATTGGGGTGACACCCGAGCAGCTGGACATGCCCAAGTTTATACCTGCAGAACTAGTGCCCAACGGGAGCTGGAGCTACGTCGAGAGGTTTCCCACAATAACAGTGTTGAGCCTCCTGAAAACAAACGTTCGGCCGTCCTCTCAGAACTGGCTTGGTGCTTTTGAGGCCAGTTTTACTCAGTTCAGCGCCCCCCTGGATTATGTCTTTATCCTCGCGGGGATATTTCTCCTTATCTTGGCTGGGAGGTCGGGAAGATGATTGTTAGGGCAGAGAACTTGGGGGTTAAGTACGGTGAAATATGGGGGATACGGGATTTAACTTTCAAGGCCGATACAGAGAGACTGGCCCTTATTGGACACAACGGAAGTGGAAAAACTACTCTCTTATCCGTCCTCTCTGGGATAATGCATCCAACGACCGGGAGAGCTGAGATAAACGGGTGGGAACCATACAGAAGAAAGGATAAATGGATTGCCATTAGGTACTCCTTTGAAAAACCTGATTTCAGAGTTCCCATCAGGGTTAAAGACCTCGTGGAAACTCTTCGAGCAAATCCCCTTTGTTCAAACATTGACGAGATGATAGAAGCTTTTGAAATCGACAGGTTTATGGAAGAAAGACTGAACTCACTGTCGAGCGGTCAAGCACAACTATGCAATCTTCTTGTGGCTCTCTCCTGTGAGTCCGAGGTTTTGATACTCGATGAACCTACGGCACATCTCGACTCCTACAGGGCTGGTATTGTGGACGATATTATCTCGCAGAAGAACGGTGTTATAATAGCAACTCATGACATTGAAGAGGGAGAATCCATTGCAGATTACTTTTTGGTCCTAAAAGAGGGTCAGAAAGTTTGGGAAGGAGATAGGAAAAAGCTATTCTCAGAGGGAATTTATGAAGTGATGCTCACAGATGTCAAAGTTAATCCTCAGGTGGAGACCATATACAGGTTCGGTTCCACCCTAATAGTTAAGGCCAGCCGTGAGGAAGTGGTAAGAATGTTTCTAGGCGGAAAATTACTTGGAGTTAAAAAGGCGGGGTTGCGCTATGTATACTCCAAAAGCCGTTAGATGGTATCTGAAGAACATGTTCCCCCATCCGGTAACTGAGATACTTTTGGGTCTTTTAATCATGGGAACTTGGTACACACTAACCGATGCCACAAGGTTTGGCCTTTACGAGTTTGTAGTTGTGGTGGAAATTATATTTCTCCCCATCTACGGCGTTTTAATAGCCTCTCATCTGTTCAGAAGCACAAGGGTAACTTTGTTTGAGCTTTCTTTGTTTAATGGCCCTGAAAATGTTTTTATAGGAAGACTCACTGCTTCTTTCCTCGGTCTTTTGATTGGAGTTTCATTAGTCTCCCTTGTTTCATACTTTCATGGATATTCAGAATTAGTCATTCCGATTCTGCTCAAAATTCCAACATACCTTTCCATAATGATGACCCTAATGACTTGGCTTGATTTCTTGGGAGGTACGCTTTCGTTTTATATACTAACGTCGGCGGTTCCGATGGCACTTCTGATTCTGTTATCGAAACCATATCCTTCAAGTTTAGCTGTTACATTGGTTGCATATGTCCTAGCACCCATTGGAGCCACAGTAAAAGTAGCTAAACTCACACTATCTGCCCAGGCAGGGTACATAATAGCGTTCGCTATTTCATTGTTCCTATTAGTATTTTCTTATAATGTTTTTAGAAGGAAAGATTTTAGGCCCTAGCAATTCACTTTAGACCTCTCCACATTTCCTTTTCCTGTGTTTTCTCATTTCTCTGATTTTTAGAACGTAACTCAGAAGTCGCCAAAGAGCAGTGTAACCAGAGTGTCAAGTTGACAAACTTTTTGATAACTGTTTGCTATTTCTCTCCACTAACTAGATCCTGACCTAGAAGTGTTTCATCGGGGACTCAATACCTGCCCCCGAATCCGTCGAGATAAACCCTCTGACATAACGGTAACTGGAAATTTAGAGAGAAACTTAAGGGTCTATCGTCAGTCGAAGTCCCATATCGTCCTTCCCTTGTAGAGGAACATGACGTAGCCGCGGTTCTTGCAGGTGACCATCTCGACATCTACTCTGGCGTCGACACCTTTGAGTATGGCTCACCAAAAACGGACTTAAGGTCGGGGGAGTTGAACTAAATCCCTTTGCAGTTGGATAGCCGGGAAAACACCTCACCCTTAAGTGTTGAAGCCCGTGGGCTCCTCGGGCTGTACTTCGCGGTCATTACTCTCATGGAAAAGGGAAAGTTTGAAGAGGCGAAAAGGCTTTTGGAGAGCCTTAAAGGGGCATGGACTAGCTCAAACCGCCCTCCAGAACGGGTCCTGCTTCGCCTTCACCTTGGCGGTCATCTTTAACGCCCTCAGGTCGGTCTCCTCCAGCTCATCCCTGAGCTGTTTGAGGAGCACTATCACGTCGTTCTTGCTCAGGTCAACGTAGAGGGTCTCTCCTGGATGGATGTGCCTGCCGACTATCGCTCCTTCAATGGCTATAGCAACGGCGTCACTCTTCTTCGCCTCCTGCACGAAGTCGTTCTTGTTCTTGATGGACTTAATTATGCCAACCTTCTCGCCTGTCTCCTTGATGAGGGTAACTCCCGGCCTTATCCTGCCCTCGAGGACTTCGACGCCCACTATAGCCGGCTTGCTCCTCCTGAAGACGTAGCGCTCGTCCGGGTAGAGGCGGATAACTCCTGGGAAGGTGATGTTCTTGAGGAGCTCGCGCTTCTTCTTCTCTTCCTCCTCTTTAACCCACGTCTCGTAGTCCTCGATGAGCTTGTAGATGATGTTGCCAACAAAGATTGGAACGCCCTTGGCCTTTGCAACCTCTTCAGCATCCTCATTCACCTTCACGTTGAAGCCGAGAACGACACCGTACCTCGGTTCCTCCTCCTTAACGCTCAGCGCCTCCATAACGTCCGTCTTGCTTATGTTCCCGACATCGGCCTTCCTTATCGAAATTCTCTTCTCCTGGAGCTCTTTGCTCAAAGCTTCCAAGGAGCCAAGGGTATCAGCCTTGACTATAACGCCGAGCTTCCCTGTGCTTATGACAACGCTCTGTATCTGGTTCAGGATTTCCTGCTTTGCTCTCTCTATCTCCTCCCTGGAGCGGGCCGCTATGACGGGAGAACCTGCTAAGGCCTCCTCAAGACCGGACGCGGCTATCTTTACACCCGCGGCAGCAGTAACCTCGTCAACCTGGTCAAAGCGGAACCTTGGATCCCTAATCTCGTCGAGGGGCTTGGGCTTGAGCAGGGCGCGGATTTTCGTGACTATGGCTTTATCCTTTCCGCCGACTACTATGGTGTCGTCCTTCCTCAGGGTTCCGTCGTAGATTATAACGTCTATGGTGGTTCCAAGACCGAGCTCCTCGCGGACTTCAAGTATGGTTCCGCGTGCGGGCCCTTCAACCTCTATCTTGAGCTTCTCTTCAAGGTACCTCTGGCTCAGGCCGGCAATGAGAACGAGCAGCTCTGGGACGCCTATTCCATACTTAGCCGAAATCGGAACTATGGCTAACTCGCGCGTGAAGTCCTGGACGCGGTCGAAGCGGTTCGCCTGGAAGCCCATCTCGTAGAACTTCCCTATTAGCTCCCAGAGCTTGGTTTCGAGCTCCCCCTGTGCCCTATGATCTTGCTTCTTGACGTTTATCAGAAAGGGCTCGTCCTCCACGACCTTCCAGCCCTTTATCTTATCTATCTTGTTGGCGGCAACGATGAAAGGCGTCCTGTACCTCCTCAGGATTTCGATGCTCTCTATCGTCTGGGGCTGGAAGCCCTCGTTGATGTCGACGATGAGGACCGCTAAGTCAGCGAGGCTCCCACCGCGTGCGCGGAGGCTGGTGAATGCCTCGTGGCCCGGCGTGTCTATGAAGAGCAGTCCGGGGAGCTTTATTTCCCCCTTCCAGAGCTTGATGAGCGGGCCAGCAAGCTGTTTAACCACATCTATCGGAACCTCGGTGGCACCTATGTGCTGGGTTATACCGCCAGCTTCCTTTCCGGCCACGTTTGTGTGCCTTATCCTGTCGAGGAGAGTCGTGTTGTGAACGAGTACTCCGTTGGCCACGAAGTTGTGGGTCTCGGTCGTTAAATCGTAGACGTAGCCGTCGTATTCCTCCTCCTCGACCGTCTCGACCGGGATGAAAACGAAGTTCTCGGCTATGTTGCGGAGGTATTCCACATCGCTGGAGTCAAACTCCCTGTTGCGCCAGACCTCAAGGAACTCCCTGCCGAGCTCCGTTAGTCTTCCATCCTTGATCAGGCCGTCCTTCTCAAGGGCCCTTACGTAGTTATAATCCCTCGAACGTCCCTCAAGGACGGCAAGCTTGCGGAGGAGTGTTGGTGAGCCTTTCTCTATAGCATCGAGTATTTTTATTAGCATCTCGTAGCTGGGAGCTTGGCTTCCCTCATATTTGCTGTAGAAGGGAACGAAGGAGTTGAGCTCTGTCCTCGTGAACCCGAAGAGCAGTCTAAGCCTTCTAAGCTCCTCAAAGACTGGATACGACTCGCTCTTTTTGCTCTTCTCGATGATGCGCCTGAGCCTTTCAGCTTTCTCTCTCACCGTGAAGCCGATGTGCTTTTCAAAAGCTATAAGGTTCCTCCTGCCAGAGATTATCAGTGTGGTGTACTCCGAGCGGTATATCTTGGAAACGATACCGTAGCGGAGAAGAACGAGCGATAAATCCTCAATGAACTCCCTAGAGGCACTGGTCACTTCGATTATTGTATCCTTCAGGCTTACGTAGCCATCGGCGTCAAAGTAACCCCTCAGGAACTCGGCGGTATACTCCTTGGGTGCCATGAAGAGGATGTTGGGCACCCTTATCTTGTGGGCCTTCTTCTCCTCTGGAAACTCGAAAAGGTGCCTCAGAAGGCAGAACAGGGCGTTTTTGCCTTTTCTTATTTCAATTTCCCAAGAAGTTCTCCTTCTAATGCGTCTCAGCTCGATGCCGAGGCTTTCGATTTTCCTGAGCCTCTCAAACACCTCAGCGTCGTTGTTCGCTATCTTCTCTTGGCTTCCGTTGCCGAACATGACGCCGGCGAAGTAGAAGAGGGCCTTCCACTCCTCCCCAGTCTTTGGAAGCTTTACGTAGTGGAGGGACTTTCCCGAGCGGTGGATCCTAGGAGTAAAGGCTATCTTCTCAACGTGTTCCCAGCCGATTTCCCCAATATCTTCGGCGCGGAAGATGTTTTTCTCCGCTTTGTATGCTTTCTCGCCCTTGAACAGTTCTTTAGCCTTCTTCAGGCCTTCCTCATCGAGCTTTGCTATAAGCCACTCATTTGAAACCTTCAAGAATACGTGGGAGAGAAAGACCCTCTCATCCTCGTTTCCGTGGATGAACCTGGGAACGGCAACGTAATCCCCTGGTTTAAGCTGGTCTGCCCTGACCCAGCCCCTCGTGGTCAGGAAGGGATGTTCTGGGGTTACGCCGACGCCCTGCCAGTTCTTAAGTTTAACCCTTACGATTTTGCCCCTGTGTCTCACCCTCCAGACGTACGGGCTTTTGAGAAGGGCCAGCCTTCCGTCGCTAACGGCGCCTATTATCCTCTCCCCGAAGAGCCTTACCTCCTTCTCCTCGTCCTTTTCAACGACGCCTTTACCCCTTTCAAAGAGGTCTTTGAGTGTGATCATCCCAGTGCTTGGAAGTATTACCTTCTCCCCTGGAAGGAGGCACTTGCCGTGATCCACGTGCCCGAGAACCGCAATGATAGGTTGCCTGATCTTCTTCGTCATTTTTCTCACCTCTGACCCTAACTCCGATGGGAGCTTTTAAAGGGTTCGGCGTTCCGGATGATTGGGAAGTGGAGAAAGTCACCGAGATTAATAGATAATTGAGAAAAAACAAAGGAACGAAAGAAGGCTCAGCGATCCAGACAGTTCATTTTGTCCATGTACTCCTTCTTAGCCTTCGCGTGGGTGTGGTAGAACCAGTCTGCTGCCTTGCAGTACTCAAAAAGCTCATCTTTGCTGAAGTAGAGGTTTATCTCCCTCTCCGCACTTTCGGGGCTGTCGCTGGCATGGACAACATTGTATATCGAATCACCTATGTCGAGGCCGTAGTCCCCGCGTATGCTCCCGGGCTCGGCGTCCTTCGGGTCTGTCGCTCCTGCCATCTTTCTGACGACGCTTATCGCGTAGCGGCCTTCAACCACCATGACGACGCTCGGTGCCTTGGTGATGTAGTCGATAAGCCCCTCGAAGAAGGGCTTTCCGCGATGCTCCTCGTAGTGCTTCTCCGCCAACTCGCGGGTGATCCATATCATCTTCATTCCAACTATCTTAAGCCCCCGCCTCTCAAAACGGCTTATTATTTCCCCCATCAATCCGCGAACAACGGCATCGGGCTTCAGAATAACGAGGGTTCTCTCTATTCTGTTGTCAGTCATCGGCAACACCGGGTGTAATTGAACGGTAGTGTTAATAGGTTTTTTGGAAATCCGGACTCTAGAGAGACCCACTGAAAACCC
>NZ_JALTCZ010000190.1 GCF_027008145.1 Thermococcus sp. | reverse complement strand
GATAAACGGAAGCGACCAAAAACTTAAATTCTGTTAGGGCAACATAATTCCGGAGGGAAAATGGGCTGGAAGAAGATACTAATGGAGGACATCCTCCGCTTGGCCAGGGAGAAGGGTTCGCCGCCGAGCCTTGGAGATGTGATGGAGGACAGTAAAGTTACAAGGGAAGAGGTTGAGGAAGCAGTAAGGGAGCTTGAAAGGAAAAACCTCGCGAGGCGCGAAGGCGAGAGGATAGTCCTCACAGAGGAAGGAGAGAGGGCCGCCGAAGTTATCTACAACTACCACAGAACCGTTGAAAGGCTCTTCGGGCACAGGGTCGCACACTCCTTTGAGCACATGGGCGACAGGGTCGGTTACATCGAGAAGGCTGGAAATTCAATCCCGATAAGTACTTTTAAGCCCAAAGAGGAAGGCGTGCTTGTGAGCATGGAACTCGAAAATCCCAAGGCAATAGCGAGGCTTATGGGTGTGGGTCTGATTCCGGGCACGAGATTTAGGGTAATAAAAGCAGGAAAGGATCTGCTCGTCCTAGATGTCAGCGGAAGGCTTGTTATGGTAGACGGCAGGGTTGCAGGAAATCTCAGGGGGGTAAGGGCTTATGAAGAAGGTTCTCCTGGTCGGCCAGCCTAACGTTGGAAAGTCCAGTCTCCTCAATGCCCTCACAGGGGCAAAGGTGATGATATCCAACTATCCTGGGACAACGGTTGACATGAGCAGTGGAAAAGCCGTGATAAACGGCGAGGAATTCCTGTTCATCGACACGCCCGGGGCTTACAGCCTCTCCCCGTCGAGTGAGGAGGAAAAGGTGACCGATAGGATAGTCCTCGAGGGAGACTACAACTTCGTCATCCAGGTGGTGGATGCGACCTCTCTTGAGAGGAGCCTCATAATGACCCTCCAGCTGGCTGAACTGGGCGTCCCGATGGTTTTGGCTTTGAACTTCTGGGAGGAGGCCGAGGAGAGGGGCATCTTCATCAACATGCCACTCCTTGAGAAGTCCCTTGGGATTCCCGTTGTCAGGATAAACCCGGTCAAGGGAAAGCTCGAGGAGCTGAAGGAGCACCTTAAAGAGGCAGGGAAGCCGTCCTATACCTTCACCTACGACGACCACATAGAGATGGCGATTTCCGAGGTTCTAAAAGCCCTTCGCTACGACGGAAAGCTCTCGAAGAGGGGGATAGCGGTTAAACTCCTTGAAAACGATCCGGTAGCGGTTGAGCTCTTCGGGTTTCCGGAGCTGGATGAGATAAGGGAGAAGTTTAGGGAGGAGCACCCCACCATCGAGAAGGACATAATGGTGACCAGAGCCGGTTACGCTTCCTTCCTCGCGAGGCAGGTAGAGAGGATAAGCGCTAGGGGCTTCCACCTGAGCTGGCTGGACGAGCTGATAATAAACAACACTGCAGGTGGGATAATCTTTACCCTCGCCGTCTTCGCCGGCATCTTTGCCGCTCTACTCTACATCGGTGGCTGGTTTCAGAACTTCCTTGGGAGCTACTTCGATTCCCTCCTCAGTACCATCCAGCCGTGGCTTCAAGGTCAGAGCTACTTCGTCCAGTTGCTTGTGGAGAATGCCCTAATCGGTTTGGCGGCGGGGATCAGCGTTGCCGTTCCCTACATTGGGATATTCTACATCATCCTGGCCCTGCTTGAGGACAGCGGGATTCTATCGAGGTTCGTGGTGGTCCTCGATAAGCTCATGAGGAAGCTCGGCCTCCCCGGAAAGTCGGTGATACCAATAATGCTCGGGTTTGGCTGTAGTGTTCCGGCAATAAGGGCCACCCGCGTGTTGCCTAACTTTAGGGACAGGCTTAAGGTGTCAATACTCTACATGACAGTTCCCTGCTCCTCAAGGAGTGGTATAATCTTCGGTATCGTTGGGCACTACGCTGGGGCGGTTTACGCCATAGGAATTTACATAGCGGCGTTCTTCGTTTTTATCATCACAGCAAGGCTCCTCAACGTGGTAATTCCCAGGGAGGAGCACTTCCTTATAGAGGAACTGCCGCCCTACAGGAAGCCCATGATGAGGAACATGCTCGTCAAGGCCTGGGTCAGGATGGAGGACTTCGTTTACATAGTCATTCCCCTGCTCATCGTCGGTGGGATGCTCTATGGCTTGGTTGCCTACTACAATCTTGTAGACCCAGTAGTGAAACCCTTCAGCTTCCTGACCGTTGACTGGCTCCATATCCCAGCGAAAACGATAATTCCACTGATATACGGTTTCTTACAGAAGGATTTAGTTCCTGCGATGCTAGCAAATGCTCTTGGCACAACGGACTTTTCAGCCACCATGAGCAACCTCCAGCTCTTCACCTTTGGCCTGGCATCAACCTTCCAGGTTCCGTGCATTATAGCCTTTTCGATGCTGGCCAAAGAGTTCGGTCTGAAGAGGGCAACAATAATTGAAATCACCGCCTTTGCTTATGGAATGCTCTGGGCCGGAATAATCGCGAGGCTGGTGGGGTTTTCGTTTAACTTTCTCTCTATCCTTGTCGTTAAATCCAGTGGCCTTGCGTAGTAGGGCGCGCTGGTGATGATTACGTCCGCAGTCTTCGCGTACTCCCCTATGTTTTCGGCCGTTATGTTCCCGGCGACCGCTATCTCAAGTGAGGGATTAAGCTCTCTGAGCCTCGGGACGAGTTCTCTAAGCTCGCTGAGGGGGAAGTGGTCAAGGAGAAGGAGGTTCGCTTTTTTGGCGTATTCTACGGCTTCTTCGATATTCCTCGGCTCAAGTTCAATTTTTTTGAGCGCTCTCAGATTTTTAAGCTCTCCAACAACCCGAAGATGGTTCTGTGTTATCAAAATTGAGTCGCTGAGGGAGTTTCTGTGAACCTCACCGCCCCCAATCCGGACAGCCTTTAGCTCAAAGTAGCGCATCCCAGGGTGGGGTTTTCTGGTCGTTGCGATGACAGCGGTAGGATTGGCCCTCCTCGCGAGTTTAACAAGCCTCTCCGTCTCCGTTGCTATGGCACAGGTTATAGAGAGGAAGGTTTGGGAAACTCTCCAGGCCCTAAAAAGTGTTCTCAACTCTCCCTCGGCGGCCAAAATAGTATCTCCGGCTTTAAAGTGTGAACCGCTCGGCAGGAACCTCACCTTGAGTCCTTCCTTCAATAAAAAATCTGAAAGCTCCTCCGTGCAGGCTACAATGCCAGACTCTCTTGAGATTATTTTCATATTACCGGCTCCCCTTATCTTCAGTAGTTCAGTAGTTTCATCGAAGTATGGGCAGTCCTCGTCAAAGTAGAGTTCAAGGAGTCTCTCAGGGTTCATGCTATCACCTTCAGAGCCGATGCTTTAAACATAGCATAGAGTTCCTCACCCTCTTTGACCCCCAAAATTTCTGCCGCGTTGGGGGTTATAACGGCTTTGAGCTTTATCTTTCCATCGAGATGGACCCAGAGCACATGACCCCTCCGTTCGATTCTCTCAACCCTGATCTTGATGACGTTCTGGGCCGAGCAGAGGCCGGGATCCCTTGCCAGAAGTACATTCTCAGGCCTAAGAGAGAGGACAGCCTTCCTTTCGGCTTCATCTGCAGTCTTCAAAACAACCCCTCCGACGCTAATGAGCGTTAGGGAGCCATCCTTTCCGATGACTTCCCCCTTCAGAACGTTCGTTCCGACGAAGCCTGCCACGAAATCAACTTTTGGTCTTGAAAAAACCTCATCCGGTGTTCCCACTTGAACGAGCCTTCCATCCTTCATGACAGCTACCCTAGTCGCCAAAGCGAAAACGTCCTCGAAGTCGTGGGTGACGTGGATCACCGTTGTGTTGTACTCGGCTATGACGCTTTTCACAAGCTTCCTGAGCTTTTCCCTCGTCTTCTCGTCTAGGGCCGAGAACGGCTCGTCCATGAGGAGGACCTTCGGCCTAACAACGAGTGCCCTTGCTATCGCAACCCTCTGCTGTTCCCCGCCGCTCAGAGTCCCCGGCTTCCTGTGAAGAAGGTGACTTATGTGGAGTTCTTCAGCTATGTGCTCCACTTCCCCCTTAACCTTTTCCTTGTCTCTCTCCACCTTTCTAAGGCCAAAGGCAATGTTGTCAAAAACGCTCAGGTGTGGGAAGAGGACGAAGTCTTGGTAAACTATTGAGATGCCGCGCTTTTCCGGAGGCAGGTTCGTCACGTCCCTGCTGTTTAGGGTTATCCTGCCGGATCTAAGGGGATAAAAGCCGGCTATTGCCTCAAGGAGGATGGACTTTCCCGCACCGGTCGGCCCGATAACTGTCAGGTAGTCACCCTTCTCTACGGTCAGATTTATGTCCCTCAAGTGAAACTCACCTAGGTCTATGCTAAGGTTCTCAACCTCTAACAGCGCCATGCTCTTCATCCTCCAGTTTCTCAAAGAGCAATATGGCTAGGAACGAGACAACGACAAGCACTATGCCGCTCGTTATTGCCATCCCGATGTTGCCGTAGGAAATATTCAGGTAGAGCGTTACAGGTAGTATTTCCGTGTTCATGTAGCTCCCCCCGGCAAGGATTAGGACGGCACCAAAGGCACCCATGGAGCGTGCAAAGGTAATTATCGTCGAGGCGAGGAGGCCCCCCTTTGCCATGGGGAGCGTCACCTTCCTGAAGGTCTCAAACTCTGTGTAGCCCAAGCTTCTTGCCACTAGCTCATAGCGAGGGCTTATTTCTTCAAATGTGGTGTGGATAACCCTAACTGCATAGGGAAAGGCCGTGAAGAACTGCGCCACAACTATCCCAAGTTTTGTGAAGACAACTTTGATCCCAAAGTCACTCAGGAGCTTACCAAAGGCTGTATTGCCAAATAGAAGGAGCAGAGCCAAACCAAGAACGAGCTCTGGGAAGGCCATCGGCAGGTCAAGAATTGATTTCACGGCGCTCTTACCAGGAAAGCTGAAACGCGAGAGGGCATAACCTATAGGGATTCCAATGAGAATTACGAGGAGGGTGGAGAGCGAGGCCGTTATAAGCGACAGCTTGAGGGAGTAGATCATCTCCTCCGATTTAAGCGCCTTGAGTATTTCAGAAGGCCTTGGCACGAAGAAGAGCGTCGCTACCGCCGTGAAAAGGAAAAGGGTGAAGATTAAAGCAAAGAGGACCGAGAGGTTTCTGAATCTCAGCCCTTCCATGGCTTGAACCCCCACTCCTCCCATACTTCAGTGTGATTGGCTATGAATGCGTTGAAGGCCTCCGCGACCTTTAAATGTCCGTCCTTCTCGGCGCAGGTTGTAACGGCGGTCGGAATGGTCTTTATGAGGTTTTCATTTGGTGGTATCTGGACAACTTCGATTTTGCCCTTCGACTGCGCCCAAGTCACCATATCCTCCCAGATTATCGCCGCGTCCGCTTGCCCCGTCGTGATGTAAATCAAAAGCTGGTTTACAGTAGGGGCGAAGGTAACGACGTTCGGCTTCACCTTATCCCAGAGACCGTCCTTTTCAAGTATCTTTTTAGTAACCTTACCGATGGCACAGGCCTTTGGATCACCCAGGACAACTCTAACGCCCGGCTTAGTGAGGTCCTTGAGGGAATGAATTCCCTTCGGGTTGCCCGCTGGAACCGCTATCACTGGGATGTGGTATGTGAGGTTGGCCACCGTGCCGTTGAGGATGTAGCCATTTTTCATGGCCTGCTCCATGTAGTACCAGGCCCCGGGGATGAAGACATCGCAGCCGCAGGTAGTTTGAAGGACTCCAAAGATGTCACTGCTTCCGCCATACTGCACTGCAACCTTTGCCCCGGTCTCGTTTTCAAACATCTTTATCAGTTCGTTCATTGGCTTTATCATACCTGCTCCAGAGCAGACGGTGAGTGTCTGACCCTCAAAGGATTTTCCCTTCGTTGGCGTTGAGGCGTTGGTTGAGCCGAGGCAGCCGGCGCCGATGACGGCTCCAATGAGGACTGCCATAAGGAAAAGGGCTTTCGTGCTTTTCATTATTAGACCACCCAAAGCTAGGTTGGGGATTCGAATTTAAACATTTACGTAAACAAAAAAGTTTTCAGAAAATGAAAGTATTTATCTCACTTTCGCCACGTACTTCCTGTTTCCTTCCTCAAAGCCCCTGAAGGAGCCGAGCTTGAGGCCGAGGATTGCTCTCTCAATGTCAGTTACCTTCATCGAAGCCAGGTGAGTAACCTTCGTCCCCCTCAGGAACTCGGGCAAAAGCTGGCCCGTTGGGCCGGTAAGGACGAAGAGTCTGGCCTTCCTCGCCCTGCCCAGGAGCATGTCTATCGTTCCGTTCACGAGACAGCTCGCACTTGCTATCACCACGTCCATCTCCGGTAGGAGGTGGTACTCCAGTGCATCACTGTAAGTATCTTTGTCCCAGAGCTTGGCGTTCCTCTCAAAGACGAAGGTTTCAGCGCCTTTCTCGCGGAGCGCTTTGGCCAGCGGCGGCATGTTACCTATCATGGCGATTTTGCCGACGTTCTCAGGCAACAGGTCAAGAACATCGGCCCACTCCACGTTGCTCAGGTCGATGTGGTACTGCGACACCGCGTTGATTGCCGCTAATCCGAGTGTCCGCTCGATGACGTTCAGACTGTCAGCCCTCTCGATGAAAGCTCTAAGGGAGGGCTCGATTATCGAGTTCGTATACCTCTGCACTTCCTCCGGGAGGGTCATGGCAACGCCGAGGGCCTTCCCTTCGAGCCCTTCAATCAAAACCCACGTGTAGGGCAGTGCAAAGCCGAAATCGATGAGCTCAAGGTCGTCAGCGAGTTCAAAGGCCCTTTTCTTTACCTTCGAGAGTAGCATAACCATCACTTCACGGCCTTTATGACGACGAAGCTTCCCTCGCCGTAGCCGGGCTTTACGGGTTCGAGACCCTTCACCTCGTCGAGCCTGTGGAAGAGGGTCTGGACTATCTCGAATTTTTTGAAACCGATCTCTTTGAGGAGCTCCAGAAGTTCTTCCGTCGAGAAGAACCTCGCGTCTCTGTAAAAGACGCTCTCCTCCCTGTGCTCCTCGTAGTACTTTCCGATCGGGCTGTTCCTGTCAACGAAGCCTATTATCAAGGCCCCCCCTGGCTTCAGGACGCGGTAGGCCTCGCGCAGTGCCCTTTCAGGGTCGTCAACGAAGCATATCGTTGTGACCATCAGGAGGTAGTCGAGGCTCTCATCAGGAAACGGAAGGTTTTCGGCGACTTCCTCGATGACCTCTATTCCCCTCTTTCTCGCTACCTCGGCCATCGCCCTCGAAGGCTCAACGCCGAGCTCTATTCCAAGCGGTTGGGCGAACCTCCCGGTTCCGACGCCTATCTCTGCCCCCTTACCATCCTCTGGCAAGAGCCTCCTGACGGCCTCAAGCTCTGAGAGGTAAGCGTATCTGTGCCTCTCGAACCAGTTTTCATAGCGGTCGTGGTGCCTTTCAAAGGGCTCCGTCTTGGGCATGTTTCATACACCCTTCTCCTTCATGAACTGCTCGTAGTATTCGTCGAGGATCCTCCTTATCGTCCTCCCGATGGAGAGGTAGTCAATCTCCCTTAAATTCGCCAGAGAGACCCTAGCGGATGGATGCGGAACCTCGAAGCCCCTACCCGGCAGTAGGACAACCCCCGCCTCTTCGGCGAGCCTCATTATGAACTCTTCGGGCGGGAATTTCTCCATGAACCACTCGGAGAACTCCTTTCCATAGAGCCTCTCGCTAAGCTCCTCCATGTCGAGGATGGTGTAGTAGTAGGTGTAGTTCGGATTCTCACCGGGCCTGAGGCCGATTCCGCGGTAGAGGGCCCTGTACCGGCGTCTTAAAATCCTCTTCACCGCGTCCTTGTAGATCTCCTTCTCGTCCATCAGGCCGTAGAGGGCAAAGAGCACCATCTGAACCTGCTGTGGCGTTGACAGGCCGGCGGTGTGCCTCAGGGCCACGTTTCTGCTGTCGGCGACGAGCCTATCAATGAACTTCAGCTCCCTCGGGTTGGGCGTTATGGTCTCGTACCTCCTGTCGAGCTCCTCCTGAATCTCTTCCGGGAGGCTGGCGATTAGTTCATCAACGACGTTGCACCTGTGGAGCGCTATAACGCCGAGCCTCCAGCCCGTTGCCCCGAAGTACTTGGAGAATGAATAGACCAGTATCGTGTTGTGGGGCAGGACTGAGTAAACCGATTTGAAGCCATCGGCAAAGGTTGCGTAAACATCGTCCGTGATTATAATGAGGTCCCGCCTCCCGGCCTCGACTATCTCCTTTAACTTTTGAAGAACGCTCCTCTCAAGCTTCACCGCCGTCGGGTTCCCAGGGTTGACGAGGAAGAAGGCCTTTATCTCAGGATTTTTCAGCTTGTCAAGTTCATCATCAGGTATCTGATAGCCAAGTTTAGGTGATGCCCTAACCTCAACTATTTCCAGCCTGTACTGATCAAGCCTGGGTATCTCAAGGTAGGGGCTGAATATCGGGACGGCTATCGCTATCTTATCCCCGGGGTTCAGGATGTGGTTGGCCTTGAGGGACTCAAAGAGATAGGCCATCGCCCCGGTTCCACCCTCAACTGCGAAGAGCTGTGTTTCTTCAACTATGGAATAGCCCAGGTCGTAGCCGGCCCCCATCTCCTTGAGAAGGTACCGCTTAACGATCTGCTCCGCAAGCGGGAGCATCCTGGGCGGAGAGGGGTAATCACAGCCGAGATAGCCCTGCACCATCTCGCAGAGAAAGTCACCGGCGGAAAGGCCGAGATAATCGCGGACGTAGCTAACAGCCGAGTTCAGAAACCTCGTCCCCCTCTCCTCCCAGTGGTTCCTGACGAATATCTCAAAGCGCGCCTCTATTCCATCTTTCTCGCAGTGTCCGCCTATGAGGTTGCCCATGTAGCCAAAGTGTCTCTCAGCTTCACTGAGCGCAAACTTCCCTAACTGGAGATAGGCGTACCTCGGTTCCAAAGCAAGAAAGTTCGGGTTTCCCCTGCCGGCGTTGAGCATAATCTTCTCGGAGCTCCTGCTCGCGAGCTTTATGAGCAGTTCCTTAAACTCGAAGGGGCTGAGCTCGTCGAGCCTTTTAAGGTTGTTCATAATTGAGTCGTCCATCTCAGCCATGCTTAACACCCGTTGAAGTTTGAGCGGAAACCATAAAACCTTTGCTCAAAAACCTTATATGCTTTTAGGGCAACCTAATTCCGGTGGTGGCATGATAGCCTTTGGACCCGTTCCTTCTAGAAGGCTCGGGAAGAGCCTCGGCGTCAACAACATCCCCGACAAGGTCTGCACCTACGCCTGCGTTTACTGCCAGATTGGCAGGACGCTGAGGATGGAGATCGAGAGGAAGCCCTTCTACGAGCCGGAGCTGATATTCGAGGAGGTGAGAAAGAAGGTCGAGGAAGCCAAGAAAAAGGGCGAGAGGATAGACTACATAACTTTCGTCCCAGATGGGGAGCCGACCCTCGACATCAACCTCGGGAAAGAGGCAGACCTACTTGAAGGGCTCGGCATAAAGCTCGCCGCGCTCACCAACTCCTCTTTGATCTGGCGCGAGGATGTAAGGGAAGACCTCCTAAAGCTCGACTTCGTCTCGCTGAAGGTAGATGCCGTTAGTGAAAAGCTCTGGAAGAGGATCGACAGGCCCCACAAGAGCCTGAACCTTGAGAAAATCCTCGATGGAATGCTTGAGTTCAGGAAAGCATTCAAAGGAAAGCTCGTCACCGAGACGATGCTGATAGATGGGATAGACTACGGCGACGAGTTCGAGAGGATAGCGGACTTCTTGGCGGAGCTAAAACCAGATATAGCGTACATAGCGATCCCGACGAGGCCTCCTGCTGAGAAGTGGGTTAAACCCGCCAACGAAGAGACGATAAACCGTGCCTTCCAGACCTTTGGGGAGAGGCTTGGCGAGGGGCGCGTTGAATACCTCATAGGCTACGAGGGCAACGCCTTCGCTTTCACCGGCAACATTGAGGAGGACTTGCTGAGCATAACCTCGGTTCACCCGATGCGGGAAGACGCGGTGAGGGAGCTTTTGAGAAAGGCAAATGCCAACTGGAGCGTCGTTGAGAAGCTCTTGGATGAGGGCAAGCTGATAGAGCTTGAGTATAATGGGAAGCGCTTTTACATGCGTAGGCTGAAGAGCAGGGAAACCGGTAGTCCGGTAGTTAGGTGAACCGAAAGATTTAAATACTGTGCATATGCACAAAATACTAGAGGTGATGCCTATGAAGATCGCGATCCCGACCAACGGTGGTGGGAGAAACGACACCGTTGCCCCAGTATTCGCCCGCGCTCCGGCTTTCTACATAGCGGAGGTGGATGAGAACGGCAACGTCATCAGCGAGAAGGTCATCCAGAATGGTGCGGCCATGGCCGGTGGTGGAGCTGGCCCGATGGCAGTGCAGACCCTCATAAACGAGGGCGTCGATACAATAATAGCACCTCAGGTCGGCCCGAATGCACTCAGTGCTATACAAGCAGCCGGCATAAAGCTCTACCAGGTCGCACCGGGAACCCCAGTTGAGGAGGCCATAAAAGCCGTCACTGGCGGCACGGCCCGCGAGTTCACAGTCTCAGCCCCGGCACCGGTTCCTCCGACAGCCCCAGCAACTGCTCCAGTCGCTCCAGCAACTCCAACGCCGGCCTACGGCCCGTATCCCGCTCCAGCTTACCCCCCCTACCCCGCCTACGGCTTCGGCTGGGGCAGAGGCTGGGGAAGAGGACGCGGATTTGGAAGAGGCTGGGGAAGAGGCAGAGGCTGGGGAGCTAGGCTCGGATACTGCCCCTGGACCGGCCAGCCAAGCAGGAGGACGTGGCTCGCCAGGTTCTTCGGCTGGTGGTGACCTTTTCCCCTTTTTGAATTTCAGGAGGTTATGAAATGCCGAGAGGAATGGGGCGTTACGGAAGGGGGCGCGGGTTCTACCCCCTGAGTGGGGTCTACTGGATAATTGAGCTTCTAATACTGCTTGGCATACTCTACTTCATGGTTAAGCTCCTCCTTGTGGCCCTTCCATACGCTCTCGGTCTCCTGGTGCTCATCATAATCTGGGAACTCATCAGACCGCCCCAGAGGGTATTCCGGCCATTTTGAGCCTATGCAAACTTTTTTAAGTTTGGCAGTCCTAATTTTTGTGGGGGTGGTATTGTGAGGATAATAGTTCCAACCTTAACCGGTGGTCTCGATGACAGGGTGAACCCAGCCTTTGGAAGAACCCCGACATTCACGATAGTCGACGTGGAAAACGGGGAGATAGTGAAGGTGCAGGTTGTCCCGAACCCCGGCTACTCCCAGCCGAGGGGAGCGGGGGTCACTGCAGCCCAGTTCGTAATCGACCAGGGTGCCGACGTTGTAATCTCCGGCGAGTTCGGACCGAACTCCTCCGGCGTTCTTCAGGCTGCTAACATAAGGATGGTCTCAGCACCGGCAAACATGAGGGTTAGGGAAGCCGTTGAAGCCTTCCTCCGTGGAGAGCTCTCAGGCCCGATCATGGGGCCAGAAGGCGGTGGAATGGGAGGCTATGGCGGTTACGGCCCTGGGATGGGCAGAGGAATGGGCCGCGGCAGAGGAAGAGGAATGGGAAGAGGCCGCGGTGGATACGGCCGTGGAAGAGGCGGATGGTGAGTTCTTCTCCCCCTAATTTTTGAAGGGTCAGGCTCTTTGCCTCAATACTCGGCGTTAAATACCGGAAGGTTTACATCAGATTCCAGAAGACCAAATGGGCCAGCTGCTCAAAAAAGGGAAACCTCAGCTTTAACCTCATGCTCATGGCTCTGCCGGAAAGCCTCAGGGACTACGTTGTAATCCACGAGCTTGCCCATCTTAGGGAGCCCAAGCACACCAAGAGGTTCCGGGAGATTGTAGGGACTTATTATCCTGATTATAAAAAGGCTGAGGCAGAGCTGAAGAGATACTGGCTTCTCCTTGGGTGGAACAGTGTCTGGCGGGCCCTCAGGGATGTGGAATAGGTTTATTAGCCGCTGACCCCATAAATCCTCAGGGGTGAGACCATGAGGAAGTCCCAGCTCTACGCGGGAGTTCTGGCTCCAATCGTAGCCTTCTGTGGCATAGGGATTGCAGCCTACATAAACCGCTCCTGGTGGAGACTCACAGAGAACGCGATAAGCGACCTCGGAAAGCTCGGACTGCCCCACAATTGGGTTCTCAACATCTCCCTTATAACGACCGCCATCCTCGCGATTTACTACGCAACTGGGCTCCTTGGGAGGACCAGAAATGGAATTGAACGCGCGGGAATATGGATCTTCATCCTCGGCCTAATCTTCCTGGCAGCGATAGGCCTCTTCCCCGAGGGGACCTCACCTCACTACTACGTCAGCTGGGCCTTCTTCATAACAGCGGGCTTTGGGTTCCTTATAGCCGGCGTTGGGGCCTTAAGCTCGGGTGACCGGGCCTTTGGGTGGTTCAGTGCTGCCCTCTTCGTTACAGGCTGGATTCTGGCAATCTGGGCGAAGGGCCACTTCAGGGGCGTTGCGGTTGCAGAGCTCATCGGAGCTGTAACAATAACTATCTGGCACTACACCCTGCTCCTCCGGGTGGCCAAGAACATCCAGTAAACGTTTTTACCCCTTTGGGGCAACTTTTTGTGGTGGTTCTATGATGGGGATAGACCTCTCCGGAAAGCTGGCCTTTGCGACCGCCTCAAGCAAGGGCATAGGCTTCGGCGTCGCAAGGGTTTTAGCGAAGGCTGGAGCAGATGTAGTACTCCTCTCGCGGAGCGAGGAGAACCTGAGGAAGGCAGAGAAGAAGATAAAGGCCGAGAGCGACGTGGAAGTTAACTATATCGTCGCCGACCTGACGAAGCGCGAAGACCTTGAGAGAACGGTGAAAGAGCTTGAAAACATCGGCGAGCCAGATATTTTCTTCTTCTCCACCGGCGGGCCAAAGCCAGGCTACTTCATGGAGATGGATATGGAAGACTGGGAAGATGCCGTAAAGCTCCTCCTCTACCCGGCGGTCTACCTCACCAGGGCCCTCGTCCCTGCGATGGAGCGGAAGGGCTTCGGCAGGATAGTCTACTCCACGAGCGTGGCAATAAAAGAGCCTATACCCAACATAGCCCTCAGCAACGTCGTTAGGATTTCAATGGCCGGCCTCGTAAGAACCTTAGCGAAGGAGCTCGGGCCGAAGGGAATAACCGTCAACGGGATAATGCCGGGTATAATAAGAACCGATAGAATGATACAGCTCGCCAGGGACAGGGCAGCGAGGGAAGGGAAGACCGTTGAAGAAGCCCTCCAAGAGTACGCGAAGCCGATACCGCTCGGAAGGCTTGGAGAGCCGGAGGAGATAGGCTACCTCGTTGCATTCCTCGCGAGCGAACTCGGGGGCTACATAAACGGTGCGATGATCCCCGTTGACGGCGGGAGGCTCAGCTCGGTGTTCTGATTAGCCCCTTCCAAACTTTTTATATTCCCCCAAGACAAAACCTCCTTAGGTGATATCATGGCGATTATGAGGCTCTGGCACGGCAGGGTGCCGAGAGAAAAGGGCGACGCTTACGAGCGCTTTCTGATAGAGAGGGCCGTTCCAGACTACAGCTCAGTTGATGGGCTTTTGAAGCTTTACTTCACGAGAAGAGACGAGGAAAACGAGACCCACTTCCTCTTAGTGACCATCTGGGACTCATGGGAGGCTATCAAAAAGTTCGCGGGCGAGAACCCCGAGCTGGCCAAATACTATCCCGAAGACGATGAATTCCTCCTTGAAAAGGAGAAGTACGTCCAGCACTACGAGATCTTCTACGAGAAATGAGAAAGGGAAATTACCTACTATATTTTCCCCTCTACTCTTCCGCATCCCACAGCGTCAGCCCGTTCTCCTGGGGCTTCCTCTCTAAGGGCTCACCAAGGAGCTCCTGGATGAAGAGCTCAGCCACGAAGACCTCGCCTTCAACGAGGTGCCCGCCGTAGAGCTTACCATCTGGCCCCCCCAGGGCGACATGGATGTGGGCGAAGGGCTCTCCATCCTTCAGGCTTATGTTCCCGCTCAGGGAGACTAGTTCGTAGAGCCCGCTGAGCTCTGTTACCCTGTACTCACCGGCTTCTTCATCAAAGTAGCCGATCTTCGGGTTCCTTAAACTTCCTATCCCTGTAACGTTCCCTATCAGGACGTTGTGTCTCCTGGCAAAGTCGTTAACAAAGTTAAGAAGCTCCCTGCCTTCCGGAACACGAAACATAAAGTTTCTCCCCCTTGAGAACCTCATGAAGACCCACCTAAATCCTAATAAACATCCCGGGATTTAACCCTTTGGGTGGTCGGATGGAAAGACTCGTGATGGCAGTACTTCCGGAGATAACAGAGCTTGAGGAAGTTGACTTAAGGCAGTTCTCACCTCCTTATCCAAACCTGCTCAAGGCCTTCGTGGAGAGTGGGGGAAAGGGCCTTAGAGACTTCCAGAGCTTCGCCGAAAGGACAGTGGGGAAGGAGGTAGTTGGCCAGTTCCTAATCTCGCTCTTCCAGTACCTGATAATCCGCTACAGGCGCTTCAATGAATACTCCGTCGTCAAGCCCGCGGTAAAGGTCTTCATAACTCTGAAAGGCTGGCTCAACGAAAACGGCTTTAAGAGGGACTGGGAAAAGTTACTCTCCTCCTTCATTGGCTATCTAGTGATGATGGTTCCAAGTATAACCAAGAACGAGGACTGCGAGACGGTAAATGCCTACCTAACCGTCATAAGAAATCTGACTGAGGAAGCGTCACGGAGGTTCGATTCCGAGTACTACGACGAGCTCCTCCAGAGGGCTGAGGAAAGCCTTAAGGCTTTAAGGGAAAAGTGCGGGATAAGCGCGCCGGAAAGGAAAAAGTGCTAACGCTCAAGCACCACCTCGGCGTAGCTCCTAGGGTCTTCCCAGATCTTGACCCTTATCTTCCTTACGTTGTCCCCGGCCTTCTCGGCTACCCTCTCAGCGAACCACTCTGCTATGTACTCCGCTGTGACGTTTGGCTTATCCAAAACGACCGCCTCTTTTTCCGGGAGCTCTATCCTCTTCCCGTTCTTCTCGATGACGAGACTTCCATCTTCCCTCTCGGCGATCCAGTCCTCACTGACTAAGATCCTGTGATCGAGGAGCTTCACGAGGTTGCTGAGGTGGTTGAAGTCAAATATCATGCCGTTCTCGTTCAGCTCGCCCCATATCTCAACGTCAACGTTGTAAGTGTGGCCGTGTATGCGGAGGCACTTGCTCTCGTAGGGCAGAGCCAAAAAGTGGGAACTATCGAAGTCTTTGTGCCAGCCTATCTTCCTCTCGCCGACCTTAAACATTCTATCACCACCCCAAGTTCCACGTTAAAGTTATAACCCTAACTGGCCAACCCCCTGAAAAGGAGGAGTAAAAATGCCTCGTGGAATGGGATGGGGACGGGGAAGAGGCCGGAGAAGGAAGATGAGGGTGATCGGCTTCATCCCACAGGTCAGACACTTCTATCCAGCCCTACCCTCCCTCAGCCAGCCTAAACCACCTATTTTCATGACCTACGAGGAGTTTGAGGCGTTGAGACTGGTTGATTACGAGGGGTTAACACAGGAAGGGGCTGGGGTAAGAATGGGTGTCTCCCGAGGAACTGTCTGGAGGGCCCTGAGTTCCGCCAGAAAGAAGGTCGCCCAGATGATTGTTGAAGGGCGGGAGCTTATAATTCTTCCCCAGGGGAACGAGGTTCCAGAAGACATCTTGGAAGAAGAGTAATAAGGGCTTTGGGCCTTTGTTTGCTCCTCTAGGAACCCTTTGTTATGATAATTAAAGTCATCTCTGGCTTTTTCTATTTTTAGGGTTTCCTAATTTTATGTGCAGGTTGCCTTCAATTTTCGGTGAGATGTTACTAATAAGTAAAGTTTTTATAATATTTAATTTTTAAAATTTAAATTTTTATTTTAATATTATTATTTAACATATTAAATAATATTAAAATATTAACTTTTTATAATATAAAAATAATGCACTTATATTA
>NZ_JALTCZ010000189.1 GCF_027008145.1 Thermococcus sp. | reverse complement strand
ACGCCCGCTATCCCAAATATCTCACCGGCTCTGACCTGGAAGGAAAGCCCCTTTACGGCTTCTTCACCGCGGTCGCCCTTGACCCAGAGGTTCTCAACACTGAGGATGGTCTCCCCCGGTTCCTTGGGCGGCTTTTTTACTCTGAGAACAACGTCCCTGCCCACCATCATCCTGGCGAGGAGCTGTGGCGTTGCCTCGCTGGTCTTGACGGTTCCGATGACCTTGCCCCTCCGTATGACCGTTACCCTGTCGGTTATCTCCATGGCCTCGTTGAGCTTGTGGCTGATGAATATAATGGTCTTCCCCTGGTTCTTCAGCTTTCTTAAAACATCGAAGAGCTCCCTGACTTCTATGGGTGTCAGAACCGCAGTTGGTTCGTCGAGTATGAGCAAATCAACATCCCTGTAAAGCATCTTCAGTATCTCTATCCTCTGTTGAACGCCCACAGGCAGGTTCTCAACGGGGACATCAAGCGGAACCTGGAAGTTGAGTTCATCCATAAGTTTCTGGAGCTTTTTTCTGGCGTTTCTCACATCTATCTTGGAGAGCAGGCCGTGGCCCTCCATCCCGAGGATTATGTTCTCAAGGGCGTTGAACACCTCAACGAGGGTGAAGTGCTGGTGGACCATCCCTATTCCGTTGGCTAGGGCATCTGCGGGGCTCTTGAAGCGAACTTCCTTCCCGTTAAGAAGGATCGTTCCCTTCGTGGGTTTGAGCATGCCGAAGAGGATCTTCATCAGGGTCGTTTTTCCGGCCCCGTTCTCACCGAGAAGACCGAGTATCTCACCCTTGTAGACCTGAACGTCGACCCCCTTGAGGGCCCTGGTTCCATCGGGGTAAACCTTAACGATGTTCCGCATCTCAAGCAAAGGGGTCTTCTCTTCCACGGGATCACCTCCGGGAGAAATAGTTTAAAGAAAAGAGAGGAGGTCACTTCTTATGGTTCTTGAAGTAGTCCAGGCCCCAGTAGGCGCCGAAGCGGTAGCCACCCTCAAACTTGTAGAGAACTGGAATCTCCATACCGAGGACGATTCCGATGGTGTTCTTGCCGTCGTTGAGTGCTATGAGTGAAGCCAGGGCACCGGCGAGTGCAGAACCCTCATTCTCCTTGAAGAGAACCATCTGGACATTGTGGGGCATGTTAGGGTCGTAGCCGTCTATGAGGACGAATCTCTGCTTGGGATACTCCTGGGCGACCTTCTTGACTGCGTCGGTCATCATGAAGCCGACTGCGATGATTATATCGTACTTACCGCTCTTGGCGAGCATCTGAAGGTTGGGGTAGTAGTCGTTCGGGCTGTTGCTCTGGAGCTGGGTGAGCTTCAGACCGAAGTCCTTGACGGCCCTCTCGGCGCCCATGTAGGCCATGTCGTTGAAGCTCAGGTCCCCCCTGCCTCCGACGTCAAAGACGATGGCTATCTCCTTCGTGTTCTTCCTCTCGTTGAGGCTCTGGTTGAAGTAGGTCTGGGGCTTGGGGTTGCTCTTGGCCCATTCCCTTCCAAGCTTCTCCATGGCACTGAGGTTTTTGGCGTTCCTGAGCTGGGTTATCTCCTCTTTGTTTATGGCCATCGGGACGACTATCTTGCCGCTCACTATCTCCTGCTGAAGCTGGTCAACGGCCTTCCATATCCAGTCCGGAACCTGATGGCGGGTCTTGTTGAGGTAGTCGAGAAGCTGCTGTTCGTTCTGGAAGCCGAGCTCCTGGAGCTTCTTCTGCCTGACGTCCGCCGGGAGGGAGTCAAACATGGCCTTGACGTCCTGGAGGGTGCTGAGCTTAACGCCGCCGTCTTTGAGACCAAGCTCCACAACACCGCCTCTGAACTTGTTCTCCTCGGCCTGCTTTACCGCGTTGTAGACGCCGACGTCAACGCGCTTCATCATGCTCGCTATTATAACACCGGGTTTGATCCAGTCCTGGGCGGAATCGACACCGATAGCGAAGGGCGGGCCCATCTTCTTGTTGTGTGCCTTGAGATAGTCTGAGACGGCCTCAAAGACGCCCAGACCGGTTCCGCCGGCGACCTGGTAGACGACCCATGCACCCTGCTGGAGCTGCGCTTGGGCGGCCTGCTTGCCCTTTGCGGGGTCGCTGAAGGATCCCGTGTAGGTGTATAGAATGTTTATTTTCGTGGAGGTCGGGTTGCTGCCACCGCTGCTGATACAGCCACTGGCCACCACGCCAAGGGCCATGAGACCCACTAAAAAGATGCTTAATAGCTTCTTCATATTGACACCCCGAAAGTTTTCAGGAGTTGCTTTCCTTAAATGGGATAAATACTTTGTGGTCGGCAAACTATCGAAAATCCTGGAAAAGATTTTTAATTACCATGTAAAACTATCACCATGCTGAAGAGGATAGCGGAGCTGAATTCAGGTGTTGTCCTAATAACCGGAAACGGAAAGAGGCTCGCGCGGATATACCTTAACGCGTGGGCAAGGCGGGGGATGCGCGTTTTGGCCGAGTACCTGCCGTTTGGGGTTGATGGTGAGGCCTACATTGGGTCACCATTTGAGAGCGGGGACTTTGACGCCTACCTTATAGTCAATCCGCTCTCAAGGCCAAAGGAGGAGAGGGAAGCCCTTTACAGGTGGCTCTCGGAACACAGGAACAGACTGATCCTTCTCTATGAGGGGAAGTACGTTAGGGACTCGATAACACGATACAGAATCAGGGACTTCGTTGATTACCTAATCGCATACAAGAGGGAGACGGTTGGATTCGAGCGGGTTGACGTCATGAAGCTCGAAAACGGGCGCATTGTCGAGAGCAAAACCTACATAAGGCGATATTGAGAGGATGCACCCGTCTCACGCCCTATGACGAGTGGCTTCGGGACTGAGCGGTGATGACACCAGCTATCGCCGAGGGCTTTATATACCGCGTCCCCCCTCTTTCATCCAGGTGAGAAAGGTGTTCGGGAAGCTCAGGGAAAAGCTCAAGCACTTCACCAAGCAGGTTGAGGAGAGGATTGAAGAGGAGGAAAAGAAGGCCGAGAAAAAGGGCCTCGTAGAGAGACTCCTCCAGGTGGAGATCAAGGAGAAGGACGTTGAGGATGCACTCGACGAACTCGAACTTGAGCTCCTTGAAGCTGATGTCGCCCTCGAAACAGTGGAAGCCCTCAGGAAGAGGATAAAGCAGAGGCTCGTTGGCAGGAAGATCAGGATAGGAACCAACAAGGGGAAGATCATTGAAAATGTCCTGAGGGAGGCGATTCTCGATATACTCGCCCCCGAAAAGAAGCCCGACCTCCTTGAGATGATCCGCTCCAAGGGGGAGAAACCCTTCGTTATAGCCTTTGTCGGCTTCAACGGTTCCGGAAAGACCACAACCATAGCGAAGCTCGCCAACTGGCTGAAAAAGAACGGGCTGAGTGTTGTAATAGCTGCCAGCGACACCTTCAGGGCCGGGGCGATAGAACAGCTTGAGGAGCATGCTAAAAGGGTCGGAGTTAAGGTAATAAAGCACTCTTACGGCGCGGATCCGGCGGCAGTAGCCTACGACGCCATCCAGCACGCCAAGGCAAGGAAGATTGACGTTGTCCTCATTGATACCGCCGGAAGGAATGAGCTCAATCGGAACCTGATGGACGAGATGAGGAAGATAGTCAGGGTCACAAAGCCGGACTTCGTTATCTTCGTCGGCGATGCACTGGCAGGAAACGCCGTCGTTGAGCAGGCGAAGCAGTTCAACGATGCTGTTAGGATAGATGGGGTAATCCTCACCAAGCTCGACGCTGACGCGCGCGGTGGAGCGGCTTTGAGCATAAGCCACGCGATAGGCGCCCCAATCCTCTTCGTCGGCGTTGGCCAGGGCTACGACGACCTAAGGTCCTTTGATGAAAAATGGTTCGTGGAGAGGATTTTCGGGGAGGCGTGAAATCTCTCATACCGAGATGGAGGTTCCACCCCACGCCATAATGCAGAGGATAAACGAGACTATGAGTGACGTGGCTATCCATATTAGCCTTTCCGCTCTTTATCCGTGGAAGGCTGTACAGGACCACCGAGGCTGTTGCAGGCACGAAAAGGGGAATCCACGACCTTTCGAAGAGATACAGGAAGATAACCGTTATTAAAACGACGGCAAGTGAAGGGACTCCAAACGCCACAAGTTCACTCCATTTCTTCCAGAGGCCGAGGATGATTGCGATTAGGAACGGTACTGTTGCGAGAAGGACGAAAGTTGCTGACGATCCAAAGTGGAAGCCGCAGATTGGATATGGGTGTATTTGGAGGCAGGACGTTTTAACATAATACCTCGGAGGGAGTGCAATCATGAGCAGGAACTCCCACGCGGGAAAGATGAAAAGATAGAGGAGCGAGCGGAGCTCCATGGGTTCACCCACCACCTATTAACACCATACGGCTGGAGTTCAGCCGCTATCATCATACCTGTTATAAAGCTTGGTAGAAAGCCCGCAATACTGAGTAACACTTTTTCCCACTTGTCTTTCCCAACTACCCCACCGACCACAGCCGAGACAACAATCAGAACCAATAGAACGCCAGGTCCTGTAATTTTGAAATAGATAACAATTACTGACAAAATGGGCAACCCTATTGAGAGTGCCGATTTCTTTAGGGCGGGCGCATTGAACCAGAGGTACAAGATAATCAGGACGAGTGTAGGGAGTAGGGCTAGGAGAACAAACTCCAATGAGGGGGAGTATTTGCTCTAAGAAGTGCAGGGTCCCCTGTCCCACCTGTCCAGTTTTCGAAAAAATTGTGCCTTTCTCGACGTAATACTTACTGATGGCTCGGCTATTATAGGCGAGTGCAAGCTCCCAGGCCGTTACAAAAATAATGGAAAGAACATATAGAATGAATTCCTTAGGACTCATTAACTTACCTCCTCATGGGGATTATCTTCACGAGGTGCGTCTTAGATTCCCAGTTACCCCACGCGAGATAACGATTGCGTTCTATACTTCACGGTCTTATCTCCGTTTTTTGTTGCTATATCGCCCTAGCAGTTCCAATCCTTGCGATTATCAAAACCACTATGAGAACTGCGAGCGAGATGATCGAAGAGACTCTACCGGATTCTTTTTCACGGGATATAAGAGCGGGAAGAACGGCCACTGCTAGAACTATGGGGGAGGCATCCGTAAGGCCAAAAAGGAAAATTCCCAGAAGAACTGTCAGGCAGGCAGTTGAAAAGACAGTCACCATGTCCTTTTGTCGTGACATCAATCCTGCGATAACTGCAATCATAAAAGGCAACCCAGTGATAAGAAAGAACCCTGGGGAAGGTTTGAAATGGAAGGTGCAGGCTGGAGGATTTAGAGACCAGCAGGAAGGTTGAATGTAGTATGTGAATGGCATTATGAGGAGTGCTAGTATTTCCAGTATAAGAATAAGGGGATAAAAGAAGGTTTTGAAATTAGGGATAAAATCACCTCCTGTTAGGATATATTTTCACAAGGTGAGTATCTGAGCCCCAGTTGCACCACGCGAGATAGTGGTCATACATATCCCAGCCGCTGTGGATTACTAGGTATTGTATGTCATATCCATCCCATACATATCCCGTTATGACCACACTATGGTCTCCGTAAGGCCCTTGTCCATCCGTTGCTTTCCCCCCATTATCAAGTTGTAATAGGACGGGTCTCTGTTGATCCACTTCAATTTTGACATCTGGCGTGGTTATATACTGGGATAACCAACATAATCCCCATGAACATGTGGGCTGGGCATCATAATTGTTCTTAAGAGACCATGAAACTATCCCCTGATCCTTTAATCTCTGATATTCACTTGCAAAGGACTCAATGCCATCGCACGCGTCGGAGCCGTGATATCCACACCAGTAAGTCCATCCTGGATTATCTTCCTTATCAAACGTTCCCATGGTGTGGTGGAAGATGTCAACCAAAGACGTCATGTACCCCTTGTATTCCTCAGTATAATACCCTTCCTCATAAAGCTCTGGATGCTCGTGGTATGCTATAATCTGGGCGGCAGCGATGGGGGTGCATCCATCCCATATATTCCATGGATCAGCACTTGGTCCAACATTGTTTGGATAGCTTGTTGAAGCTCCACCCAAATCACCCACTCCTCTGGTGTATGTCCAAGATGAATCCTCTGTCCACACTGGAACATTGGGGATTATCTTAGTCTCAATGGAATCCGATAGCACTCCACTCTTAACTTCCCTCTGTGGGGAAGCCTCAAATGATTTCCAAGCATCTGCCACTCGTTTAGGTAAGATTGAGAGCCTAACTGTTTTTGGAACGGAGACGGGTTTACCGTAGATGTCTATGGCTTTCCCTTTCCCTGTCTCTATGCTGTAGCTCAGTCCCGCCGTAATAAAGCAGTCTGTGTTGTTCCTTTGAGAAGTTCATGATTCTGGTCGCACCGATTTTTCCCAGCCTTCTACTTGGTGCCTCCCCTTTCCCGAACTCAAGAACTGGGGGCATGTACCTCTGAGCCGCCACGAGTATGAATCCATCGGGCTTGCCGTTTACCAGCACGGTGAATTCGTAGGCGCTCTTAGTGCCGTTCGGGAAGTAGTACACCACTGGTCGGGAGAGCTTTGCATTCTTCCAGTCTTCAAAGTTTGACATTTTAAAAGTTTTTTGATCACTTATTTCATAATCGACAATTACTCTTCTTCCAATCAAAAATAAAGAAGACACCTGTACATCTACGTATCGCCGAAAAGAACGTTCTTAAGTTCCTCGAAGTCAACCCGCGCCGTCATATCAATGTTTATCGGCGTTACGCTAACCTTTCTCTCGACCTTAAGGGCGTAAGCATCTGTCCCCGGCTCGAACTCCTCCAAGAGCTTTCCAACGATCCAGTAGTAGGGGTTGCCCTTCGGGTCTATCCTCTCTTCAACGGTCGGACAGTAGCGCTTTCTAGCTAGCCTCGTTATCGCTATCCCCGTCTCTCTGGTTGCATCGCTGGGAACGTTAACGTTGAGCATGTCAACCCCCTCGGGAAGACCCTTCTCCAGTATCGCCCCTGCTATTCTCTTAAGGAAGTGCGCTGAGGCTGAGAAGTCTACTCCCTCTCCCTCGCCAAGGGTCTTCTTCCAGTCCACCTCAAGGCTTATCGCGATGCTCGGGACATCGTGAGTCGCCGCCTCGATCGCCGCTGAGGCAGTTCCCGAAACGGTTATCTCGGTGCTGAGGTTCTCACCGAGGTTTATTCCGCTGACAGTCAAATCGAACTCCCCAAAGCGGGCCAGGGCAAAGATGACGCAGTCAGTTGGGGTACCGTCTATGCCGTAAGCTATTTTTGCCCCGGGGACATCAACCCTCTTGGCCCTTATCGGCCTGTGAAGCGTCATGGCTCTACCACTCGCGCTCCTCTGGAAGAGGGGGGCAACCAGGTAGACCTCGCCAAGCTCGTTCAGAGCTTTTACGGCAGCCCGAATTCCGTTGGAGTAGATGCCGTCGTCGTTGGTCAGGAGAATCCGTGGCATGGTGAAAACTCTACCTCACCTTTAAAAACCCTAGCCACCAGCGGCCTTCGGGTGAGAGGATGACCTACTGGACGAGCGAGGACAACGTCGCGGGAAAGCCGGGGAGGGCTCTCTTCGTAATCCTCCCGACGATAGGCTGCTACCGCTTCAGGATTGGAAAGGCCTGCTACATGTGCTCCTACCCTGCCTCAGCTCCAAAACTTAAGTGGAGTCAGGAAGCGATAGTTGACTACATCCACGAGGCTCTCAGTAAGATTGAGGGCAAGAAGGGCCCCTTCGCCGTTAGAATGTTCACTTCGGGCTCTTTCCTAGACAACGGCGAGCTCAAGTCGGAAACGAGGAGGAAAATCTTTGAGATTCTCTCAAAGATGGACAACGTGGAGGAGATAGTCATAGAAAGCAGGAGTGAACTGGTTCGCTACGGCGCCGTCAAAGAATTAGCGGAGATAGTTCCAGATAAGCACTTTGAAGTGGCCATAGGCCTTGAAACGGCCAGCGACGATGTGGCGGATGTCTCGATAAACAAGGGCAACACCTTCTCGGAGTTCGTTAGGGCATCGGAGATAGCCCGCAAAGCAGGGGCAAAGGTTAAGACCTACCTCTTGCTCAAGCCAATCTTTCTGGGTGAGAGGGACGGCATAAGGGACGCTAAGGAGAGTATAGCTAAAGCCGAGCCCTACACGGACACATTCTCGATAAACATCACCGACATCCAGAAGGGGACGCTCTACGAGAGGCTCTGGGAAAAGAAGGAGTACAGACCTCCGTGGCTCTGGAGCGCGGTTGAGGTTCTCATCTGGGCGAAGAAAAAGTTCCCGGACAAGAGGATCCTCAGCGATCCCGTTGGAGCCGGCTCTCCAAGGGGGCCCCACAACTGCCTCACCGACTACGACAGGGTTATAGGAAACGCCATAAAGAAGTTCTCGGCAACTCAGGACTTGAGCCACATCGAGAACCTCATACCGGAGTGCCGTGATAGGTGGAGCTACATCGTCGAAAACGGCCTCCTCGACTGGCAGCTCGTAACCTGGTGAACAATCCCGGCCAATCTCCTTTTTCTGGACATCCCCTCACTCACGAAAGCTTTAAATGTTGACAAACGTAAAACAGCCTGTTGGAGGGTGATGCTGATGACGGAGGAAGCCAAAACTGATGTTGAAAAAAACGGCTATCTTGTTGTCGGAAAGGCTGAAGGAATCGTTGAGATTGACGTTGATACTTTTCTCTGCAAAGGTTGTGGTATATGTGTCGAGATGTGCCCGAGGAAGGTCTTCGAGTGGAGCAAGGAGCTCAGTGAGAAGGGGGTGCACTACCCCGTCCCCGTCAACGCCGAGAAGTGCATCAAGTGCAAGCTCTGCGAACTGCTCTGTCCTGACTTCGCAATAGCGGTAAGGTGGTGAAGTATGATAATCCGCGGTGATGAGCCCGAGCAGGTCAGGCTCATCAAGAAACTCTATAAGCCGGGCAACTACTTCATGCAGGGTGACGAAGCTGTCTCATACGGTGCTATCTTCGCCGGCTGCCGTTTCTACGCCGGCTACCCGATTACCCCGGCCAGCGAGATAGCGGAGGCAATGGCGAGGGAACTACCGAAGGTTTCGGGCTACTACCTCCAGATGGAGGATGAGATCGGGAGCATTGCGGCTGTAGTCGGTGCATCATGGACCGGCCTCAAATCCATGACAGCTACCTCCGGTCCGGGTTTCAGTCTGATGCAGGAGAACCTCGGTTATGCCGTGATGACAGAAACTCCCCTGGTCTTAGTAGACGTTCAGAGAAGTGGCCCTTCAACGGGACAGGCAACCAAAGGAGCACAGGGCGACTTCTTCCAAGCGAGATGGGGAACGCATGGCGACCACCCGATTATTGCCGTCTCGCCAACGAGCGGGCAGGACGCTTTCTGGGAGACGATAAGGGCCTTCAACATCGCCGAGAGACTGAGGACGCCGGTCGTTATACTCTTCGACGGAGTTTTAGCCCACACGCGTGAGTTCGTCAGGATCCCCGACATAGGGGAGGTCGAGATAACCTACCGCAAGCTTCCGAAAAACGAGGAAGAAGCGAGGCTTCCCTTCGGCGACCCGCACGGCGACGGCGTTCCTCCGATGCCCCTCTTCGGCCACGGTTACTTCACCCATGTAACGGGCTCAACCCACAAGGAGAATGGTTTGAGGGATGTGTACACCCCTGAGGTTCACGACAGGCTCGTGAGGAGGATTCACAGAAAGATAGAGCAGAACAGACACGTTTATGAGAAGTACGAGGAGCACTTTACGGAGGATGCCGAAATCCTCGTGGTCAGCTGGGGTGTGACGGCGAGGCCTTCCCTTGGAGCGGTTCTCCGGGCGAGGGAGGAGGGAATAAAGGCCGGTCTCTTTGTGCCAAAGACGGTTCACCCGTTCCCCGGTGAGAGGATGAGGGAGCTCGGAAAGCGCGTTAGGGCAATCCTCGTTCCGGAGATGAACCTCGGACAGATGATACTTGAAGTCGAGAGATACGTCAACGACGATGTCCTTCTCAAAGGTGTAAACAGGATTGGTGGCGTTCCGCTCACCGTTGAGGAAATCCTGCGCGAGATAAGGGGTGTTGCTTGATGCCCGAGATCTACTCCAAGTACCCGCTCATAAAGTACCTCCGCAAGGAGGCCCTGCCAACGGCCCTCTGTCCGGGCTGCGGCGGTGGAACTGTCCTAAACGCCTTCGCCAATGCCGTTGATGGGCTGAAGCTTGACCCGAGGGAGCTGGTTGTTGTCAGCGGGATAGGCTGTTCCGCGTGGATAGCATCGCCATACTTCTTAGCTGACACGCTCCACACGACCCACGGAAGGGCGATAGCCTTTGCAACAGGCGTTAAGGTCGGCCTTCCCGACAAGAAGGTCGTTGTCATAAGCGGTGACGGCGATTTGGCAGGCATAGGCGGGAACCACCTGATCCACGCGGCCAGGAGGAACATCGACATAACTGTAATCCTCGTCAACAACTTCATCTACGGAATGACCGGCGGTCAGCTCGCACCCACAACCCCCTTCGGTGCAAAGACAACGACCAGCCCCTACAGGAACATCGAGCATCCGCTCCAGATAAGCGAGACTGTCTCTGCCGCTGGAGCCAGCTACGTGGCAAGGTGGACAACGGCCCACGTCTATCAGCTCATAGAGAGCATAAAGAAGGCCCTCACCGTTAAGGGCTTCTCCCTCGTTGAGGTCATTTCCCAGTGCCCCGTCCAGTTCGGCAGGAGGAACAGGATGAAGGAGCCGGCAGAGATGCTCCGCTGGTTCCTCAGGAACTCGGTTCCGCTCGCTAAGGCTAAGAAGATGAAGCCGGAAGAGCTTGAGGGCAGGTTCGTTATCGGAGAGTTCGTGAACAGGGAGAGGCCAGAATTCACCGAGGAGCTCAACAGGCTGATTGACGAGGTGCAGGAGCACTTCGGGCTTAAGGAGGTGTAACCCATGCAGATCAGGTTTGCAGGTATAGGAGGTCAGGGTGTTGTTCTCGCAGGTGTAGTCCTCGGAGAGGCGGCCGCCATCGAGGGTCTCAACGTCCTTCAGACACAGGACTACAGCTCGGCCAGCAGGGGAGGTCACTCCATAGCCGACGTCATAATCTCAAACGAGCCGATTTACGACGTCATGGTGACTAGGGCCGATGTTTTAGTAGCACTCCACCAGCTCGGCTATGACACCGTTAAGGAGTCCCTCAAGGAGGACGGCCTTCTGATAGTTGAGACCGACCTCGTCAAGCCCGATAGGCCCTATGTTGGAGCACCTTTCACAAGAATAGCCGAGGGAACAACAGGTCTCGCTCTAACGGTCAACATGGTCGCCCTCGGTTACTTCGTCGCTAAGACCGGCGTTGTCAAAAAGGAGAGTGTTGAGGAGGCGATTAGAAGACGCGTCCCGGAAGGAACCGAGGAGATAAACATCAAGGCCTTCAGGGCCGGGTTTGAGGAGGGCAAGAAATGAGGATTGAACCCTCGAAGGATGCTGACGTGTTGGTTATTCGGCTGAGAGATTATATGATAGTTGATTCAATTGACTTGGAAGAGGGGATAATAGCCCACCTCAACGAGAAGGGCGATGTAGTTGAGATAAAAATCCTTGACGCTTCCAAGACAGTGGATTTCCATGAGCTGGTAGTTCACATTCCAAGTGGGGTGGTAGCATGAAATACCCGTTTCCCGTTGGGAAGTCCGACTTCATCCAGGGCGATGAGGCCATAGCGAGGGCTGCCATCTTGGCCGGCTGCCGCTTCTACGCCGGCTACCCGATTACCCCGGCCAGCGAGATATTCGAGGCCATGGCCCTCTACATGCCCCTCGTCGATGGAGTGAGCATACAGATGGAGGATGAGATCGGGAGCATTGCGGCGATAATAGGCGCCTCCTGGGCAGGGACAAAGGCAATGACAGCTACCTCCGGTCCGGGTTTCAGTCTGATGCAGGAGAACCTCGGTTATGCCGTGATGACAGAAACTCCGATAGTTGTCGTCAACATGATGCGCGGCGGCCCTTCAACTGGCCAGCCGACTTTTCCGGCGCAGGGAGACATGATGCAGGCCATCTGGGGAACCCACGGCGACCACATGCTGATCGTCCTGAGCCCCTCGACGGTTCAGGAGACCTTTGAGCTGACGATTAGGGCCTTCAACCTCGCGGAAAAATACAGAACCCCTGTTGTAATACTCGGCGACGCCGAGCTCGCCCATATGCGCGAGCGCGTTTACATACCGAACCCGGACGAGATAGAGGTCGTCTACCGCAAGTTGCCCGCCAATGAGGAGGAGGCCAAGCTCCCCTTCGGCGACCCGCACGGCGACGGCGTTCCTCCGATGCCGATATTCGGGAAGGGCTACAGAACATATGTCACGGGCCTGACCCATGACGAGAGCGGCCACCCGAGAACCGTTGAGCCAGAGGTTCACCAGAAACTCATTGGCAGGATTTTCAGGAAGATACTCGGCCACAAGGACGAGATAATCAGCTACGAGACCTTTGAGCTCGATGACGCTGAGATAGCGATAGTTACCACTGGAATAGTCTCGCGCTCCGCGATAAGGGCCGTGAAAATGCTCCGCGAGCGCGGTGTTAAGGCCGGCCTGCTGAAGCTCAACACGATTTGGCCCTTCGACTTCGGCATGATCGAGGAACTTGCGGAACGTGTGAGGAAAATATACGTTCCAGAAATGAACATGGGACAGCTCTACCATCTCGTCAGGGAAGGGGCGAACGGAAAGGCCGAGGTTGAGCTCATAAGCAAGATAGGCGGCGAGGTTCACACGCCGATGGAGATAGTCAAGAGGGTGGTGGGATGATGTACCTGAAGTCCGCTTACGAGATACGGGATAAATACCTGAGGAAGGACATGCTCCCAACGATATTCTGCCCCGGCTGTGGTATCGGCTCTGTCCTCCAGTTCACACTTAGGGCAATAGATGACCTCGGCCTCAGCCAGGACGAGATAGTCTGGGTGAGCGGAATTGGCTGTTCCTCCCGCGTTCCGGGGTTTGTCAACTTCGACGGCCTGCACACAACCCACGGGAGGGCCTTAGCCTTTGCAACCGGCATAAAGCTCACGAATCCGGACCTCAGGATAATCGCCTTCATGGGAGACGGCGACTCCGCTGCCATAGGCGGAAACCACCTCATCCACGCCATAAGGAGGAACCTCGACGTTACGGTTATACTCATCAACAACTTCACATACGGGATGACCGGCGGGCAGGTGGCCCCGACTGCCCTAAAGGGTCTGCGCGGGACTACGGCTCCCTACGGCCAGTTCGAGAACCCGTTTGATATCGCCCAGCTTGCCGTTTCCGCTGGCGCCAACTACGTGGCAAGGTGGACGGTCTATAACTACATCCAAGGCATAAACAGCATAAAGAAGGCCCTCCAGAAGGAAGGGTTCAGCCTGGTGGAGTTCCTTAGCCCGTGCCCGGTCAGCTTCGGAAGGAGGAACAGGATGAAGACGGCTCCGGAGTTAATCCGCTGGTACCAGAAGATAACCGTCCCGCTCGCTAAGGCTAAGAAGATGAAGCCGGAAGAGCTTGAGGGCAAGATAGTCATAGGCGAGTTCGTTGACAGGGACAGGCCCGGGCTTGTTAAGGAATACCGGGAGTACATAAAACGCGCCAAGAAGATGATGGGGTGGGAGCAATGAGGAAGGAAGTCCTCTTCAGCGGCTTCGGCGGGCAGGGTGTCATCTTAGCGAGCGTCATCCTCGGAAGGGCCGCGGCCGTTTACGAGAACCTCTACGCGGTGCAGACCCAGAGCTACGGGCCGGAATCCAGGGGTGGGGCTAGCAGGGCTGAGGTCGTGATAAGCGATGAGCCTATAGATTATCCAAAGGCCATAGCCCCTGATTACGCGGTCTTCTTCTCCCAGGAAGCTTACAGCAAGTACCTCCACACGGTTAAGGAGGGGGCAACCGTGATAGTCGAGAAAGACCTCGTCCCACACAGAGATCCTGAGTTTGAGAAAAAGCTCAACGTCATAGCCCTCCCGCTGACCGAGATAGCGGAGGAAACTACCGGGCTCAGCCTGACCATGAACATCCTGACCCTTGGCATATTCGTGGGCGTTACCGAAATAGTGGGAAGGGAGAGCATAGAGAAGGCCGTCCGCGATGCGGTTCCCCACGGCACCGAGGAGATAAACCTCAGGGCCCTCAGGAAGGGCTTTGAGCTGGCCGAAAAGCTCAAGCCCTGAGCTTTGAGAGTTCCTCCATTAGCTCTTCTTTCTGAGCTTTTTTCTAACCCAATGTTATAATAACATTTGGTGCTTAAAATCTTTCACCGGGCAAGGCTTATTAGTCCCGAGCCCAAGGTGAGAACATGATAATCAACGAGACGAAAGGCCTTGTCTGGCACGGGAGGGTTAAGCTCGCGGACACTTTCTTCAAGCGCTTCAAGGGGTTAATGCTGGCAAAGAACATCAACTACGCCCTCGTCTTCGTCCTTCCAGCTGAGACAAAGGCCAACGCCTCAATCCACATGTTCTTCATGCTCTCCGATATAGATGTAATCTGGCTGGACTCTTCAAGGAGGGTCGTGGACTTCAAAACCGCTAAAAAATGGCGCCTCTACACACCAAAAAAGCCCGCAAAGTACATCATCGAAGGGCCGGGCGGGCTGATAAGGGCGCTTGAGGTTGAGGAAGGCGACCTGATAAGCTGGTCGCCAACGGAGGAGAGGGAGAAGGCCGTTCCGGTTAAGTCACTGATTCCGGGAAGGATCGACCTGAACGGCTCGAGCAACGGCGTTGCCATGATGGAGAGCGTGGGAGAAGCACCCCTAAACGCAAGGTAAAAAGAGTAAGATTGGGACTAGGCCACCCTTGGCCGCCGCACTATCGAGAGGACTTCCTTCTCCAGCTGCTTTGCCCTTTCTTCGTCCAGGTAGTCCTTCACCCCGCTCTTCTCCTTGAATATTCTTGGTATTAAATGATACAGCGCCACGTGCGCCTAGTGTATCGCCTCAATCTCCTCTGGCTTGGCTAGAGATCCAAGTAGCCGAGCGGATCCGGGTCGTATATAAACATCTTTTCGACTGCTTCGTATGGCGAGATCCGCTCTCCCCTCTTCTGCATATCTTCCCATGCCCTCTTTGTTATCTCTGCCCACGCCTTGGACGCCTTCACGAATACGGGTGCCAGGTCCGCCAGCATCTTCGCATGCTCTTCTGGAATGCCACTAAAACGCTTTAGCTCATCTTTGAGTTCATATTGGAACCTTTTCATCTTTTCTTTATTCTGCAGGAACTCGTCAAGGCTCTTGAGCCGTGTGAGTGAGTCTTCATTCACAAATTCCCTGATCTCTGTAATGGGGCTTTCTCCCCACTTCTTGGCTTCCTCTTCATAGTCTTTTTCAAAGGGGATTACTGCGTATTGAATTACATCTGCCTTATGCGGCGGTAATTTAGTACTTCATAGTCCCGATTAGCCTGTATATGGTTGTAAGGGGGTGGTACTCAAGCCCTATCGTCTCATCCTCTACATTTGTGCCTTCCCAAGGATAATGAACGTTTTTCTTCCACCAATCCCTATTTTTCTTGAATTCTTCTTTCAGGGGTGGAAGAAGCACACCTCCTCCGTCGGGGTTGTAGCTGAACTCTCGGCTGATTCTTATTGCGCTCATAGTCTTTCCGGAAGCCTCCCTATCGAGCGGGAACTTCCTCTCCTCCGGAAACGGCACCATCTTTTACCTCCCTCCGAACCTACGGCCCTCTGAAATTTAAGGTTTTTCCTCTGGTGGTCCGGAAAATTGGATGTTAAAGGTTCGAGAGAACTTCCTTCAGGAACGGAACGTCCTCTTTTAGCGTTTTCTACACGACGTGGAGATCAACGCCGAAGTAGGCGTGTATCAGCTTGTCCCTCATTCCTGCCATTTCCCTCCACGGGACTTTGGGATGCTCTTTCTTAAAGTCCTCCGGAATGGCCTTTGCCGCTTCCCCGATTATTTCAAGAGCCCTGATGACTGCAAACTGGGTTTTTCTGTCCTTAGAGAAGTCCTCAAAGTCCATGCCGGAAGTAAACTC
>NZ_JALTCZ010000188.1 GCF_027008145.1 Thermococcus sp. | reverse complement strand
TGCAATAAGACTTTAGGAGAATTGAAAGAAAAAGATGTACTTCGCCCCCTCAAAGCCTTTCTCAGTTGCAATAAGACTTTAGGAGAATTGAAAGTAAGCTCGTTTTCTAACAGCTCCCTAACCGTTATTCGTTGCAATAAGACTTTAGGAGAATTGAAAGCCAGCTAAAGCAAGAACTCGCTGAGCTGAGGAAGCAGGTTGCAATAAGACTTTAGGAGAATTGAAAGACAATCAGGTTAAACGTATCCGTAATCCCCATTTTCAGTTGCAATAAGACTTTAGGAGAATTGAAAGGTCCTGTGGTTGCCCTGCCGCGATGTGGAATGTCGCCAGTTGCAATAAGACTTTAGGAGAATTGAAAGGCAAGAAGAAAGAAAACACGAAAAACGGGAGGGAGGCGGTTGCAATAAGACTTTAGGAGAATTGAAAGATGTATCACAGTGGGGACGTAGTTTATCACGAGCGACTGTTGCAATAAGACTTTAGGAGAATTGAAAGGAACGTGGTAAAGAGGTAACATTAGCTTACGACAAGTTGCAATAAGACTTTAGGAGAATTGAAAGTAAGACCCACGCCCGAGCTGTGCGTTCCCGTTGAAGTTGCAATAAGACTTTAGGAGAATTGAAAGGATGAGTTAAGCGAGAAGGAGAAAGTTGCCTTTGAGCTGTTGCAATAAGACTTTAGGAGAATTGAAAGCTTCACGAACGTGGGCGAGCCTGTTCGCGTTAAGGCCGTTGCAATAAGACTTTAGGAGAATTGAAAGGAAAACGTCTTGGAAGAGTCCAGAATCGAAAACGTTGCAATAAGACTTTAGGAGAATTGAAAGGATGATATGGATACGTTCTACTTTGATGGTGAAAAGGGTTGCAATAAGACTTTAGGAGAATTAGAATTGAAAGGTGGTGTCGTAGCGGACGGCCTTGGCGGTCAACTTAAGAACTCCCTTCATACCATCTAATGATGTGAGCATTCCTTCAGGTCTTCCTTGAAAAAGAGCGTTGGCCTCAAAAGCCTCCTGAAAGAAGCCCTCCAAGGAAGACGAACCAGGAGAGTATGAAGACGGCCCCCACGAGCTCCGGGATTGCAAGCCCCCGGAAGAGCCGGAGTTTGACTATTAATAACATTGACAACAGCGTAACCAAGGACATGGCGCTCCACAGGTAGCCGAGGCCGAGCCCTCTCCCCCCCAGCCTGAAGCCAACGATAGCTATGTCCGCCAGAGCAAGGAGGTAAAAGAGAACCGCTGAGGGGGCATGATAGGGCAACTCCTCGGGAAAGACCCCCACTAGGAAGAGGAAGACCAGAGCGAGGGGCATGAGGTAGCTCAAACCGTTCCTGAAGGCTGCATAAGCAGGGATAAACGCCAGAACCGCGAAGCCCATGAGGAAGCCGTTGAAGTACCACCTAGTCGGATTCCTCAGGGAGCCCATATCGCTGAAGGCATTGTTCTGGAGGGAGAACCAGGGGTTATGGACGATGATAAAGGTTAGGGACAGGAAAAAGACCAGCGGGAGCGAGACAGCTATGTACGGTGCGACCCTGAGCAAGTTCATTTCCTCAGCACCCCCTCCTTCCTAGCTCCTCCCCGAATATGGCTTTATAAATCTTCTTGAACTCCTCCCAGGAGCCCCTTATGACCGGGTGCTTCGGGATGAAGGGTACCTCGTCCTCGGGAAGCGTTGAAAGCTCGAAGGTGCCGATTTTCTTTGCTATGGCCACTATCTCCTCCTTGTCGAGGCCTATCAGCGGGCGGTATACAGGCAGGTCGCTCGCCTGGCTGACGATGTACATGTTCTCAAGGGTTTGGCTGGCGACCTGGCCGAGGGAGTCCCCCATCACTATGCCCTTGGCACCGAAGTCCCTAGCTATCCTGTCGGCGTTCCTCACCATCATGAACTTGCAGAAGACACAGGTGTACTTCTCCTTCTTCATCTCCCTGAGCTTTTCTATGATCCTCTCACGCTCCTTCGGATTTACCACTATCAGCTCGCCCTTTCCGCCGTAGTGGTATTTTTTCAGCCGGTTCCATATTTTCCTGACCTTCTCAAGGGTCTTCTCGCCCATGTAGATGTGAACAGGAATCACCTCGACGCCACGCTTCATCATGAGGAAAGCCGCAACTGGCGAGTCTATACCCCCGCTCAGCAAAGCCACGACCTTGCCCTGCGTCCCTATCGGCAGGCCACCCCAGGCTCTAACCTTGTCCACAAAGACGTATGCTTTGCCCTCCATGAGCTCGACGCCGACCTCTATATCGTAGTCGTAAAGGTCAACCTCGCCCTCCTCGTTCTCAAGGATGTACTCACCGACCTTCGCCTGGATTTCCGGGCTCTTGAGGGGAAACTCCTTGGTTATTCTGCGCGCGGTGACCCTGAACTTGGGTCTCTCAAGGCCAAGCTCACGCTTCTTCCTCCTGAAGAGCTTCAGCGCCGTTCTGTTTATCTTCTCCAGCTCGGCATCGACCTCCATCGCCGGCGAGAGCGAGACTATGCCGAAGACCCTCTGGAGAACTTCAACAGCTTCCCTAGCACTGTTCGTCCGTACGAGAACCCTGCCGTGCTTTGCCTCGACCTTCTTGAAGTCAACCCCCTCGATCACCAGGGCCTCGCGGATGTTGTTCATGAGTATGTTCTCGAACCATCTCCTAGTCTGCCTCGACTTTGTCCCTATCTCGCCGTATCTAACGACTGCAACGTTCATCTTTCATCCCACCGGGCCCATCGGGTAAGGCAACTTGACAACTATCTCCACGTACTTCTGAATGAGGGTGTAGAGAACGAGCGACATCAGGTAGGAGGATAGGAGTATCAGCTCGTTCATCTCAAAGATGTGCCGGGCGAGCTCCTTGGCCCTTGGTGTCGCATCTACTATGGCCTTCATGTAGCGTGCCTTCCACTTCTGGTTCACCACGAGGAATGAAACGAGGAAGAGAACCCCAATTAGGCCCCACACCTTCCCAAAGGCAAGCATAAGGAAGAGGGTCGTGGCCATTAAGAGCCATCCACCTATGAGACCGAGCACTATTACGAACTCTATCATCTTCCTCCCAAACCCATTCCTCGCGAGGGCATAAAAACGTTTAGACTGACCTCACCACATCTGCCGGGCCCTTTCTCCTCTTTCTCGGCCTCACCTCTTTCCTCGGGTGGCCCACGGGGATGACGCCGACCAGGTAATAGTTCTCGTCGAGGCCGGCAAGCTCCCTGACCCTCTCCTCTATACCCCTGAAGTTGGTGACTCCGATGTAAACCGCCCCGAGGCCGAGCTCAACGGCCTTCAGCATGAGGTTCTCTATTGCCATCGAGGCGCTCTCCAAGCTCCATATGAACTCAAGCTCGTCGAACTCCTTCCCCTCGAGGAAGCGGACGCGCCTGTCTATGAAGACCGCTATGTAAACCGGTGCCAGATACATGCCGTTCTCGTAGAGTCTCTTCCTCAGCTTCTCCATCTTGTCCTCGGGCAGGTTGACGGCTCGGTAGTATTCGAGCATTCCTTCAGCTATGAGGTCGTAGAGTTTCTTTCTGGCATCATCGCTCCTGAAGACGATGAAGAGCCAGTTTTCGAGATCGCTCGCGGTCGGGGCCCTTATGGCACTCTCCAAGAGCTTGAGAATGACATCTTCGCCAACGGACTTATCCTCGAAGTACCTAACAGAGGTTCTCCGTGCTATGACCTCATCCAGCTCCATGCTACCACCGGATTGAGTTCTCAAGGGGGTTAATCACCTTTTCCAAAACCAAAGGTTTAATAGAGCCCGCGAGTAGTCCCAACGGTGGAATTATGTACGGATGGAGAGGAAGGCTCGGCCTTATAGTCCCCTCCTCAAACACAACAATGGAGATGGAGCTGCACACGTACCTGCCCCACGGCGTTTCCCTCCACACCGCCCGCATCCCTCTTAAGAACGTCAACGAGAACGAGCTGATAGAGATGAACGCGCTGGCGGTCGAGGCTGCAAAGCTCCTAAAAGATGCTGGCGTCGAGCAGATACTCTACGGATGCACCAGTGGCTCTTTCATAGGCGGGAAGGACTACGAGAAGGAGCTTGAGGCAAAAATCGAGGATGAGGTTAACGTCCCGGTGGTGAGCACGAGCACCGCCGTTGTTGAGGCCCTCAAGATACTCGACGCCCAGTCGGTTCTTGTGATAACCCCCTACACCGACGAGATAAACCAGCGGGAGAAGGAGTTCCTTGAGGCAAACGAGTTTGAGGTTCTCGACATAAGGGGTCTCGGAATAGAAGACAACATTCAGATAGGGAAGCTTGAGCCCTACGAGGCCTACCACCTCGCGAAGGCCAGCTTTATTGAGGAAGCCGACGTGATTTTCATAAGCTGCACTAACCTGAGAACCTTCGAGATAATTGATCCTCTCGAGGAAGACCTCGGCGTCCCGGTCGTTACGAGCAACCAGGCCTCGCTCTGGCTTTCTCTAAGGGAAATGGACATCATGGAGAAAATCCCTGAACTGGGCAGGCTCTTCACCGAGTACTGATTTTCTTTTTGCCGAAACTCTTTTAAGAACGCCCCCTTCACTATTCCCAGTTACTCACTTATGGTGATATACATGATCGAGCTCCTCGACGAGGCGAGAAGGCTTTCCATGTTCACTGCCTACAACACGAACGTTGACGCGATAGTATACCTCAAGGGAGAGACAGTTCAGAGACTGATAGACGAGTTCGGAGCCGAGGCGGTAAAGAAGAGAATGGATGAGTACCCGAGGGAAATAAACGAGCCACTGGACTTCGTTGCTAGGCTCGTGCATGCCCTCAAGACGGGAAAGCCAATGGCCGTCCCCCTTGTCAACGAGGAGCTTCAGGCCTGGTTCGACTCAAACTTTAAGTACGACGTCGAGAGGATGGGGGGACAGGCAGGGATAATAGCAAACCTCCTGGCAAACCTAGACTTCAGCAGGGTGGTAGTCTACACCCCCCACCTGGCCAAGCGTCAGGCGGAACTGTTCGTGCCAAAGGCCAACCTCTTTTATCCAGTAATTGAAAACGGTAAGCTGGTTCTCAGGCACCCGCGAGAGGCCTACCGCGAGAGCGACCCGGTGAAGGTCAACAGGATATTCGAATTTCGCGCCGGGACGAGCTTTAAGCTCGGGGACGAGACGGTAACGGTTCCCTTCTCTGGGAGGTTCATAGTATCGGCGAGGTTCGAGAGCATAAGGATATACACCGAGGAGGAGCTCAAGCCCTTCCTCCCCGAGATAGGTCTTATGAGCGACGGGGCAATACTGTCGGGCTATCAGGGGATAAAGCTCCGCTATTCCGACGGAAAGGACGCCAACCATTACCTGAGGGAAGCCAAAAAGGACATCCTACTCCTCAAGCGCGAAAAGGACTTAAAGGTTCACCTGGAGTTCGCTTCTATACAGAGCAGGGAGCTGAGGAAGAAGGTCATCTACAACCTCTTCCCACTCGTTGACAGCGTCGGCATGGACGAGTCCGAGATAGCCTACGTCCTCAACGCTCTTGGCTACCCGGGGCTCGCAGAGAGGATTTTCACCTATAACAGGATAGAAGACACCGTGCTGGGAGGCAAGATACTTATCGACGAGATGAACCTTGAAGTTCTCCAGATACACACCATATACTACATCATGTACATCGCCCACGCCGACAATCCTCTGAGCGAGGAGGAACTGAGGAGCAGTCTGGAGCTCGCCACGACTTTAGCTGCGGCGAGGGCTTCCCTCGGTGAAATCCGCTCCCCGGAGGACTTCAAGGTGGGCCTCAACGTCCCCTACAACGAGCGCGGTGAATACGTCAAGCTGCGCTTTGAAGAAGCCAAGAGAAGGCTCAGAACCAGGGAGTACAAGATGATGATAATCCCGACGAGGCTCGTCAAGAACCCCGTCTCGACCGTCGGCCTCGGGGATACAATCTCAGCCGGGGCCTTTACGAGCTACCTTGCTCTGCTTAAGAGAAAGGGCGCACTTTGATTCTTCTTAGGATGCCAAAATGGAAAATTCTCAAACATTAAGCGCCACATAAGGCTCTTTTATGAGCGTGAGCTTCGGAGGTTCGGAAAAGCAACGGTGGGTAAACCTACTCAATCAGCCCTTCCATCAGCCTCGCCTTCTCCTGGGCCTTCCTCAGGTGCTCAACGGTGACCTTCGTGTATATCTGCGTCGTGGAGAGGTTTGAATGGCCCAAAAGCTCCTGAATGGCCCTTATGTCAACCCCCCTTTCAAGCATGTGGGTAGCGAAGCTGTGCCGAAGCCTGTGAGGGGTCACCTCAACACCCGCCCTCCCGCCGTACTTCTTCAGCAGATGCCACACGGTCTTCGGCGAGAGCCTGTCCTTTCTCTTCCTCCTGTCCTCGACTATGAGGTACTCACTTTCATCTTCCCTGCTTTCGAGGTAGTCTCTGATGGCATCGCTCAGGAAGGCAGGAATCGGGACTACCCTGTCCTTCGCCCCCTTTCCCCCGCACACGGCTATGATGTTTCTCTTAAGGTCAACGTCAGCCCTCTTCAGGTTGCAGAGCTCGCTAACGCGCAAACCCGCTCCATAAAGAAGGAGGACGATGAGCCTGTCCCTCTTCCTTGTCGGGGGAATAACTGAGAGAAGCCTCTTAACTTCTTCCCTTGTCAGGGCCTTCGGCAAACTCCTCGGAACCTTGGGGGGCTTTAGCTTTTCTGCCTCGTCCTCAGCCCCCTCGAAGCGGAAGTAAGCCCTTAAAGCCTGAACCACGAGGTTTAGACTTCTGCTGGAGTAGCCCTCCCTCCTAAGCCTGGCCAGAAATCGGAGGGCGGAGCGCGCGTTTAGTGTTCCTCCCCACTCAAAGTATCGCCTGACGTAGTAGGAGTACATCCTAACCGTGTTAGGACTCTTGCCCTCAAGGTCTAGATAGGTCTCGAACTCCTCAACGGTTTCAGAGCTCGTCGAGGTTCACCTCTGCGTTCTCTATGACCTCGGGCTTTTCCGGTTCTTCTCCAGCTCCTTGGTTCGCCTCTTCGACCTTCTCCTCAAGGCTTTCCCTTATGGAGAGGCTCAGGTAGACCGTCTTCATGAGCTCCTCTATCAGCTCGTAGTCCTCGGCGAAGACATAGCCCTGCCCGACAATGACCCTTCCAGCCAGGCCAAGCTTTTCAACGGCTGTGCCGAATATACTCTCGTCGGGAAGAGGCTCAGCCGGGAAGAGGTTGCTCCACGCCTCTTCGAGCTTCACCGGTTGTATTTTCTTTTCAAGGAGCTCCTTCAAAGCCTCGTTCTCGCTCTTGAGTGCTTCACTCTCCCCCATGAGCTCTTCGTATTTCCTCTTCAGCTCATCATGCTCCTTGTAGAGGGTCTCATACTGACCGGCCAGCTCGTCGTACCTGCCCTTGATGTCGAGTAACTGCTTTCTCAGCTCCATGTATTCGGGCAGAACCTGGAGGCTCTTCAGGCCGGCTCTCACGAGGGTGTTCCTGAGCTCCTTCCTGACCAGTTCCACATCAACGTGCTCAAGGTCGTGGCCGAGGGGGAGCTTCATCCTCTCTATGTGCCCGACCATCTGACCCAGCTCGTTGAAGAGCCTCTCTGCGAGCTCCCTACCGACCCTGTCGGCGTCGGTGGCTATTATGAGCAGATCAGCGCCGGCCGCGGCGCTCTTGGCTATCTCAATGTTCGTTGTCGGGATTATCGAGGAAATCGTGATGTTGTATTCACTCCCAAGTGCAAGCCCCTGAAGGGCCCTGCTGACGACCTCAACGTCGCTCGCGCCCTCGACCAGAATCCTGACGTCAACTATTGTCATATCCATCACCAGAAGGAGTTCTCCCGAGCAGTTTTAAAACTTCTCTTAGACCTCGACCTCAAGCTCGGGCCTCTCGAGGACAACACCTCTTCCAGGAAGCAGGGAGATGCTCAGGGCATGGATTTCGACACCGACCTCTTTAGCCTTCCCCAAAAGCCTCGCTATCTCGGGGTCACCCTTGGCGTAGGGCTTGAACTTCTCGACACCGGGCATAGCCCCAATGAAGAATATCATCGCCCTTTTGCCGGCCTTCCTCAGGTTTATCAGCTCCTTTATGTGCTTCTGTCCCCTCGTTGACGGGCAGTCGGGATACATCGCGTACTCACCTCGCTTTCCTCCTCTCAAAACCGCGCTCTTCATCTCGGCGTAGATTTCTCCACTTGGACAGTCGAAGAGGTAATCGAGGCGCGATTTTCCAGAAATTACCTCCTTCCGCTTTATCCGGCAGTTCTTCAGCCAAGGAATTAATTCCAGCTCAGCGGCCATCTCGAAGGCCTTAGCCTGGGTTCTCGTGTCTATTACCGCCCCCCGTCCATTAAAGTCTTCAAAGGCAACCAGAATGAAGTCAGTCTTTCCACCGCTCTTTGGAACGCAGAAGGCCTTTCTTCCGGGAACCATGAATTCCTCTAGCCTTCCTGTGTTCGTGACAAGGGCTTTTCTGATTTCCCCGTTTACATCAACTAGGGCCACGAAGCGGTTGGGCCTCTCGATGAATGTGCATGGGACGGTCTCCAGCTTCAGGAGGACTGATTTTCCCATGGTTGATATTAGACCGAAAGGTGTTTTTAACCTTAGGGCAATCTTAAGCGGTGGTCCGATGATGCCCGAGGAGTTCATCCGCTACGCCTTTGAGGAGAGGGTTTCTGGAATAAAAAAGCTCGCGGAGGGGAAGTTTGGATCGGATGCGCTGATAGGATTTACCAGGCACAACGCCGCGATAATAACCTGCGGAAAAGCTGGAGCAAACGGCTCGATAAAGGGAATCGGCTTTATCCACCGTGAGGAGTTCCTCCATGAGACCATCGAGAAGCTGAGAGAAGAGCTCAAGAGACGCTACAACCCGAGGAAGGCTTTGGAGTTCCTCCTGGACGAGATCTACGTACGTGAAAAGATAGACTTCACGAAGTTCGTCTCCCTTGAGCTAGCCAAAAAGCACACGTGGAGGAACATCACCTCAGGAAGCAGAGAAGCAACGATACTCTTCTTCACGCCACCGAGCACTTCCTACGAGGTCCGCTGTGAGGTCGAGGTGCACGAGGGTGACGAGATCTGGGAATACACCAACGCCGTCCACGACGTCTTCCACAGACCGGAGAAGCCGAGGGACTGGGGTAGAACCCCCGCCTATCTCTTCAAAATCCGCGAGATCTACGACAACGGCGAGAGGGCCATGGGGGTGAGGATCTACCCGTAAGCAAAGTTTTTATCCAGTTGCTGGATAAAGGAAAAATCAGGTTTAGATCGCCCCTTTGCAGGGGGCTATCTCCTCGTGGTGAGGGGCTTTAGGTGGGACTGTCTGATCGTTGAGAAACTGGTCTCGCTTTTGGAAAAACCTTAAATATATTTCAACCCACATTCAGACGGAGATCTAAACGGAGGCGGTAGCCATGGTGGATTTTGAACTGCTCAAGAAAATTGTCGAGGCTCCAGGTGTTTCCGGATACGAGTTTTTGGGAGTAAGGGACGTCGTGATAGAGGCCTTCAAGCCCTACGTGGACGAGATAAAGGTGGACAAGCTCGGCAACGTCATGGCCCACAGAAAGGGCTCCGGGCCGAAGGTAATGCTCGCGGCGCACATGGATCAGATAGGTCTCATGGTGACGCACATCGAGAAGAACGGCTTTTTGAGGATCGCTCCCGTTGGTGGCGTTGACCCGAGGACTCTGATAGCCCAGCGCTTCAAGGTCTGGGTGGACCATGGGAAGTTCATCTACGGCGTCGGTGGCTCGGTTCCGCCCCACATCCAGAAGCCCGAGGACAGGAAGAAGGCACCGACCTGGGAGCAGGTGTTCATTGACATCGGGGCGGAGAGCAGGGAAGAGGCCGAGGAGATGGGGGTTAAGATAGGCACGATAATCACCTGGGATGGTCGCCTAGAGAGGCTCGGAAAGCACCGCTTAGTCAGCATAGCCTTCGACGACAGGATAGCGGTCTACACCCTCGTCAAGGCCGCGCAGGAGCTTGAGAAGAGCGACGCGGACATATACTTCGTTTCAACGGTTCAGGAAGAGGTCGGACTTAGGGGGGCGAGGGTTTCGGCATTCGGGATCGACCCTGACTACGGCTTCGCCATCGATGTAACAATAGCGGCAGACGTCCCCGGAACGCCGGAGCACAAGCACGTCACCGAGCTCGGAAAGGGGACTGCGATAAAGATAATGGACCGCTCGATAATCTGCCACCCGACGATAGTGAAGTGGATGGAGGAGCTGGCAAAGAAATACGAGATACCCTACCAGTGGGACATTCTCCTCGGCGGTGGAACCGACGCCGGGGCCATACACCTAACGAAGAGCGGTGTGCCGACCGGAGCGATAAGTGTTCCAGCACGCTACATCCACTCGAACACCGAGGTTGTTGACGGGAGGGACGTTGACGCCGGAGTCAAGCTGATGGTAAAGGTGCTTGAGCACATCGGAGAGCTTGAGCTCTGACATTTTTCTTTCGAAAGCCTCGCCCTTCGGGCAGGAAGGAGGTCATCCTACCTTAAATTTTTAAACACCCCGAACCAACATCCCCAGTGGCGCACAAGGGTGTTCATAGATGGAATCAAGAACCCTCGAATTCCCGTTCTCCGCTGACTGGGAAGCCGTGCAGTGGGTGACCTCAAAACCGGTCGAGCTCTTTCGCTCCCTCCCCTTCGAGGGAGAGGTCACCAGAGAGAGACCGCTCAGGGCGAGAATTTTTCTAAGGAAGCGGTTTCTCAGGTTCGACTTCGAGGGCTCGCTGGAAGTGACCTTTGCGGACTCGACGGCGACCTACGTGATGAAAGGCCTCAAGGGCCTTCTCATACTCTCCCTCTCAGTTGGAGACAACAGGCTTGTCTCAAGAGCGTCCGCCGACATGGTCGAGCGCTTTCTCGGGAGGAAGCTCTCCGAACTCGCGAGGAACTTCGGGCTGGCCGTGTGCAGATTCGCGGAGAGCTATCAAAGGATAAGGGGAGTCCTCCTTCCCCTCGGCAGGAGGAAATTCTACGTGAGAAACCTGACTGGGGAGGAGCTGCCCCACCTTGTAAGACACCTGCGCTTCTCAACCGGTCTTAGAAGCTTTGAGGTTATTGGGGAGGGGGAAAGGGGAAGGTTCGTCCTCAGGGTTAAGGACGACTCCGTTGAGAACGTTGAGCACCACAACTCCTCTGGAAGCGCCATAGTGGAGGTCGACAAGCCCCTCCTAGATGTCAGCGAAGAGGACTTCGCAGGGCTTGAAATAAGTGGAGAGCACAGGGTCACCCTTCACGGGCTCTAGCTCCCCCTCCCTGATCCTTCTCAAGCCTCCAGAACTCATAGGCCAGAAACACAGAGGCCATGGCCAGACCGCCGAGGACAAAAGGCCATTTGGCCGGGAGGGGAAGACCCCTGTGCCACCTGTGGAGGAGGTAGTTCTGGTAAAGGAACAGGTACCCGAGCCACCATATTAAAAGGGCCTCGATGACGTACTCGATTACCTTCCAGTCCTTCTCCTTCATTTCAACCACGGGAAAGGTTAAAAGAGAGGCGTTAAAACCCTTTCCCATGAATGAACCCAGTTTAGACTACTTCCCCTACGAACCGAGGGAGCATCAGCTTGAGTTCATCGAGCTGGTTAGAGAGTCAGCGGAGAGAGGGGAGAACGCCATAATCGAGGCCCCGACTGGCTTTGGAAAGACGATAGGCGTTCTGGCCGGGGTTCTTCCTATAGCTAAGGAGCTTGGTCTCAAGGTTCTCTACCTCGCAAGGACGCACAGGCAGATGGATAGGGTTATAGAGGAGCTGAAGGCGATAAACGCGAAAAGCCCAGTCTCAGGGGTCGAACTGAGAAGCAGGAAGGAGCTCTGCCTCCACAACTACCTGAAGGAATACACGAGCGATGCATACACGGCCATGGTAGTCTGCAAGAATCTGAAGAAGCTCAGGAAGTGTCCCTTCTACGAGAACGAAAAAAAGAAAAAGGCTGAGTTTGACGAATTGGTTCGGTTCTTCCTCCAGGAGCCAAGCCACCCGGCCGAGATACTGAGCTACGCTGAAACACTCGAACTCTGCCCATACGACCTGACGAGGAAGATAGCGGAAAAGGCTGACGTCATAGTGGCAAGCTACCTCTACGCCCTCAGTCCGAGCATCAGGGAGAGCCTGATAAACTCGCTGGGCATTGACTACTCCGACCTGATAGTGGTCTTCGACGAGGCCCACAATTTACCCGACCAGGCAATCTCGGCCTTAAGCGACAGGCTGAGCATAAACGCCGTGAACAGGGCCATTAAGGAAGCTGAAGAGTACAACGAGCATGAGATAGCGAACTTCCTCAGTATATTCGGCAGGGGCCTTGAGCTACTCTACCGGGAGAAGCTAGCCGAGAGGGAAACCGATGAGGTCCCAATAGCGCCGGAAGAGGCCTTCTCCCACGTCATCGAGATTCTCAGCTTAACGCCAAGATGGCTCGTCAAGACCCTGAACGAGATGGTCGCGGTCGGCGATTCCATAAGAGAGGATAGGATAGAAAAGGGGAAGCCACCCCGCTCCTACGTCGGCAGAACCGGCGAGTTTCTGCTCCTCTGGTTTTCCCTCATTGGCAGGGACGACTACCTCTTCCTCCTGACGAGAGAGAGAGGACTGAGCCTCGAACTAGTCGCCCTCGACCCCTCGAAGGCCCTCACATTCCTTAGGGAGACTCACTCGGCAATCTTCACCTCGGGAACTCTCACCCCGCTTGAGGCCTTCCGCGATGTGATGGGCATAGAGAAGGTCCGCCTCAAGAAGTTCCCGAGGATGGTGAAGAGGGAAAACGCGCAGGTTTTGGTTGCCAAGGACGTCTCGACGAGGGGCGATGAGCGCTCTCTGGCACTCTACCGGAAGATGACGGATTACATAGTCGAAGCGGTTAAGCTGATCCCGAAGAATGTTGGCGTCTTTACTGCCTCCTACGAGGTTCTCCAGGGACTGCTCTCGGCAAACCTGAAGGTTCGCATTGAGGAAACTGGAAAGGCCGTGTTCGTCGAGAAGCAGGGAGCATCCTCCCGGGAAAACGACCTCCTCGTTGCCCAGTTCAAGGCCCATGCGAAAGCCAGTGGAGCCGTCCTCCTCGGGGTCATGGGCGGGAGGAATAGTGAGGGACAGGACTACAGCGGTAACGAGATGAACGGGGTAATCCTCGTCGGGATACCCTACGCAAGGCCAACTCCAAGGGTTCAGGCCCAGGTAAGGTACTTTGAGAAGAAGTTCCCGGGGAAGGGGCGCTACTACGGCTATTACCTGCCAGCCCACAGGAAGCTCGTTCAGGCAGCCGGACGGGTCCACCGCTCGGCCGAGGAGAGGGGGAGCATAGTTATCCTCGACTACCGCGTCCTCTGGAGGAGCATAAGAAAGGACATGCCCGACTGGATGGTCGAGACTATGAAGGCCGTTGATCTGGCCAAGATGAGGCTGTATCTTAGGCGTTTCTGGGCCGAAAGATTTAAAAATGAGCCCAGGGAGGTATAGGTCGAGCGCTCGGGCAGTGCCGGGGTAGCTTAGCCTGGTCAGAGCGCTCGGCTCATAGGGCCGCTTCCCTTCGGGGGAGCCTGAGAAACCGAGAGGTCCGGGGTTCAAAGCCCCGCCCCGGCACCACAGAAACTTTTGCCAAGCAAAACCAAAGTCCGTAGCTCTTTTTGAAAAGCTGAGATGAAACTCGATAAACGGCCTGGGTCCTTTGAGTTAACACGTGGGCTTAACCCTTTGGTAGTTGTCAAATGTTCTCCTTTTCGAAGTCCTTATAATCCACCTCTCGAAAATCCTTCGAGGTGATTCTGATGGAGGCAGCAGGCGGTTACTGGGGCAGAATTCTCAGGGTGAACCTTACTACTGGGGAAGCTAAGATGGAGCCCCTCCCGGAGCACTTTCCGAGGAAATACCTCGGCGGCGTTGGCTTTGGAACGAGGGCTCTCTACGACGAGGTTCCAGCCAAGGCCGACCCGCTTGGAGAGGAGAACAAGATGATAGTAACCCCTGGCCTGTTCGTCGACACCGGCATAGGAACGGGCTCAAAGACAGCTTTCAACTTCAAGAGCCCGCTCACAGGTGGCTACGGCAGGTCCATGGCCGGTGCCGAACTGGGCGTCCAGCTCAAGAGGGCCGGCTACGACATGCTCATCATCGAGGGCAGGAGCGAGGAGCCAGTTCTCCTCGTTATAAATGACGATAAAGTTAGGATTGTCCCGGCCGATCCCTACTGGGGCCTCACCACCGGCGAAGCGAGGAGCAGGGCAAAGGAGGAGTATCCGGGCTACGCGACGGCCTTCATAGGGCCGGCTGGGGAGAGGCTCAGCCTCATCTCGATCATCGAGACCGACGACAGGCAGGCTGCTAGGGGTGGCCCTGGAGCTGTCCTCGGGAGCAAGAAGCTTAAGGGTATCCTCGTGAAGGGGAGCAAGAGAATTCCCATAGCTAACCCGAAGAAGCTCCGCGAGCTCATAAAGAAGTGGGCACTGGTCTTCAAGGATCACCCCGCCACAAAGGCCGACATGGGCTACGGAAGCGGCGAGTTCCTCGACTGGATGAACAGGGAGAGGGGAACTTTCCCGGTCAGAAACTGGCAGATGGGCTTCTTCAAGAAGGCCTATGAGAGGGCCAAGGAGGAAGGGAGGGAGCACATCTACATAGACCCCTACTACTGGGCCCCGAAGTACAGGAAGGGAAGGAGGGCATGCCCCGGATGTAACAAGCCCTGCAGCCAGTACGTCCACGTCGAGAGCAAGAAGTGGGGCACCTTCGAGGTTGACGGTCCGGAGTACGAGACGCTATACTCCTTCGGTGGCGTCCTTGAGATCGACGACTTCGAGACGGTAGCTTATCTCAACTACCTCGCCGACCAGCTCGGCCTCGACAGCATCTCCGCCGGCGTCACGATAGCGTGGGCGATGGAGGCTTACGAGCGTGGCCTTCTCACCAAGGAGGAAGCGGATGGCCTTGAACTGACCTTCGGCAACGGTGAGGCCGCTGTTGAAGCCCTCAGGAAGATGGCCTACCGCGAGGGCAACCTCGGGAAGCTCTTAGCGGATGGCGTCAGGAGGGCCAGCGAGCGCTTGGGTAGGGGAAGCGAGAAGTTCGCAATGCATGTCAAGGGCATGGAGCCACCTGCTTACGACGTTAGGGGAATCAAGGGGATGGCCTTGGCATTTGCCGTCAGCGTCCGCGGTGCGGATCACCTCACTGCCGGAGCCTACGGAACCGAGCTCGTCGGCAGGTGGTGGAAGTTCGACAACATCGACAGGACGAAGGGCGAGAACAAGGGCTTCGAGATAGCAATCCACGAGAACCTCATGGCGGTTTACGACGCCACCGGCACGTGCAAGTTCTCAAGGCACATGTACTACCTTGAGGGCTTCCCGGAGCTCATCGAAGCCGTAACAGGAATGCACATGGGCAACGCTGAGGTAATAACCGCCGGCGAGAGGATAATGAACGTCGCGAGGGCCTTCAACGTCCGCGAGGGCTTCAGCAGGAAGGACGACACCCTCCCGTACAGAATCATGTGGGAGCCGATCCCGGAGGGCGTTAGCAAAGGTTTGCACGTCCCGCCGTGGGAGCTTGACAGGATGCTCGACGAGTACTACCAGGCCCGCGGATGGAGCAGGGATGGAATCCCGACAAAGGCTAAGCTCGTGGCCCTCGATCTCCCCGACATAGCGGAGGACATCGGGACCGGAATCTGAGACCCTCTTTCCCTTCTCTCTTCTTGGGTGGTCGGAATGGATGAGAGGCCCAAGGCCTGCAAGAACTGTCTCTGGTTAGGGTCCATTGACTTGTGCCTCCCTGGGTACGGACTATGCAGGAAGCACATGAAAACCGTCCGCATGAACTCCGTTTGTGACGGCTGGGAGCCGTTATGGAAGGAGAGATAGCGCATCCCTCCAGTCAAAGACTTCCGCGTTTTCGGATTTTCCTCGGGAGTAGGCCTTTATCGGGTACTATGAGGAGGTTAACCTCCGTCCCGTCCTCTTCAAACTTGTCCTCCACCTTCCGAACGTCCCGCTCCCTGATTTTG
>NZ_JALTCZ010000187.1 GCF_027008145.1 Thermococcus sp. | reverse complement strand
CCAATGAGGGGGCCTTTAGGAGCCAGGTCTTAGCGTTGATAACAAACTTCGGCGTTGAGGACTTCCGGGAGCTTGTTTCTTTCCTCGGAAGAACCTTCTACGCCCACCAGAGGGGTGACACTGCCTCGCTCGAATACAAGGCCAAGGACATCGTTTACTTCCTCATCGAGAACGAGTTCATAGACATGGACGTGAACGACCGCTTCATAGCGCTGCCCTTCGGGAAAAGGACTTCACAGCTCTACATTGACCCCCTGACGGCCAAGAAGTTCCGCGATGCGCTCCCGAGGCTTGAGGAGAACCCCAACCCCTTTGGGATATTCCAGCTTATTGCCTCAACACCGGATATGACAACCCTCACCGCGAGAAGGCGGGAGATGGAGGACTACCTCGATCTCGCTTACGAGATGGAGGGCCACATCTACTCCGAGATACCCTACTACGAGGAATCCAGCTTTCAGGGCTTCCTCGGACAGGTGAAAACGGCCAAAGTCCTTCTCGACTGGATAAATGAGGTTCCTGAGGCGAGGATATACGAGACCTACAACATAGAGCCTGGCGACCTCTACAGAATCCTTGAGCTCGCGGACTGGCTGATGTACTCACTGGTAGAGCTATACAAGCTCTTCAAGCCAAAAGAAGACGTCCTCAACTACCTGAGAGACCTGCACCTCCGCCTGAGGCACGGCGTCAGGGAGGAGCTCCTTGAGCTGGTCAAGCTGCCAAACATCGGAAGAAAGAGGGCCAGGGCTCTGTACAACGCCGGCTTTAGGACGGTCGAAGAGCTCGCGAGGGCAAAACCAGCTGAGCTCCTTAGGGTTGGGGGGATAGGTGTTAAAGTCCTTGAGGGGATATACCGACACCTGAACATTCAGAGGGAGCTCGCTGGGAAGGAGAAGAAGAGAAAGAAAACCCTGGAGGACTTTTTCAGATAGCCTCCCCTGAGTTTCCGCTCCAGAGGACGGCTATGCTCCTGCCCGGGTTGAGGCCGCGCTCGTGCGCCTTTATGTAGAGCCTTCCGCCGGTTCTCTGGCCGAGGAAGTAAGCTAAGACGAAGACCAGTATAAGCGGTGCCCCTTCGAGGTTCCAGCTCAGGCCTGCTAAATAGCGCATGAGAATCACTAAAGGAACGGGCAGGTGCACCGCCAGCGCCCACTCGACTTTGCTCCCGGTTCTCTTGGCGTGCGCCCTCCAGAAGCCGAACGGCATGTTTACGAAGAAAGTTACGATGAGTCCTATGGTGAACCATTGAATGTTCATGGTCTTCACCATATTGGTTTTGTTGGTAAACCTTAAAAAATTTTGCTCTCCTAATGGGGCTAAGTTTTTAAGAGGTTCCGGCCTTGCACCGGATGGGCACAATGATAGTGATAATAACAGGAATGCCCGGTTCTGGAAAGAGCAGGATTGTCCACGAGTTCGAGAGGAGGGGCGTTCCCAGTGTTTCTCTCGGCGACATCGTGAGGGAGGAAACTGTAAAGCGCGGCCTTGCGCTGACGAAGGAGAACGTTGCTAAAGTGAGCATCCGCCTGAGACAGGAGCTCGGGCAGAACGCGGTGGCGAAGCTCGCCGTCGAGAGGGTCAGAAAACTCCTTGAGGAGAACAACGTTGTCGTCGTCGACGGCGTCCGCTCCCTCGACGAGGTCGGGACATTTCGCAGTTCCTTCCCAGGGGAGAAGATAGTGATCGTAGCCGTCCACACGCCGCCGAGACAGCGCTTTAGGAGGCTCAGGAGGCGTGGCAGGCACGACGATCCAAAGAGTTGGGAGGAGTTCGAGGAGAGGGACTGGAAGGAGCTGAGGTTCGGGATAGGGAACGTCATAGCGATGGCCGACTACATGATCGTCAACGACGGTTCAAAGGAGGAGTACGAGAAAAAAGTTAGAGAAACCGTCGAGCTCATCCTAACATCGAGTCGAGGAAGAGCATGACGTAGAAGCCCGCGAAGAAGCCGAGAGTTACGAGGGTCTCGCTTTCTTCCCTCCTGTATATCTCCGGTATCATCTCCTTCACCGTGACGTAGAGCATCGCACCGCCTGCCAAGCCCAGACCGTACGGAAGGAGCCAGCTGAAGAGCGTGAAGAAGTACGCCCCAACGAGAACCATCGCCATCTCGGCAAAGCCGCTCAGGACTCCCATTGCTATCGGCTGGAGCCTCTTTTTCTGGAGCGTCGCCAGGGGGAGCGAGACGACGGTTCCCTCCGGGAAGTCCTGTATTCCAATGGCTATCGTCGTGACGAGGCCGACCCGAAGGTTGTAGACGAGGGAGGTGCCGACGGCGAGGCCCTCCGGCAGGTTGTGGATTATAACGGCTATCACCAACAGCCAGACCTTTCTGAGGCGCTCCTTCATCGACCTCGGACCCTCGTAGCCCTTGACGAGGTGCTCGTGGGGAAGGAGCCTGTCTATCGCGTATATCAGGAGGACGCCGAGGGCTACTCCTATCCCAGCCGGGGAGAAGGAGTCGGTGCTCTCAATCGCCGGGAGGACCAGCGAGGTGAAGGAGGCGACTACCATAACCCCCGCGGCGAAGCTCAGGGAGAACTCAACGCCCTTTTCTGGGATGCTCCTGGCGAATATCGCCACTAAAGCGCCGAGCGACGTTATAACCGCCACGAAGAGGCCCGCGTAGAAGGCTACCCACATTATCTCGCCGTTGGAAACCCTGAGTATCCACTCGGCGAGGCTGGCTATGAAGTTCTCAAGCATGCTCCCACTGCCCCTTTGTTAGGGTAACCTAACAGTCTTAGGGTTTTAAAGGTTTTGGTGGGGCTACCTCACGTTTTTTTACATTCAACGCAAAATATTTAAATGATGACATTCAATAGGCGATATGGTGGGATTTTAATGTCTACAACAAAGATTGTGCAAACAGATGTAGATATTGAAACCTACGAAATTCTCAGGGCAGTGGCATCGCTTGAGAAGAAGCCCTTAAAAGAGATACTGCGGTCAATACTACGGGATTATGCAAAAAAAGAGAAGGAAAAGCTTCTTAAAGAACTTCACAACGACCCGCTCTGGAGGAGCATTGGACTGCTCGATACTGATGAAGAAGACCTGAGCGAGAGGGACGATTGGGGCGTGGTGGGATGGGAAAGCGAGTGAAGCCTGAGGTCATCTACCTCGACACAAGCGCGCTGATAGCACTCTTCAATTCAAGGGACAAGAACCATAAGAGTGCCAAGAATTTCCTGGAGCGGACAGTTCTTGAAGGCTCGCTCTTCGTCATCGGGAGGCCTGTTCTGCTTGAATTCATCAACGGAGCCTCTAAACACCAAGGTAAGAGAGTGGCTATTGAGCTTAGAAAAAGCATCATACAGAGCAAATTTATCTGGATTGAAAATGAAAATGAAAGCGACTGGCAAAGAGCCTGGAGCATATTTGAACGCTTTGATGACCACAACGGAATGGATCTAACCGACTGCTTGAGCTTTGCAATGATGGAGAGACTTGGGATCAAAAAAGCCTTCACCTACGATGCGGATTTTGAAACTTACGGGTTCGTGAAGCTCCCTTAAGGTGATATCATGCTCCTCTACGGCGATGGAAGAGTCTTTTTCGCCTTCTGCCCTTCTTCGGGAGGAATCTTCGAGCTTGAGCCAAGCGAGTTCAAAGCCCTGAAAGAAAACCTTCCAGATGCCGAAGAACTGAAAAAAGAAATGCTCGAATACGAAGGAGAAAAATACACGGTCGGAGACTTCATAAGCCACTTAACGGGCCTCGGAATAGAACTCGAGAGGCTCAACGCGCCAGCCAGCGTGATCTTTGAACTTACAAGGGACTGCAACCTCAACTGCAAGCACTGCATAGTCTCCGCCGGAAAACCGCTTCCAAAAGAGCTTAAAACCGAAGAATGGTTAAAACTCGTTGACGAGATAAGCGATTACGCGGTGAGGCTCACCCTCACCGGGGGAGAACCGCTGGTTCATCCCGGTTTCTTCCGAATCCTTAGGAGAGCTAAAGAGAAAGGCCTGTCAATAAGGCTCCTCACGAACGGGACTCTGCTTGAGGAGCACGCCGAGGAACTTGGAAGGCTTTTAGACGCCAAGGTAGACGAGGTCCAGGTTTCCCTCGATGGTCTAAAACAAACCCACGACTCGATAAGGGGAGAGGGAAGCTACGAGAAAGCCATCGCGGGAATCAAAGCGCTCGTAAGGGAGAACCTCCCGGTTTCAGTTGCCTTCACCCTGATTCCAAAGAACAGGGGCGAGGCTTTACCGCTCTACCGCGAGGTCGTGAAGCTCGGGATAGAATCCTTCAGGATAGCGTGGGGCCTGCCAGCTGGAAGATTGAGGGAAGCCGTCCCCTACGCTGAGTACTTGAAGACCGTCGAAGAAGTGAAGAGAGCGAGCGAGAAACTCCGCGTCCCGGTTTCGGGCGGTGAACTGAGCGCTCCCTTGGAGGTTAGATCAGAAGCCTTCTACCCCTGCGCGGCGGGAACCTCGCAGGTTTTCATCTCCTCGACGGGTGACGTTTACC
>NZ_JALTCZ010000186.1 GCF_027008145.1 Thermococcus sp. | reverse complement strand
AATGAAAACTAATGGAAAGACACATCAAGAAATGCAAAAATTCGTGTTTTATTTGTTGGTGTCTCCCACAACTTTGCAATTGCGTGTTCTACTTCCCATCTCTTCTTCCGCTTCTCAGAATCCCCGCAAGCAGTTGTGCAAGTCTTTCCGCGCGTTCCCTTATCAGTTCGCTCGGCTCTTCAAAGAGGCCTGTTGAAGCTGGCTGACAGCCTATCAGGATGAAGTCCGCTTTAATAAGCGTCTTCATAAACTGGGTGACGAACTTCAGGGGGAGCCCGTGGGTAGAGATCGCTTCGCCTATCGTTCCCTCCGGGTCAGCTATTATGTACTCACCAACTTCTCCCTTGAAGTCCACCGCATCTACGAAAACAACGAGGTCTGGACTGAACTCATTTATTTCCCCGGTGTAGTTCTCGGGAACCTCACCGCAGTTTATCACGAGGACGTCCGGATTGTCCAGGAGTTCCTTCAGCCTCTCGGCAACGAGGACGCCGAAGGTGTCGTCCCCGCGGATGTCGTTCCCGATACCGCAGATCACGATCCGCTTTTTTCCTTGGAAGATTTCTTCGAGGGCATTCATGGTTATACTCTCCTTATCAAGCGTTTACAGCTTAATCCATCTCACCGGCGGATTTGAGTATAACATCAATGACCTCGTTTGAAATCCTGAAGCCCTTCCCCACGAGTTCCATTAGGAGGGGTTTCACCTCGTTGATAACTTCTCTCTTCTTTGCGAGCAGTAGAAGGCCCGCAGTTCCGATTACTCTAAGGCCGAGCTTTCTTGCAATTTTTCTGGCCTTAAGGTCGTCAAGAATTAGAAAATCGGCGTTAAGTTCAATTGCAATGGCTATAGCCTCGGGCTCCCCGTCTCCGAGAGACTCTAAAAGGGCCTGAACGAGCGGTCTGTTTTTCGGAGCCTTAACGGTTATCCACTCAGGGAGTTCCTCCCCGAATTCCCTCTGCACTGCTGGGGGCACTACGACCTCACCAAAAACATCGTGAAGGATTTTGAGCTTCCCAATGTTGGAAAGCCCGATCAGCGGACTTGTGTTAGAAACCACCCTCATCCCAGACCCTCTATGAGCCTTACGTCCTCCTCGGCCTCTTCCCGCGTGTAGTTTATCGGAATCCCTCTCTTCCTCAACTCGTAGAGGAACTCCCTCACGCTCAAGCCCGCGAGATGGGCGGCCTTTCCGAGGCTCAGCTTTCCTTCACGGTAGAGTTCTATAGTGGCAAGAAGAATCAGCTCTCTCTCCGGCTCGGGGCCGAGGAAGTCCCGGAATGCCTTGGGTGTTGTGGTCTCCATGCTCCCACCAAAGCGAAGTTTTGTGCGGAAATATTTAGGAGTTTCGTCTGAGTGGAAAAAAAGAATAAAATCAAATCTTCTCTGCTATCTCCCTTATCCTCTCCGCGAACTCGGTCTTCATCAGCTCCTCAACGTTCCCTATCCTGGCGTCGAGGTCTTGATAGAAGGGTATCCCACCGAGGTACTGGATTCCGAACTCCCTCGCTAAAGCCTCGACGTCCTTCTCCTCGTCCAGTTTCATGTTTTCCACTATTCCGAGAACCCTGTGCCTCTCCTCGAGGAGGAGCTGGACGAGCTTTCTGACCACGTTGAGGGCGAGCTTTGAGGGCGTCGCTACAACGAGGAACTCGCCGCGCTTGAGGAACCTCAAAACGTCCAAAAGCTGGTCGCCGAGGCCGGGTGGCATGTCTATGACGAGGTAGTCAAGCTCGTCCCAGCGGGTTATGGTGAGCAGTTCAATTAAAGCATCGCTCACCTCCTTCCCGCGGAGCGGGGTCGGCCTGTCCTCCGTGTAGTAGGCTATCGTCATGAACTTGATTCCGTGGACAGTGTGCGGGACAACGCCTCTGTCCTCTTCCGGGAACTCCTTTGGCTCGAAGCCCAAAATCACGTGATCGCTCGCACCGTGGAAGTCGAGGTCTAGCAATCCGACCTTGTAGCCCTTCCCGGCCAGAGCTAAAGCTAGTATCGTGGAAATGAGGGACTTTCCGACTCCTCCCTTACCGCTGACGACCGGGATGATTCTCTTAACCTTCTCAAGCCTCGCGCTTATAGCTATCTCACGCGGGTCGATCATGCCTCCCCCTCCTTCTCGATTTTTATTCCCGCCACGTAAACGCCTCTGCCCCTGACTACCTCGAAGTCATGGCTGCCGCACTTCGGACAGGCCAAAAACGCGTGCACAACCTCGGGAATGAAGTGGATGTCCTCTTTGATGCGCTCATCGAACTTATCTCTGACTTCCTTGAGCTTCCACTCGTAGCCGCAGTTGCGGCACTTAAAGACCGCTTCCTCCTCTTCAAAGATTATCTCGGCCCCTTCTGCTATCGTTCCCGCGAAAAGCTGCTCCATCGCGAACTTCACGATTTCAGCGTCCACATCCTGAAGTTCGCCGAGGACGACCTTGACGGCTTTAACCCGCTCCGCTCCTTCTCTGTTCGCGTAGTCGAGGACTGTTCTAACTATGGCATCTGCCAGCGCCCACTCGTGCATTATATCACCGGAGAAAATTGGAGTGTTACCTTAAAAATGGTTGGGTTTCGGACCCCAAGTTTATGGCACAGACAGATTTATCAATGCTCAGCGAAAGTTTTGGCGGTGAGTAAATGAGTCACGGGCACACCTATGGCCTGAAGAGAAACCTCGTGGTCTCAATACTCCTCAACTTCATCATAACGATTGCCGAGGTTATCGGAGGCTTTTTTTCCGGGAGTTTGGCTTTGCTGGGCGACTCCCTCCACAACTTCAGCGACTCAATGAGTTTACTCGCGAGCTACTTCGCAATAAAAATCGGCAAGAGAAAGGCCAACGAGAAGTACACCTTCGGCTATAAGCGGGCAGAAATCCTCGTTGCCTTCATAAATTCCTCCGTCCTCTTTGGTGTTTCGCTCTTTCTGGTCGCTGAGGCCTACGGGCGCTTTAAGAATCCCCAGCCGATTGACACTGGCATAATGCTACCCGTCGCGGTTATCGGCCTCATCGCAAACCTCCTCTCGGTTCTCCTCCTTCACCGGCACGCCCATGGCCTGAACATCCGCTCGGCCTACCTTCACCTGTTGAGCGATACCCTATCTTCGGTTGCCGTTGTCGTGGGGGGCGTTCTAATCCTCATCTACGGCATCGTCTGGGTTGACCCGCTCGTAACCGTCCTGATAGCCCTCTACATCCTCCGCGAGGCCTACGGGGTTCTCAGGGAGAGCGTTGAGGTTTTGATGGAGGCCTCGCCGGAGCTCGACTTCCTGGGCATAAAGGCGGAGATAGAGTCTATCCCCGGGGTTAAAAACGCCCACCACTTCCACGCTTGGCGGATTGGAGAGAATGAGGTACACTTTGAATGCCACGTTGAGGTGGATGACATGCTCTTGAGCGAGGCGCAGGGGATAATAGACGAGGTCGAGAAGAGGCTGAGGCAGTACGGAATAACTCATGTAACGGTTCAGCTTGAGGTGAACAGGTGTGAGGAGAAGGAGGTAATATGCGAGAAGGAGTGATGTAGAGCAAAAAGAAAAAGGTGGAGTTCAAGCCCCTGCAGTTCCTGAAAGGGCCGCCGCCTTCTCGAGCATCTTTTCCGTCGCCACCTCAACCGCGCTGTAGTAGCCCGGCACGTAGAGAGTCGGCCCGCGAAGGACTATGCTCTCGTCAACCCAGCTCACCTCAGTTAGGGCCCTGGGTTTGCCGTGCCTCACTATGTCCTCCCAGAGGCGTTTGTTGATTATGCATCCCGGATCGTCGCCGAGTAGATCCAGGGTGTAGTGATAGGTCCTCGCACGGCAGCCACCGCAGATGTTCCTATAGGGGCAGTTCCTGCACTGACCGGTGAAGTTGTCCCTGTCCCTCAGGAGGTTGAAGATTTTGCTGGTTTCCCATATCTCCTTGAAGGACTTGAGCCTTACGTTGCCGACTGGAAGCGGGAGGAAGACGCAGGGAACCACGGTTCCGTCGGGCTCTATACCTGCATAAATCCTTCCGGCACCGCATCCTCCTATGAACTCCGCTAGGGTTTTGACGGCATCGTTCTCGCCGATGTAGAAGTGGGCCGGCGTTACGTTCTTTCCCCTGCTTTCAAGCAGTGTAACCCTTGCATACTGCGGTGCCGTGGTGAGTATCTCCAGCTTCCTCTTCTTCATCTGGTGATAGATCTCCTTCATGAACTCCTCGCGCTCCTCGGGGGAGAGGTCTACCTTTACCATATCCTCTGCCCTGCCTGTTGGAACCAGGTTGAAGAATATGACGCGCTTTACCCCTATGCTCTCCGCTAAGTCAAGGATGTCGTCTATCTCGCCGTAGGTGTCCTTGTCCATGACGACCGCCATGCCGTGGCTTATCCCCAGCTTAACGGCGTTTTCAAGGGCCTTCGTTGCGTGCTTCCATGCCCCCGGGATACCGCGGAACTCGTCGTGCTTCTCAGGCTTTGCGGAGTCAATGCTCACCTCGACGTATTGTATGCCCGCATCGACCGCCCTCTTAAGCGTTTCCATGTCCGCGAACGTCCAG
>NZ_JALTCZ010000185.1 GCF_027008145.1 Thermococcus sp. | reverse complement strand
GAAGAGCCTTTCTCCTCAGGGGGTTGTCAAGGGAGCTTGCGTAGGCCGGATCGAAGGGCATTGTCACCGTACTCCAGCCAAGTCCCTTTGTAATGTTCTCAACCCCCTTGGCTCCCGAATCCGACTGAAGGATGTGGTTGTGAATAAAAAGGGAGGCCTAACCCCTCTTCCCCTCGAAGAACTTCTCAACAAGCTCAAGCTTCGGCTTCCTCTTCCAGAGTGGGGTTCTGTCCTTTCTGTAAGCGGGAACCTGCTCCTCGAAAGCCGGCTTCTCGTTGATGTAGAATATCCCGAGCGGAAGCGGGTCGGTCTCAATCGCCTTCCTGAAGGCGGTTTCCCTGTCGAAGGGCCCGTCCTCCATCCAGTAGGTGTGCTCCCTGTACCAGGCGTAGGTGTTAATCCTGTTGAAGCTCACACACGGGTGCAGGATGTCAACGATTGCGAGGCCCTTATGTCTTATCGCCTTCTTGAGTATCTCGACGCTCTCCTTGAAGTATCCCATGAAAGTTCTCGCCACGAAGGAGGCATCTAAAGCGACGGCTAATGCGATCGGGTTGAAAGGTTTCTCAAAGACGCCCCATGGCTGGGTTGGTGTTTTCATTCCTACCATCGTCGTCGGTGACGCCTGTCCCTTTGTCAGACCGTATATCTGGTTGTCGTGGATGAGAACCGTTATGTCCGGGTTCCTCCTTATCGCGTGGAGCATGTGGTTTCCACCTTCAGCGTACATGTCGCCGTCTCCGCCTTCCGCTATCACAGTCAGTTCCGGGTTTGCCGCCTTAACTCCCGTAGCTATCGGTATCGCCCTGCCGTGGAGCGTGTGGTAGCCGTTGGCGTTGATGTAGTGGGGCATCTTTGCCGCCTGCCCAATTCCGCTGATTATTGCGACTTCGTTGGGCTTTAATCCGAGTTCGGCTAAAGCCGAGATGAGTATGTTCCTTATGCCGAAGTTGCCACAGCCCGGGCACCAAGCTATGTCCTTGCTCCCAGGTCTTCTCGGCTCAAAGAGTTCCCTTCCGATGGGAAGCTGGACGTTCATTCTACCACCTCCCTGAGGGCATCCAGAACTTCTTCAACCGAGAAGGGCCTCCCATCATACTTCAGAACCCTGTGGTCGGCCTTAACTCCGAGCTCCTTCCACAGTAAATCCGCGAACTGCCCGGTTATGTTGTTCTCCACCACTATCACCTTCTTCCCCTCGAAGAACTTCTTCGCCTCTGGATTGAGCGGGTAGACCCAGCTGAAGTGCAGGTGGGTCACATTCTCGCTCCCGAGCTTCTCAATGGTCTCCTCGACGACGTGGAAGGTCGAGCCCCAGCTGACCACGAGGTATTCGGAGTTCTCATTTCCGATAAGCTTTGGAAGCGGAGCGTCCCTCTTTATCGTCTCAAGCTTTCTGAGGGCTCTCTTCTCCTGCATCTTTATCGTGAGCTCTGCATCTTCCGTTATGTCGCCCCACTCGTCGTGCTCGTTTCCGTTGGCTATCACAACATCATCGCCGTAGCTTGGAACAGCCCTCGGCGAGATTCCGTCCTCGGTGAGCTCGTACCTCTTATAGCCCGGCTTCGCTTCGACTATGTGGCGCTCAAACTTCACATTTTTCACATCGGGCGCGGGAAGGTTGTAGTAGGTGTCAACGAAGTACTGGTCTGTCAGGATTATTACAGGCACCTGGTATTTATCAGCTAAGTTGAAGGCCTCAGCTGTGAGGTAGAATGCCTCCCCAAGGCTTCCTGGAGCCAAGATTATCCTCGGAAAGTCGCCGTGACCCGCGTGGAGGACGAGATTTAAGTCGCCCTGCATAGTTCTCGTGGGTAAACCGGTTGCAGGCCCGGGCCTCTGGGCGAGGTGTATTACAACTGGATTCTCGGCCATTCCGGCCAAACTCAAAGCTTCGCTCATGAGCGCGAAGCCACCACCGGAAGTGCTCACCATCGCCCTCGCTCCCGCGAACCACGCTCCAAGGGCCATGTTTATCGCCGAAATCTCGTCCTCAACCTGCTCGACGATTATCCCGAACCCTTCAGCATGCTGGGCCACGAAGGTGGAGACGCCGGTTGACGGGCTCATCGGATAGAAGCTCAGGAAGGCCATCCCTCCGGCCAAAGCGCCCATTCCAACCGCCTCAGTTCCGGTTAGGAGAACCTCGTCCTTAACCCCCCTGTTCTTCTCTATTTCGACTCTGATGGATCCCTCCTCGCAGAGCTTGATACCGAGCTCGTAGCCCTTCCTCGCAGCTTCGATGTTTTTCATCACAACGTTCTCGCCCTTGCTCCCGAAGCGCTTCCCTATGTAGTCCTCAACGGCCTTGAAGTCGCCGTGGAAAAGGCCGACTATTAAACCGGCTGAGGTCGTGTTGATGTAGAGCTGACTACCCACTTCCATTGCCATCTTCGTGAGCGGAACCTCGACAAGGTTGACTTTTCCAAGAAAGCCCTCCTCGACGTTTTCCTTCTCCCCCAGAACGACGGTGCTTTCGCTCAGCCTGTCCTTCACCCAGCTGAGAACGCCCCGCTTGAAGGGCACGAGGATGTCTATCCTTTTCACGAAGGTCCTGACGCGCCTGGACGAGACCCTTATCTCGGTCGTGTTTATTCCGCCCCTGACACGGGACATGTACTCCTTGTTTGCGTAGACGTGGTAGCCGGACCTCTTAAGGGCGTGCGTTAGTATCTCCTCAACCGTCTGGATGCCCTGTCCGGCCGCTCCGCCGAGAACTATGGAGACCTCGTCCCTAAACTCCATCACGCTATCAACTCCTGTAAGTTTTGATGTTTATCAAAGTCGGTTCGTTAAGCGACCTTATATAATTTTCCCAGCGAAGAGTATGGGTACCCAATTATAGCCCAAAAGGTTAATATGTGTGAAAGGAGAAGTAAGTTCGAGGTGGTTTTGATGGAAGTTACCGACAGGGAGGTTTTTGAGATAGCGAGGAACTCTGAGATAAAGGCCAAGGAGGCCTACGAAAGGATGGCATCGCTTACCAGTAGCGACATGATAAGAAACGAGCTCCTCCTTCTGGCTAAGGAGGAGGACAAGCACCGCGAGATAATCGAGAGGATGGCAGAGCAGTTCAAGACCGAAGGCGAGCCAAGGAAGGTCGAGCTCAAGGCAATGGGCGAGTTCAAGGTCATAGACGACAGGATGACCGAGGCGATAAAGAGGCCTGACTTGAACCTCGACGAGATATACGAGATAGCCATGGAGGCGGAGAAGGTCAGCGAAAAGCTCTACAGGGAGCTGGCTTCCTATGCAGCCAACGAGAAGACGAGGGCAATCCTTGAGATGCTGGCAGATATGGAGTCAAACCACTACGCCATCCTTAAGAGGCAGTACGACTACATAGTCCGCTATCCTGAACTCTACAAGGAGGAGTTCTACGACCAGCTCATGAAGGACATAAACTTCAACTTCTGACCTCTTCTCCTTTGTTCATCCCCTCAGCTCGGCGTTGAGGACGACCCAGAGGACGTAGAGCAGAAAAGCTGTGGCCGTGTAGTCCACCGCTGCTCCCAGCAGAGTCCTCCCCCGGGCCTTCAGCTTGCCGGCTAACAGCTCAGTCCCGGCGTAGGAGTGGAGCAGGAACAGCGTTAGAAGAGTTAGCCTCGTCGCCCTCCCGAGGTGTATTAACTGGGCCCGGGAAAAGTTCATTATTATTGAGGCTTGCCTTGCGGTCTCGCTCGTTAGGGCGTAGCCGCTCACGAAGTAGAGGACAACAAAAAGGAGGAGCGGGAGGGAAGTCCACTCCACGATTTTGAGCGCTGTTTTTGACTTCAAGGGTTCACCTCCACGGGTTGGCTTCGTTCTCGATGTAGGCATCGTCCGGATAACCTGCACTCTCCCACCTGCCCTTGAAGTCGTAGTCAACGAGCTCTATCTTTGTCAGATGCTTTATCCACTTGTAGCCCCACCTGCCCGGGACGATGAGCCTCGGCTCTATGGGCTTCCCGTTGAACTCGTAGGCGACTATTATATCCCCGTCCGCAAGGACGTCCTTAACGCGAAGGTCGGTCGTGTAGCCGTCGCTCGCGTAGAGGGCAACCTTTACAGCGTTTTTCTTTATGCCTGCCCGCTGGAGGAGGTACTTGAGGGGAACCCCCACCCAGGTTCCGTTCTTTAGGGGTTTGTTGGGTGCGCTGACACAGTAGAGAACCGCATGAACCTTTCGAGAGGACATCTCCCTGAGCTCGCTCAGTGTGATGTTGTAGGGCCTCTCCACGAGGCCTGTAATAGCGATCACCGGCCCGCTGATGGTTTTTTCGTTCGTCCCCTTCTCCTCAAGGGTTGCACTACTTTTTTCAGAGCTCCCTTTTTCACCGCTCCAGCCCCAGTAGGTGCCGAGGGCCAGAATGAGGAGTATGAGGAGCGCGAAAGCAAGCTTTTTCATGTCATCACATCCTCGATATCGAGTACAGCAGGCCAACCCCGAGCAGACCGCTGAGCGAGAGCAGGAGCAGTGGCCCGGCCACAGCCTTTCCGTAGCCCATCTCCGCCCAGTGGATGTAGAAGGCTATCGCCAGAACGCTCTGGGCCACGAAGACGAGGGCTATTCCAAAGAGCCTCTTCCCCAGCCGGGTGTCCTTCATCCCGAGATAGTTCCGGAGGAGAAGCAGGGCCAGGGCAAGCTCGATGAGGACGATGAGTATGTTCACCTGCCAGTAGAGTCCTATCATTCTCCCTTCACCCCTATGAGTTCTTCAATTTCACCCCAGTTCTCCTCGACCTCGCGCGATGG
>NZ_JALTCZ010000184.1 GCF_027008145.1 Thermococcus sp. | reverse complement strand
GGGAGTTCCTGAGGTTCAGGAAATTCGAGGTTCCCGAGCGGGTTGAGTTCAGCAAGAAAAAGCCGGAACTTCTAAACCTGCTGAGAGAATACGTCCTTTTTGGGGGATTTCCTGAGGTCGTCCTGACCAATGACGTCCGAATCAAGAGAATGCTCGTCAGGGATTACTTCAACACGATAATAGCCCTTAACGTTGTGGAGCGCTACGGCGTCAGAAATCCGGAGGAACTCAGGACGTTCATAAGGCTTCTCCTGAATTCCGAATACTTCAGCCTAAGCAAGCTGGAGCGCACTATGAGAAGCCTTGGCTACTCCATAAGCAAGGCGACGCTCTCAAACTATCTGCGCTATCTCCGGGAGTGCTACTTCGCGTTTCCGGTGGAAGTTCACTCCCCCAAAGTCAAGCTGAAGCTCCAGCATCCAAAGAAGGTGTACTTTGTTGACAGCTCCTTCATAACGTTCCTCAGCGTAAAGTTCAGCGAGAACTTTGGAAGGCTGATGGAGAACACAGTTTTCATAGAACTCCTTAGGAGGGGAAAAGAAGTAAACTACACCCTCGGTAACAACTGGGGGGTTGACTTTGTCCTGCCGGATGAAGAGACACTGATTCAGGTAAGCTACAACATTTCAAACCCCGAGACGATGGAGCGTGAGCTGAAAGCTTTGAAAAAGGCAAAAAAACTTTTCCATTGGGAAAAGGCTATCCTAATATCATGGGATACGGAGAAGAAGGTCGATGGAATCGAAATCGCCCCGCTGTGGAGGTTCCTCCTTGAGGGTTATTGAGACGCCGGTTCCCATCGAAGAACTTGAAGAAATTCGCGAGAAGGAGGGAGTAAAGGTTGAGCTAGTTCTTCTCAAAAAGATTGAGAGGAACGGCATACCACTCAACAGGGTTCTAATACTGGGAATTTGCGAGGAGATAGAGCGCTTTATGGAGCTCCTCAGGCGCTCCAGGGCCGGGGGCTGACTACTCTATGACTATCTGACCGCCCTCTATCCTGAAGCGGTAGCCACCCTCCCTGGGCTTGAAGTCCGGGAGCGGGGACTTGCGGACGATCATTTTCTCCTCAATGGACTCCATGGAGGAGCAGAACTCGATGACGTACTGACTGTAGAGGGCCATCCACGCTATGAGCCTCTCCGAGGTCCTGCCCTTGTTGAGGAGCAGGATGTTTATCGGCCTCTTTCTGTGCTCCTCCACCCTGGCCTTCTCCTTGAGCGCCATCAGCGTCTGGAATATCCTTATCGCCGTGTCCTCCCCGAAAAGGAAGGCCAGGCCATCAACGGTAACATCGACCCCAACTGGTCTCCTGTCACCCATCTTCTCCTTCAGGATGCGCCTGTAGAGGGACGTGTACTTGGGCAGGAAAGTTGAGGCATCCATGGTCGGGTCCGTGTAGATGAACTCGCTCTGGTAGTGGATTTTGTGCATCGAGGAGAAGATGTCGAGGACGGCGACGTTCCCCTTCTTCCCCTCCTCCTCAAGGTCGAAGTTTATCCTCTTGAGCTCCATACTCAGGGGCGTTGGCGGGAGCACCGTGCTGAGGAGAAGCCCGAAGTCGCCCATTCTCACGCGCTTCCTCAGTATCTCCACGCCGAGGAGCCCGCCTGTTGAGTAGGTATCGTAGACTATGAGGAGGTTGCTGTCCGCCAGCAGGCCTCCTCCGAGGGCCTCGTCGAGTTCGGGTATGCCGGTTGAGAGCAACTCCATTGGTTAACACCATGTCCACCTACGGCGGGCTCTTATTTAATCGTTGCTCTGAAATTCAGAGAAACTCCACGCTATAAATACGATGCTGTCCTATTTCAAATCGAGGTGATGCCTATGGAGGAGGTCAGGGAACTTAAGGAAACCCTTGAGAGGGTGGAGGGGAAGATAATAGCCGCGGCAAACGTCTACGGTGCTATGAACTTTGCCTTCTGGCTGGTGGCCATGAGCCTGTTCTTCGTCATCATCGGCCTAGCCGGAGCTGGCCCCAGGCTCAGTGTTGCCTACTGGGGAACGGCCATAGCCATTGGAGTCTACGTGAGTGCAAAGCTCTGGGGGAGGATGGAAAGACTCACCGGTCCTCGGGAAGGGAGCAAACTTGGAGCGCTCGGGATAGGGCTCTCCTGGGCCATTGGCGCAACTATTGGCTGGTGGATTATTCCAGACATGACGAGCATCGGGATAAACGCTGAGACCCGCTTAGCAGTAGGGTTCCTTACCTTCATCGGCCTCTCCCTCCTCGGCCAGTGGCTTGTGATGAGCACCGGAAAGAGGCACTACGAGATGATACCCTCTTTCCTCTTCCCGCTCCTCGCGATACCAGTGGCAGTGAACATGGGGAAGGGAGCAATGGTATGGGCGGGCTTCGTCGTGGCCGTTTCCTACGGCATTACGATACTCCTCTACCTCTACTCGGCCTTCAAGGCCATAGAGCGGTGATAGCATGAACCTCAGGGAGCTGGCGAAGAATCACATCCTGGGAAACCCCGTGAGGCTCGCCATAATGCTCTACCTCCTCCCCAGGGGCAGGGTTCTCTTCGGAGAGCTCCTTGGTGTGCTCGACTTAACACCGGGAAACCTTGACTCCCACCTGAGAACACTGGAAAAAGCCGGCTATGTGAAGGTTTACAAGGTCTTCGCCGACAGGCCGAGAACGGCTGTGAGGACAACCAAGGAGGGAGCGAGGAGGACGAGGGAATACCTAAAGGCCCTGAAAGATGCCATCAGTGAGCTTTAGACTCCTCTTCAGCCTTTCTCCTGAGCTCTTTAGCCCTCTCGATCCTGTACTCCTCCACTAGTTTGAGGAACCTCTCGGCTTCTCTCTCGTGGTCTTCCTCCTCCCATCTGGCGAGAAGCTCATCTATGGCATTCTCAAGAGTCTCCCTCTCAACCACGGCGAAATCGTCAACCCTCTTGACGTCCAGCTCCTCGCTCGTGAAGAAAGGGATATGTGCTTCCCTCAGAACCTCCCTGACGGGCCCTGGAAGGGGCCTCTCAGTTATGAGCGCCCTTATCCCCTTCTCAACGAGCTCCCCCGCTATGGCCTTCCCTGCCCCAGCCGGGTTTATTATGAAGAGCACGTCCCCCTTCCTCAGACCAACTTCACGCTCAATCCTCTCCAGCTCACGCCAGCTGAGAACCCTGAGAACTTTGAGTGGAACCGCCGAACCGCGAACCTCGACGACGTTCATCCTCTTGACCTTGACCAGATCCCTGCCGAGGCGCTCTATTACGGCCTTGGCCTCCCTGAGCTGTCTCTCAAGGAGCTCTATACGCTTCACCTTTGCCTCAAGCTCCCTCTCGCGGAGAACCTTCCTTCTCACTTCCTCGTCGTAGTCGGCTATTCTTCTCTCAAGCCTGCCTATGGTTTTCCTCTGCTCCTTAATGACTTCCCTCAGCTCGCGGTTCTCGTTCTCCAGCATTTCAACCCGTTTTTCAAGCTCCCTTATTCGCCGGAGGTACGGCGTAAGGTCAACGCTTTCCCTCACTTCTTCACCCCTCTCCTCGATCTTCCTCTCCCTCAGCGTTACCTTCTGCATCGCCTCACCAAGGTTGTAACCCCCTATGACGAGGGCCTTCACCTCATCGGCCTTCTTGGAGAGGCCGGCCTCCCTCAGACGGGCATCTATGTGCTTCAGCTTGGGCTTGAGGCGGAGGTAGGCCTTGTAAGCTGCAGCCAGGGCATCTCTCTGATGGTCGTCGTCAACATCAACCCCTAAATTCTTCAGGAGCTCGTTCTTCTCATCGACGCGGAGGCTCCCCCTCGGAACGAACAGCTGAGCCTTGAAGGAGCGCGCTATCTTCTCGACAAAGCCCGGAGCCGGGGAAACATCGGTTGCAACTATAACAGGATGGCCAACCTCACTTATGAACCTGAAGACCTCACCAACGGGCATATTCCTCTCGCTGTGAAGCGCTATTATCCTTCCGTTCAGGTCTATAACCGCTATCCCAACAGTTATCCCCGGGTCGATTCCGACTATTATGCTCCTCCTCTCCTTCACGGCCTCTTCTCCTCTGAGCGGGGCAAAGCCGAACTCGGCCCTCTCCACCGGGTAGACCCGCACCTCAACGTCCCCGCCGCGCATTGGCCTCACGAGACCAGCAAGCTCCTCCCGAGAAGCGTAAACACGGAACTCGCCTCTGGCTAAACCATAGTCCCTCTCCTCTGTTTCAAGGTCGAAGGGTACCCCGGCCTTCCTCAGCCTCTCCTCTATCTCCCTCACCTTGTCGCGGACGAGGTTGTGGACGCGCTTTCTATAGCGATCCTGGCTCCAGCCACCTTTTCCGTGGCTCCTCCCGCGGGTGACCTTGACGATGACCTCGTCCTCGAAGGCTAAAACCTCATAACCGACCCCCCTGCTCGCGAGCAAAGCAGAGAGTTTTGCCTCTTCATAGGGGTCGAAGCGGTCGCTCGTCCTTATGCCGTGCCCCTTCGCGAGGCTCTGTAAGCTTCTCTGATCGCCGGGTCTCCCGGTCACCTGGACGAGCTTAGTTCCGGGCGGGAGGGAGCGGAGGAACTTCCTCAGATCGTCGCCGAGCTCGGTGATGCTGTCAATGGCAACTATATCGGGCCTTTTTGACTGGATAAAGCGGATTAACCTGTAGAGTGTGAACTCACCCTTTCTCTCAAGCTTCCCGTTGAGCCAGCTCACGACGGCAAACCTCTTCGGGTTCTCACTTATTATGTCGATCCCAAGGATTAGAATAGGCCTCACCCTCATGGGTTTGTAGGGGGTAGGAAAAGGAAATTTAAAAAGGTTTCAGGC
>NZ_JALTCZ010000183.1 GCF_027008145.1 Thermococcus sp. | reverse complement strand
GGGGTGGTGTTCTCGTTGAAGATTATCTCGACACTCTTGTCCAGGAACTCGGCCATGTGCCTGGTGGAGTTGTACCTCACCCTGTTAAAGTTGACCCTGAGAACGATGGTCTTTCCGATGGGCTGACTTCCGAAGGGCAGTCCCAAATCGGGCATATCCCTCGGAGTCAGCACGTAGCTCTGGTTCTCATCCTTGATGAGGACGCTGTGGTATTCAACGGGAACATCTACCGTCTGATAGTGGGTTTTCGTGATTATCCCTTTGAGAACGAGAAACGCCCCAAGCCTGGAACCCGCTATTGCATCCTCATTTATGTGAAGGGGGATGTTGTTGACGACCTTTGTAGTTGGCAGGACTATCACCGTGTTGGCTGAGTTGAAGGTAACTGCACCGGCCGTCGAGAGCATCAGAAACGAAAGGAGAACCGCCAGCGCTCCGGCAATTTTTTTCATGAGCATCACCTTATCACAGGACTGCATCAACATTTATAACCCTTCCCGAGAAAAGGCAAGCGCGATGATGAGTGAATCCAATGCTGAAGGGATGATGACCCCCAGACCTGAGCAGGAGGTTGGGGAAATCCTGGAGGGACTGAACGGGATATGCCTTGGTTCAAGCGCCTTATGAGGGCGGAGGAAAGCAGAGCACTCCCTGACAGGCTGAGACAACATCGCCTAAGGGAAAATCGGGCCGTAACCATTGCCTCACTGTTTCCCTTCACCGGTGAGGTCTAGGACGCGGTCAGGGGCAAGATGCAAGCTCCATAGCGAACTTTAGTGGGGAGCAGTTTGTAAACTCTACCGTCTCGCCGTAATAAGGGCGATAACCGTTGATATGGTGAAGTGAATGAGGATTATAACCGGAAACAGGTTTGAGGAGTTTGCCGACGAGAAGGCAATCCTCTTCCCGGAATACTGGAAGAACAGGGATAAGTTAATAGAGTTCGCGAGCTCCCTCAGGGAGGACGAGACCGTCGTGACTTCAAGCCTTGAGGTTGTTGACCTGCTCTCCGAGCGCTTCAAGAAGAGCGAGGAGAACGTCTTGATATACTCGGACACTGGAAAAGCCCTCACCCTCAAGGAGGTCTACGAGCTCAGGAAGTACCTAGACTTCGACGTCCGGGGTGGCTTTTCTGGAGAAGAAGCAAAGACGAGCATCCTCTTCGTCGAGGGGAAAACAGATGCAAAGTTCTTCAAGGCAGTCTTTAAGAAGCTCTTCGATTTCAGGGAGAGCAGAAAACCTCCAAGGGGACTGAGGTTTATAGAGCGGGTCTTCGAGCGCGACAACTTCGACCTCCTAGAGAGGGAATCCGACGGTGTTTTTCTTGCTGTAATCCCGAGTGAGGGCAACTCCGGAGTCATAAGGAACCTCGGGAACTTCCTCAGGGCGATAGAGGTTTTTGACTTTTCCGTAGAGAGAATTGGGGTTGCCATAGACATCGACGAGAACAGGGAAAGTGCCCTCGCGTCCATAACGGGAAAGCTCTCCGACTTCAGACACGGGGAGACGGCCCTCGGCTACCTCGTGGGCGGAACTGAGGTAGTTCCGCTCATAATCGGCCTCCCATTCGAGGACGAACTCGTTGAGTGGAAGAAGCCAGCCGTCGAAGACCTGATGCTCCACCTCATAGCGAGGGAGAGCCTCCTTGAGAGGATAAAACCCGGTATCAAAGCCCTCAACGAGAGCCTCGGGAGGAAGCTCAAGCCAAAGGAGGTCATGTATCTGGCCCTCTCAGCCTACGGCCACTGGGGCAACCTTGAGGGCTTCTACGAGCTCTTCGTCATGCGCTCCCGGTTCAGGAACCTAAAGGCCATCCTCAGGGAGGCGGGCCTTATGGGGGGCCTGCAACACCTCGCATGGGCTGAAGGGAGGGGTCGGAGATGAAGCTCGTCTCCTTCGATGTCTGGAACACACTCCTCGATATAAACGCCATGCTCGACGCCCTCGCGGTCGAGCTCTCGAAGCTGATGGGAGCATGCATAGTGGACGTAGTTGAAGGCATGATGCTGGCCAGAGGGATGATAAAGGGAATGCGCGCCAGGGAAGAGGGAAACCCCCATAGGGCACTTGAGGACAGTCAGGAACTCCTAGCGGGCCTCTTTGAGATAGATGTTGAGCTCGTGAAGAGGGCAACTGCCAGGGCAGTGCTGAAGGTGGGCGACGAGATAGTTCTTCCAGGGGCTAAGAAAGCGCTGAAAAGGGTCAAAGAGAAGGGGCTAACCGTCACGGTCACGGGCAACGTGATGTTCTGGCCCGGCTCATACACGAGGCTTCTGCTGGAGCGCTTTGGGCTCATGGACTACGTAGACAAGACCTTCTTCGCGGACGAGGTAAAGGCCTTCAAGCCGATGCCCGAGATGTTCAGGAAGCCCCTCAGGGCCTTCAAGGTTGAGCCTGAAGAAGCTGTCCACATCGGCGACACAAAGGCTGAAGACTTTGAAGGTGCCCTAAGGGCCGGTCTCTGGGCGGTCTGGATAAACCCAGAGGCGGAAGGAGTGAGGAGAATCCACGAGAGGGGCTTCGAGGTTCCATCCGTAGAGAGGATTTTGGATGTGCTGGAACTTGCAAAAGGGAATAATATTTAAGTTAGAGCACCAAATATAAACACGGTGAGGGGTTTGAGTGAGGTCATTGAAAGGCTGGAGAGAATAGAAAAGCTGCTCATAGCGCTTAACTCAAAGGTTGGATAACTTTCTCGGATATGAGGGTCTGACGAAGAGAGAGCGCAAAGAGCTTTAGACAGATGCGGAAAGAGGTCAGGAGAGGCGATTTCGTGAAGTTTGAGGAGCTCTTCGGTGAAGACTGATGTACGAAGTCGTCTTCACAAAGAAGGCCGCCACGCCAGGTTAGAAACCTCCCGGATGCCCACAGAAGGAAACTGAAAGAAATCATCGTTGCCCTCTCGGAAAATCCCTTTTCCTGCCCCTACAAAAAGATCCGCGGGGAGGAGCATACCTGCAGGATACGAGTCGGACAGTTCAGGATCCTCTACGAAGTTGACGATGAAAACAACAGAGTCGTGATATTCAAAGTCGAGCGCCGAGAGAGGGCATACAGGCAGTCAGCAAATTAGCTTTGCTTTCACATAATTTCTGGCCGCGTAGTACTGTTTTTCGTCCGCCGTGTGGAGCTCCGCACTTAAGGCCTCAGCGAGTGCCATGTAAAGGACATCACAGATTGTGACGTCCTCCTTCAATGCTATCTCAAGACCGCGCTCGAAGAAGCTCTTGGCCTCAAAAATTAGCATGCCACCTCCAAGGAGTTTAAGGGCCGTTATGAGGTTTCTACTGGTCTCTTTTGTAGCTCTTCTCTTTTTAACGGCTTTCCATATCGCGTTCATGCCCCCAACGAGCGCATAATCCAACATCGCGGTGTTCTGGTCAATAGATATCTCCTCCCAGCCAGGTTCCTTGAGGAGGATTTTAACGAGAACTGAAGCATCAACGACTATCACGGTCATCCCTCACCGACTTTGCTGAGAAACCCCTCTCAATCGAAACAGGAGTGTGTTTGAGTATTTCAAGGGCCTTGCTGATCTATTCTCCTCTGTATAAACTTCCTTATCTCCTCGCTCCAGTTTATGTCCAGCTCTCTCATCTTCAGCTCGTCGGGAACCCTAACGGTGATGACCGCCATGCAATACACCTCGAAATACGTTTTGTGTTACGAGGATAAAAGGTTTGGGTTAGTTTCTCTCCTTCGGCTTCAGCCAAGCCCCCAGCCCAACCTGCCGCGTCTTCTGGTAGCGCAAGTCCTCTTTCCTGTAGCCGAATGCTTTGAGGATTCTCTGAACGGCCGGCAGAACCTGGTTCTCGATGTAGTATTCGGCATCGTACTTGTGCTTCGTTGGGTCAAACTCGTCAAACGGTATCGCCCTGTCCCCTACCCTTCCCGAGCCTTTCAGCACGATATAGCTTATCACCGTCCCGGGCCGGATTTTTACCCCTCTCTCTGCGAGCCTCTTGGCAACTGCCACGTGCGGGCCCGTTGCCTTATAGTCCCTTAAGTCCCTGGTTATCTGCTCGTGGATTACCAGCTTTTCAGGTGGAACCTCATACTTGCTCAGCTTTTCCGTCACCTCTTTGACGATCCTAACGGCCTCCTCGACGTCACCATGCTTGAGTATCGCCTCAAGAACCCTCGCCTGCGTCTCTTTTGCTATCTCGCTCCAGTCCCTCCTCACAATCTCAAGCCCGCGCGTCGTTATCTTATCCTCCTCATCTATCACCGCATACTTCTTCTTGGTCACGAAGAAGCCGCGCCTGTAGAAGCCCTCGTACTCGAGTTCGAGGGCACCGGGAAGTTTTTCGTTGATGTATTTTAAGAATTCTCTTGCCTTCTTCTTTACAACATCAGCATTAGCACCGGGGATCGTCGAGAAAAAACCATCAGTGTCCGCGTAAAGCACCTTAAAGCCGTATTTTTCCTCTATCTCTCTGATGGTCATCGTTATGTACTGCCTTCCCCAGGCTGTGACACTCTCGGCGCACTCCCTGCAGTACCAGCGGGCCTTTGCGTAGCCGTAGTAGCCGTAATAGCTGTTGTGAGCGTACAGCATTCCAAATCCTGCTAAGAAGTTCTCGTTCTCCTCAACGCTCAGGTCGTAAACGTAGCCCTCGTGGTCTTTGATAGCAACTTCCTCAACCCTATCCAGCACGATATCCCCCTCAAGGAGCCAGGAAAGTCTCTTGGTTTTTTCCGCGTCAAGCTTGCCCTTCTCAACTCTCTCCATGAGCTTCGCGGGACTCATGTTCTTCTGGAACCGTTTTCCAAAGACCTCTTCCAATATTTCCTTTGGAATCACATTGGAGTAGTAGGCGTTCTTTCTCTTCCTGTTGCCGAGGAACGGAAGCTCCTCATTAACGAGAACCCTGTAAATCCCGCTGTCAAACCTTATCTTGACGGCAGAAACTCCAAGGGAGTTAAAAAGAATGACCAGCCCGTTTACCAGTTCCTCGCTCTTTGTGGAAAGCCTTACCCTCTTGCTCGGATGAAGGTCGCCGTCCCCGATGAAATACCCCTCTATAAAGGCCCAGCGCACGCTCTCGGGAGAAGTGAATAAAACCTCAGGCACACGTTTGTTCCCGGCCAGAGTGCCACAAAGGCTCTCAAAGAGCACGTAGGCCATTTTCCCTGATATCTCAACGTAATTCCTCCCACGCCTCACCCCTCCAAAGAATTTTGATGCGAGCCCTTCCATGTCGTCAAGAACCCTCTGGTCGTTGTTGTAAAGCTTAACCGAATAGCTCCACCCATTCTTTTGGTTCCTCTGCTTTCTGGCGTAGCCTTCACTGACGTAATAGCCGAGGAGTTTTGCAAAGTCTTCGTTGACTTCAATGAGAGGCTCCATCCTAAAGCCGTTGAGTGTTCCGACCTCCCATTCTCTAAGCTCTTTCTCTGGCATTAACCTTATCTTATCCCTAAGGTCGTTGAAGGAGACCAAGTATTCCCTCTTGCTGCCGTTGTACTTCACTTTCTCGGCGAGAGCCTCGTAAAGCCTTCTGTAGTTCCTCAGGGCTTCCTCATCAGTTATCTCGTAGCCGATTTTCCTGAGCTTGACGTAGCCAAGATTTTGGAGGTGCTCAAGGTATCTCCTGGCCGTCCGTGGTCTTTTTTCTTCTCCGAAAATCCAGCGAAGGGTTCTCAGCATACCTTTAAAGAAGTTCTTACGTCCTTTAACCGAGATTGTCAGCACGATATCGCTGGTTTCTTCAGGGGGAAAACCAAGGAGAATCTCCACAAGGTTTATCCTCTCGTGCCTTTCTATGAGATTAATCCTTCTTGGAACAGCTATGAAGTCACCGGGCCTTATTTCTCCTCCCGTAATCTCTAAGAGCTCCCCGTTTCTGAAGGTGAACAGGCTGTGCCCCTCGGTGACCTTGATCTTCCTTCCCGACGAAAGCTTTATTTCGTATACTTTCCCGAGATAGCGGTGCCGTATGAGAGCTTTGACGGGCTTTACTTCCGATCTTTTGGTTTTTCTGTTAAAGGATATTACCTCTATACCCGAAACTTCGAGAACCTCCGTTCCATCGTTTTCCAAGGGCTTTTCCTTTCTCATTGCATCGTCCACGAAATCGCCGATTCTGACAAGTTTGAGCCTACCATTGACGAGTAGAGGAATCCACTCATCTGGCAGAATGCTGTTTGCCAGGATCTTGATGGCGCGCTGCCTGTAGTCGAGGAGCTTCTTCTCAACAGGGTCTACAGTTGCCTTCATCTTCCTCTTTATCTTCTGCCTTTCGTCAAGGAGACTCCCGAGGAGGCTCGGGATGAAGCCGGGGAAGTCCTTGCAGAACTTATGTCCGACCTCGGGGGCGGTATCGTACTCCTTGCAGTCTTCCCTGTTGAGCATGTCTGGTGAGATGTTATGTGTTATGATTATGGAAGGATATAACGATTTGTAATCTAAATAAACTATGTTTTCCCACAATCCCCGCTCCGGCTCCTTGACGTATCCACCCGTGTAGCTTTCCCTTCTCCTCACCAGGTCCTTCTCGCTCGGCTTGTTTGGTGCAAGCTCGTTCCTCTCATAGGCCTTCCTCAGCAAAAACCACTCGACGAGGTTTCCAGTGCTTGAGCGCGACACATCCCAGAGGCTCTGGCCTATGAGCCTCGAAAGTTGTACTTCCATCGGGAAGAACTCTCTTCCAAGCTCGAAGGTAACCTTAGCGTCCTCCATCGAGTAGCGCGCGACCCTTTCTAAGCCTTCGCCCGTTTCCCAGGCGGTAGCTATCTCTTCCGCGTAGACCTTCTCCTTAGGCTTTCCAAAGACGGCCTCGTAAACGGCCTCAAGGGTGTAAGTGGGAAGGTTAATCGTCCTCCTTATGACGGGGTATAGATCGAAGTGGATCCTTCCTTTGACCTCTACAGCGAATCGGTCGCCCATGCGCTGGATTTTGGGCTCACTCCCGTCCCTTCCGAGGGTGAAGTTAATGCCGAGTTTTTCACAGCGTTTTTTCAGGTAGGCGAAGTCGAAGTTGTCGCCGTTGTAGGTTATGAGAACATCGGGGTCCTTCTCCTTTACGACCCTCAAAAAGCGCTTTATCATCTCCCTCTCAGTGGAGACAGCTTCAACGTACGGTAGGTCGATTTTCTTCCAGGTTATAACCCTCGCCCCTTCCTCGTCGGCGTAGCTTATCATCAGGATGGGCCCCTCGGCGAACTCCTCACCCTCATGGTAAAGCGTCTCGATGTCAAAGGCGAGCATCTTGAGTTTTTCATTACCCTCCATCGGGATTAGCCCTTTATCGATGAGGTAGCGCTTCGCGAAGGGGATGTCGTACTCGTAGATGTCCACAACTGCCGGGTGCTTCCTTATCCTGTCTCGAATCGCCGGGACGTCCTGGGGGTGGGTGAAGTAGAGCTTCCAGATCTCTATAGGCCGACCGAGGAACTTCTTCTCCACCTTCTCCGCTCTAACTACTCTCACCGTCGTCCCGCGCCTCTCGGCAGTGATTTCCTTGATGTCCTCGACCGCAGAATCGTCCCTCAGGAGGGCGTAGAAGTAGGGCTCGAAGTTTCTGTCGTAGTCTATCTTGAACTCGCCGTTTTCCTTCTTGAAGATCCTTATGACGGGTTTCCCGTTCTCGGTTATGTAGTCGGTATCGAGGATCATGAGTCACACCAGGAGAAGTTTAAGGTTATACCCTAATAAACCTCACGAGAACACTCAGACTCGCTTCAACACGTTGTCGAAGAGCGAGAGGAGTTTGTCTGTCTCCTAAGCTCGTCCTTCAGTTTAAGGTACTCTCCTTTGTGAGCGGGAAGTCTTTAGCGACTTACAGGAAGGAATTGACGAGCCTGACCTGCTGTCTGAACACCCTATCCGGGTTCTCCTTCAGTTTTCTCACGTAGAGCCGTATGAAGGCCAGTCTCTCATCCATATCGCGTTTAGAACGGGATTTCAACCCCGAGCCTCTTTACATAGTCATTCAGAGCCCTCCAGTCCAAGTAGTCCTTGAACATCTCGTATAGGAAAAAGGCATCTTTAATGTCCTTATCACTTCCGATATAAAGTTTGTAGGCGAGTTGAGGCTCTATGGAGGAGATACAGAGGGTCTCGTCGTTCAGCTTGACCGGGATTCTCTAGGACCTCTTCGTGATAGCTATCCCTTGGAAACTTGATTTCCACGTTGGGTATTATCTTGCCCTTTTTAACCATCTTGATCCCCATATTCTCTTCAAGCATCTCGTAGAGGCCTCCGCAGTCCTCCGGATTTAAAACTCAAAACCTGTATTCAGGGCTTCCCTGCAAAAGGCCATGAATCTCTCTTTAGATACTCTCTCCATTACGAAGTCCGGCCGAAGAGTATGGTTACATAGCTACTGACTATCACGTAGTTGGCATACCTCCCTATGAGATGCACAGCGTCAAGAACAAACCCATCTAAGTCGCTGAGCTCCTGTGAAATTCTTATCCCTCCTTCCGACTTCAATTCTCATTGGCATCACTGTATGTTCCTTCTCACGCGGATATTTATCGCTTTTGCAGGCGGGATTTCGGATGCATCATCTTTTTAAACCTCCCATCGAAGGGTCAAACATGGAGCTGTTTTACAGGATAAGCTTTCAGGAGGTTGTCGCGGACGCTTTAACCCTCGTTGAGGAGCGCGAGCTCTCTTCCAAGCACGCCCTCGAGAGGGTCTTCAGGAAGGTGGCCGGAAGAGACCGCGAGAAGGCGCGCGGTTTGGCCCACGCCTACGTCTTCGAGATAGAGAAGTGGCGGAAAAAGATAGACTTTATAATCAACTCGGTTCTGAAGGGCTCCACCGTTGAAGACCTCGATCCATATTTAGCAAACCTCCTCCGCATAGGGACTTTTGAGATACACTCCAGAAAGGTTCCGCCGGCAATAGCTACCGACTCGATAATCCGCGTCGTCAAGGAGCGCTTTGATTTCTCCCGGGCAAAGTTCATCAATGCACTCATGCACTCGATAGAGAGGTTTGACGTTGAAAAGGCGCTAAAGGAGCTGAAGGAAAAAGACCGGATTGAGTGGCTCTCGGTTAGATTCTCCCACCCGCGCTGGTACGTGGAGTATGTAATAGGGCTCCTCGGCTACGACGAGGCGGTAAGGCTCCTCCTCAGCAACAACAGGTCGCAGAGGCACTACGTCAGGGCGAACACGCTGAAGACGGATGTTGATTCCCTCAGGGATTACCTTGAGGAAAACGGTGTAAGGACGGCCCTAACTCCGGTTCCCGACGTTTTGAAGGTTCTTGAATACAAAACTCCCGTTATAAGGCTCGATTGGTACAAGCAGGGTAAGTTCGTTATTCAAGATTTAGCAAGTGCCTATGTTGCCCACGTCCTAAATCCGGAGCCGGGCGAGAGGGTTTTGGATTTGGCCGCAGCTCCGGGCTCGAAGACCTTCCATGCTGCATCGCTGATGGAGAACAGGGGCGAGATAATTGCTGTGGATTATTCCTACGACAGGCTCATGCGCATGAAGGAGAAGATGAAGCTCCTGGGGATTAAAAACGTCAGGCTCGTTCACGCAGACGGCCAGAGCTTCAGGGACAGGAGCGGGTTTGATAAGATAATCCTCGACGCGCCGTGTTCAAGCTCCGGAACCTACCGCCAGTTCCCAGAGGTGAAGTGGCGCTTTAACGAGGACAAGATCAAGCGCATAATCAGCGTCCAGAGGAACATGCTCAGGAACGCCTACAATAATCTCCGCGAGGGCGGTGAGATGACCTACTCGACGTGCTCGATTAGGGTTGATGAAGACGAGGAAAACGCCCTCTTCGCGGTGAACCGCGTTGGGCTGGAGCTTATTCCCTACGATTTCAGCTGGGGCGATAGGGGCTTTCTTGAGATTGGGGATAAGGTTTTCAGGGCGTGGACCCACAAACACGACTGCAACAGCTTCTTCATAGCGAAGATGGGAAAGGGCTAATTTTGAATTAAATGAACACTTTAGCTCAAGTGAGCACGAATGTGCACAACCTAATGTTTACGAAAACCTTTGGAAATCTAAGCATACAACGAAAAACTTTGGGGGGACAATGCGAAGACAGGTCCTCATCCCAGTTGCTGGCTTTGTCTTTATTTGGAATGGCATTGAATGGCAGTATAGTTCTTGCAACAGCAGTTACTACCACAAATTCACTGTCTTGTAACTGCCAGAACAATTCAGGAAGTTGCATTCTTACAAAGGCACTTATGGATGTTGGTTCTTGGAAGGCATCCTCAGTTAACATTAGAGACTACAGGGATGTCAACAGTATTCTCTCCAGCCTGCACAAGGAGGGATACTCCCCTATCGAGCAATACACAAAAATATACACAACAACACCCGGGATAAAAGTTATAGCCGTTCCCCTTGCATCCAAGCAACATCCGCATGTTACAAAAATAAACGATACGTTAATCATGAACACCGTTGTGATACTTAATGATGTTTACTCCCAAGCACTATATCAGAATACCCGGAACCAAAAAGGCCTTGGTGCTTGGATATGTGTCACACCCAGCGATATTGTACAACCTGACGGTGATGGTGAACAAAAAAGCAAACCAAGGTACAATGGTACTGATACAGTCAATCTACAGAGATGGACGACTGACACCTATCAACAAAGTGACCGTTAAATTTGATCCAGTAAATTTGATCCAGAAACTCACAAGATTTTAACAATCCAATCGGCTGGAAGAATGCAGCCCAAACCCGAGGGTTTCTAGTGCCACTTAGCTTGCGAAATCGCATGTCACCTTCTGTTAACTGCAGGTGTAATAGCATGTTGTACTTACGTTCCAGAGCTGTGTGCAACGTGCCTAGCACTTGAAGACTCAGGCAGCTTCGCAGTATGCTTTGGAGGATGCTTAGCAATATGTGAAGGAGGGTAATTTTTATCTTTCCCCATTTGCTACTGTAGTGGAGAGGTGATGAAAATGAGAGACATCATCTGGGGTGCGATCTATTCGGCACTGCTCTCGGCATTTATGTTAATGTATTTTCTGAAGGAACTGAGGACTTCAACGGCTCAAGCAATAGGACTATCGGCAATAGTCTTTGCCGTGTTTTTGGCAGTTTGGCTCGCGAGAAAGGAAACGGCAAACAAAGCTAAAAAGGCCCTTGCTTTAACCGGTCTAATAGCCATCCTTTCCTCGGCTCTGGCACCCATCAATGTCCCCTTCGCCGTTAACACGTTCATTACCTTTACCGCAGGCGCATTGGCTCTGATTTACAGGAATGAGCTCCTGAGAGGAATGCCCGCCTTCATGTACGGCTGGATCGGTGCGGGCATTGGGTTCATACTGGCCATAATTGTTGTTCCCAGAGTGGTTACAGGGGACGTTGAAAGGGCTCTCGCGTTGGTGGGGCTTATGATCGTTTCAATGGTTGTTTTTCTGGCTCTCGGACGGAAGCTTCACTACAGACCCTTCAACAGATACTCCAGTTATTAGATTCCTCATCTTTTTGATTTTTAGTGGAAAACAGCGTAGAGGGCAACTAGGTAGTACAACGCCGTGTAGGCCACGACGCGAACGCCAAAGCTCCTCCCATCTATCCACGCCTCCCTGTACTTTTCAATCGCCTTCCCCGTAAGCCGGTAATAAAGTGCTCCAGCCAGTAAAATAAGGGCCAATGAATAGGGGAGGCTCATCCTATCACCTCATACCAGCGACTTCCTCCTCACAGGCCCCCAGGGCTTTTCTTCCTCGAATATTTCCGCCGTGAAGCGGTAGACCTTAGTGTTCTTATCAAGCCAGCAGTCGGGCGGAAGTCCAGCCTTCCAGCAGGTCTGCGCTAAAAACTCCTCCTCATCCCAGCCCCACTCGATCGGAACCTGCGGGAGCAGTAGGCCGGAGTATATGCCTTTCTCAATGAGCAGACCGTCGCGACCGACCTTTATCCTCTTTGGCCTCCCCTCTGGCGTGCCCTCAACCGGCTCCGGAGGGGTTAAAACGCTGACCTCAACGATGAGATTATCAAGCTCGCTCTCCCTGACTGGAGGAAAGCGCGGGTCATCCACGGCAGCGTAGATGGCCGCTTTTATCGTCGCCTCGACGAGTGGATAGATCGGCAGGGGGAAGCCTATACAGCCCCTCAGCGCTATCTGGGGCGGTGCGTGGCGGTTGTTGAGCGTGACGAAGACGCCCATCTTCTCCCACAGCTCCGGTGGGGTGTCCTCTGGAGGTTTTATAGTTCTGCCGTGCCTCACGTACTCCTCAACGGCCTTCCTTGCGAGCCTGACGAGGAACTCGCCCCACTCGTCCTTTATCCTGTACACACCCACCACCCTTTAAATCTACCACCGGTTAGTTATTAACGTATCGCAAGCCTTAAAACATCACCGAAGGAAGATAAGACGGGTGTCGAAGATGGTCATAGTGGAGTTCATCATAGTGCCTCTCGGGGAGGAGAGCCTCAGCAGGTATGTGGCCGAGGTGATAAAGCTTTTAGAGGGGAGGGGTATTAAATATCAGCTGACGCCGATGTCAACCATAATAGAGGTTCCAACGGTAAGGGATGCCCTTGATGTTATTGGGGAGACCCACGAGCTGATGTTCAAGATGGGTGCGAAAAGGGTCTCGACGACGATACGAATAGACGACAGGCGCGATAAAGAGCGGCATATGGAGGACAAGGTTAAATCCGTGATGGAGAAGGTGAGGGGTGATCGACATCAGGGTTCTCGTTCTGGCGATTGACCGCGATGATGACTTTGGGAAGAAGGCGGGCGTTAAAGGCCCGGTGATAGGCAAGAAAGCCTGCGTAAACGCGGCCTTAAAGCTCAGTTTGGCCGATCCGGAGGACAGCGATGCGAACGTTGTCTACGCAGCTGTTAAGCTACGCGATGAGTTAGCTGAGAGGGACGAGTTCGAGGCTGTGGAGGTTGCTCTAATAACCGGCCATCCAAAGGTCGGCCTCAAGAGCGACATGGAGCTCACCAGACAGCTGGGCGAAGTCCTAAAGGCTTTCCCGGCCGATGGAGTTATTCCCGTGACTGACGGTGCCGAAGACGAGCAGATATTCCCGATAATATCCTCAAAGGTGCCAATAATAAGCTCCCGCCGCGTTGTCGTCAAGCAGAGCCCCGGGATAGAGACCACATGGTACATAATCGTCAAGTACACGAGGGAGATACTCAGCGACCCCGAGGTTGCCAAGGTGGTCTTTGGGATACCCGGCCTCATGGCCCTTCTCTACGGCCTCGCAAAGCTCTTCGGAGTCTGGAACCCGGAGAGCGAGAAAATAGTCTCGACGATAATTTCTGGGGCGGTACTTATCCTCATTGGAGGGATATTCTTCGCCAAGGGCTTTAACGTTGACTTCAGGGCCGTACTCAGGGGCATCAAGAAGACTGTCGTGGAGCAGTTCGTCGTGGTTCTATCCGTGGTGACCGGTCTGCTCATCATAATAAGCGGTGCGATAAACGCCTATCTCAACCTTGAGAGATACTCGCTGGAGCTTATAGGTAGCTACCCGGGAACACCACTGCTGGCAACGATAATATACATCAACGCCCTAGCCGGCCCCCTGGCCCTTGGGATTGCTGCCATGATAGCCGGGAAGGTTCTCCAGGCGTACCTCAAGAGGGATCACCACATCTGGTACAGCACCTCGGCGCTTCTTATGACCCCTGCACTCTGGGTCACCGTCGATCTCACGACAAGGTATGCCCTCTCAATACTTACGATATCCGACATAGACGTCTTTCAGAAACTGCTGTTTGCAATCTTTGACATTGCGTTCTCGGTAATTGTTGGAGTTTACCTCAGGGGAAAGGTTAGGGGATGGATGAAGGTTGACGGGGCAGAAGATAAGCCTGGAAAAGGCGTTAAAAGAGTACAGGCGAAGGCGTGAGGAAGGGGAGAAGAAGGCAGAGAGGCTCAAGAGGGAATACAACCGCTGGCTTTCAAGGAAAAAGAAGGAGCTGTTGAAGAAGATCTCAGCCCTGGAGAAAAAGAAGCCACCAAAGAAAGTGGACGAGCGCCTCCTCCAGAGGGTTGAGGCTGAAAGGAAGGCCTACGTTTCAGCATTGAGGCGGGCCCTTGAGTCCATCGAAGACATCGAGGATCTAGGCAAGCGGCTCTCGGATCTAAGCAAGCTCCATGTAAGCCACGGCAGGCACGTAATGGTACTCTATGAGAAGGAAGTCTACGCCGTAAACGCCTTACTCAAGGAGCTGAGCGAGGGCTATTCAAAGTACGTGGAGGAACTTTCATCACTCCTCCTCCCCGAGATCGAGCTAGAAAGGGTCATCTCCGAGCTAAGGGATGTCTCCTCCCGTATTGGGACGCTAGACTCAGAGATCAATGCAATCGAGGAGGAACTTGAGAAGAAAAAGAAGGAACTGGACTCCAGAATGGGCTCGCCCGAGATTGAGGAGATTAAGAAAACCATTGAAAGCCTCAGGGGAGAACAGAGGAGGATAGAAATAGAGGTGAGGTCCAAGGTCTCGAAGCTCGGAAAGCCCCTCAGGAGGATGCGCCTCGGCGGTCTCGCTGACGAAGTAGCGAGGGACAGCGGGGTTGCCCTCGAAAGGCCCGGGGAGTTCCTGTCACTACTCCGGTCGGTGTATCCCAAACTCGACGGAAAGGCGAAGAAGGCCGCTGACTGGCTCCTTAAGAACCTATCGACTGAAGTCGAGAGGCTGGGCGAGATTAGCGGAGAAATAGAGACCCTCAAAAAGAGGAGGAAGAAACTGCTGGAGGAGCTTAAGCCACTGGAAGAAGAGATAAGGGAGCTGAAGAGGATCCTTAGAGAGAGGAAGGCTCTAAGGGAAAAACTTGAGCGCAAGAGAGCCCATCTGGAAGGAGAGATAAGGGAAGAGAAAAAGAGGCTCGAAGATGTCATTGGGGTAGAGGTCGAGGGATAGCCTTTTAAGTTAGGCCACCCTAATTCAGTTCGGTGGTGCAGAATGTTCAAGGTCGACAGACTGCGCTTCGGAACGGCTGGGATCCCCCTCTCAACTCCAAAGCGCTCAACGATAGACGGCATAATCCACGTCAGAAACCTAGGTTTAGACGCGATGGAGCTTGAGTTCGTCAGGGGAGTTAACCTCAAGCCAGAACTGGCGAAGAAGATAAAGTACACGGCAAAAAAACACGATGTCCTCTTGACGGCCCACGCACCGTACTACATAAACCTCAACGCGAGCGAGAAGGCCAAGGTCGAAGCGAGCAAGAGAAGGATAATCCAAAGCGCCGAAAGGCTCTACCAAGCCGGCGGCTGGAGCGTGGTCTTCCATGCGGGCTACTATCTCAAACAGCCGAAGGAGAGCGTCTACCAACGGATTCTTGAGGCTCTGAAGGATGTCCAGAGGGAACTCATGGACAAAGGCGTCAAGGTCTGGATAAGACCCGAGCTCACGGGAAAGCCGACCCAGTTCGGCGACCTGAAGGAAATAGTGAAGCTCAGCGAGGAGCTTGAGATGGTTCTCCCCACGATAGACTTCGCACATGCACACGCGAGAAACGTCGGAAAGTGCAATTCGACCGAGGAGTGGCGTGAGATGCTCTCTCTCATGGAGGACAGGCTGGGAAGAGAAGTTCTGGACAACATGCACATCCACATCAGCGGTATAGAGTACACTGACAAGGGCGAGAGGAGGCACCTCAACCTTCAGGAGAGTGACATGAACTGGGAAGACCTCCTAAGGGTTCTCAAGGAGTTCCGCGTTAAAGGCGCTGTCATAAGCGAGAGTCCGAACATCGAGGGCGATGCGATCCTGATGAAAAATAAATACGAGAAGATAAAGGCCTAATAGGCCTCCTCAAGGGCGGGTTGTCCCTGCCACCTGTGCTCCTCCACCTCAATGCGGAGGTCTTCCAGTGGCTCCAATTTCTTGAGCTCGTAGCCTTTGTTCTTGCCCCACTTTTCGATCTGCTTCAGAACGACGTTTATGCCAAACCTTGCCAGCGGATAGAAGGGAATAAGGAAGAGGTTTTTACCCATTGCAGAGGGCAGCCCTCTTGCCACTTCCTCCGCAGTGTGCTTCCATGCGTAGTAGAGGTGAAGGAACTGACCGTAGGTGATCATTTCATCAACGCGGTAGAATTCCTGGTTCTTGAGGAGCCCCATGGGGACGAAGGAGAGGGGAGTGACTGTGAAGTGGGCCCTGTTGCCGAGCTTCTCCTTGAGCTCCTTTTCCATTGTGATTATCAGCCGGGCGGTCATTATCTCGTAGTCGTCGGTATCACCCGGCAGACCAAGGATGGTGGTGTAAGCGGGGAACCAGTAGTTTTTGTTAAAGACGTAGGTTCCGTTGAGAAGAACCCACGGCCACTCATCGGGGGAGAAGGGCTTCATCTTGTTGTTCATATACATGCCGATCAGCTCGGGGGCGGCGGTCTCAAAGCCGACCTGGATGCCGACCCAGTGCTTCGGACCAGCATCAACGAGGTTGGATATGGCCTCTATCATCCCAGGGGCGGCCAGTGCACCGGCAACGGTGCCATGGGTTGGGTTTACGTTCCTTGTGTACTTCCTAGCTGTTGCAAAGAGCTCCAGGACGGCATCGACGTTTGGATAGAAGTTCTTCTTATCCTCAACCTTGTAGAGGAATATGTCCTCGCTGTGGAGCCAGGCGTGATCAATGCCAGCCCTAATGTTCACCATTATCTCCCTCTCTATATTCTCCAGCGGAATGTGCCTTGCAACCCTCAGGTTGGGCTCGCAGAAGCGACACCCCCTTCCGCAACCGCGCATGACCTCGACCAGGCCCTTATATGAGGGCGCCACTATCGTGGGTATCTGCTCGACCCTCGGCCAATCCCTAATGATTATCGTCTCATCCGCACTTCCGCTTTCAATATCCCTAAAGAGCTGCCCTGCAACGTGATCCACCTCACCGATTACGACGTGATCAACCTTCAGATCCTCCCGAACCTTGGGTCTGAAGTCGAGCTGCCAGGCCCCTGGACCGCCTACAACGAGCTTGAAATCCAGTCCCTTTGACTCCCTGAGGCGGTTTATCCTCCCCAAAAGCTCCTCAAACTTTACCCGGGTGAAGTTCTTCCATCTTCCACCATCGGTGAACATCATGCTTACCGGTCCAAGGCCGAGGGGATCCATTTCGTAGAGTGCCACCACAGTTGTGTCCTTTCCTATGAACCGCTCGACCTTCCTCGGGTGCGCAACCACGACCTCTTCCCTTTCAAAGCCGCCCATTAGAAGGGCCGCCTCAACCTTCCTGAGTCCGTAGGGTGCTTGGGGTAAAACCCCGTCCTCGTCGGGTAGCTGTGTGTCGAGGAAGTTGTAAATCCAGGTGGGGAGTTTGCCGTAGGGAGCACAGCCGAGGAAGTCAAGTAGGGGGACGTCGT